>JAOAHD010000007.1:0-319772 GCA_026415395.1 Candidatus Binatia bacterium | reverse complement strand
GCAACCCCAACGTGAAACGAACGTGCGGGTGCGGGGCGTCTTTCGCTGTTTAGCTGGCGGAGGCAGTGCTGATGCGCGCCGCTAAAATATTATCTGTCCCGTTGCCGTCGGTCGGTAGCCGTGCTCCGCTCCACAGGAGAGGTGGGCTGCGGCCATATCGCCTGCCGTTCAGGGCTGGCTCGACAAATGGGCGTTCTGTTCCGCGCTCCCAGGCCATGTTCTGTGGGCGTGCGGGTTGTCGCTCGAAGCGGACCCAGAGGAGGCAAGACTATGCCTGAACCGCAATATCAACCCGACGGGTTCGTTCACCTATTGAACCCGGATGCGGTGCTCCCTTCGCAATACTTTGCGGCGTTGAGGCGGCGCTTGGAGCACGAGCCAGAGCGGCGGCTCGTAGTCGCACTTCTGCAGGACGCGGTCGAGTGCTTCCAAAAGCACCTCTTTGCCCACGAGCGCAAAAAGCGCCAGCTGTTCCTGGAAGCAGAGGAGTGGATTTCTTCTACCGACCGCACCTGGCCCTTCTCCTTCGAGAACGTCTGCGAGCAACTGCAGTTGGATCCTGAATATGTTCGCAAAGGGCTCTTTGCCTGGAAGGCGGCGCAGCTCGCCAAACACGCCAGTGAGAAAACTCCCGAACAGTCCCACGGCTCCGTGCTCGCGGCTGAAGCGGTGCGGCGCTCGGTTGTAGGCCGCTGAGTTCCCTTCGAGCCCTGCGCCAGCTGCCGCACTTTAGGCGGCGCCAGCGATACCCGCCGGCGGCTCGAGTGCAGCTTTGGCCCCGGAAAAGTTTGTCGTGACACCTGTGAGGATTTGCTAAAGCGCCTCGCATGCTTTGGCGGCTGTGGTTGGGGATCCGGCTCACGCTCCACTACCTTGGCGAGGCGCTGCGCTGGATCGCCGGGCGAAAACGTCCATTCGCGGTTCTTCGGATCACCCTGCGAGGCGAGCTTCGCGAAGCAGCGCCCTCTGGCTTTTGGAGCACGAGGCACCCGCTGACGTTCAGCGAATTGGTGAGGACACTCCGCTGGGCGCGGGAGGATAAACGGATCAAAGCAGTCTTTATCCAGTGCGAACAGGCACTCCTGGGATGGGCACAGGTCGAAGAGTTGCACCGGAGCCTGCTGGCGCTGCGCAAAGCTGGAAAGCGTGTGTACGTCGCCCTCGGCCAGGCGCAAGCGCCGGAATACGTACTTGCGAGCGCGGCCGATCACATCTTCCTTTCGCCCGCGGGCGAACTGGCAATTCACGGGCTGACCGCCGAGGTATGGTTTCTCTCTCGCGCCCTCGCCAAGTTGGGCATTCAACCGGAGATCATCCAAGTCGGCGAGTACAAGAGTGCGGCCGAAGTGTTCACCGCCACCGCGATGTCCGCAGCGCACCGCGAGGCCGCGCAAGCGCTTGTGGACCACTTACTCGAAAGCCTCGCAGCCGCAGTGGCAAGCGGCAGAGGGTGGGAACCGCAGCGGGCGATCCAAGCGATCGAGAATGGCCCCTACGATGCGCGGACGGCGTTAGATCAGGGATTGGTCGACTCGCTGGAGGACGCGATTATCGCGGAGGCAAAGGCCTTGGAGCTCACCGGCGTTTCCCGCACCGAGGCCATCGACTTCCATGCATACAACCGGCGGCGGGTGATTGAACTTCGCCGGTTCTGGTGGCGTCGCCGGGGCGAGCACGTCGCCATCGTGCACATTGCTGGTTCGTTATTCGATGGTCCCGCGCCTCGCTCCCGCTTGACCACGCTGTTGCACGACCTCGAGCAAATCAAGGAATCTCCAGGGGTAAAAGCCGTGCTCGTGCGCGTGGTGAGCCCAGGCGGGACCGCCTTCGCCGCGGATCGCATCTGGCACGCTCTTTCGGCAGTAGCAGAGAAAAAGCCCCTCGTGACTTCGCTCGGCGATGTTGCGGCTTCGGGCGGTTACTACCTCGCAGTTGCCGGGCGCCCCGTGTTTGCCGAAGCCAACACCATTACAGGGTCGATCGGGGTTCTCAGCGGCAAATTTATCCTCCGTGGCCTGTACGAGTGGCTGGGCATCGACAAAGACCGTGTCGCCCGCGGGCAACACGTCGGCTTAGCTTCTGATGCTTTGCCGCTGACTCCCGAAGAAAAACTCGTTTTGGAACGGCATGCCCGCCATTTTTACGAGCGGTTCCTCGACATCGTCCGACTTGGACGGGGACTGGAGTCATCTCAGGTGGACGCTGCCGCACATGGGCGAGTTTGGAGCGGCAAGGCTGCCCTTGGGCTCGGTCTTGTGGATGCCATCGGCGGGTTCGAACAAGCCCTCGATGCCGCGATATTGCTCGGCGGGTTCGACCCTGCTGAACCCGTTGCGGTTATCCACTACCCGCGCCCTCGGCCCTTCTGGCAATCCTTACTCGACCGCGTGCGCCCGACTCCGCCTGTACCCTTGCCGCCCACACACGAGTTGACTGCAGGGCGCGTTTGGGCGTGGATGCCGGTGCAGTACTGCATCTATTGATTGAACGGGAGCTTCGGCGCCGACCACAGAAACCCACGGCTGCCAAAAGCAGGAGCCACCGCTCTGCAGGCCAGGGACGTCGGGACCAAGCAATCTCTAACCGGAAAGCCACCCTTCGTTATTTCGTCAAAAGCCACCCTTGTTGATACCGACTTAAAGTGACGGACGCCGCGGGCCCCAGCGTCCTTGCCCTCTGCTTGTCCGCAGGGCCGGCTTGCTCAAGTACGGTTTCAAAGCAGAACCTTCTCCGTCTCGGGGGCTCCGGACTATTCCATCTGCCCCCCGTGGCCTCCTCCCGGGCGTCCACGCAACCCGCCGGAGGCGGACTCTGGCTGGGTGACAACGGACGGGATTGTTGGGTGGCCAGAACAACACCCAGAACAACAGAAACTTCAGTCGGTGTCCATCATCAAAGGGGGTCGTGAGGCGCAAGACTCGTGGCTGTCCACGTTCGTGTGTGGCTGTCCACGTTCGTGTTGGTCGGACAGATTGGTGGCTGTGCACGAACCGCGACGAACCGCGTGACCACGAACCGTGTGTCCAAATTGGTGGGTGTCCATTGATCGGCTTTGATCGGCTTCCATTGGTCGGCGCATTGACGGGATTCAGGAAGGGGAGCGGCGGGCGCCACGAATGGGGCTGGTCGGGGAGGCGGCCTTGATTTAGAGTGCCCGCCGCGGTAGGTACTAACCGATTGGTTTAGAGCTTTTGGTCTATAGCTGGCGGTTTATATCGTTAGATTGATCGGCCCGAGTAAGGTTGAGACGCCTCAATAAAACTCAATAAAAGAGGAGGGGCTGTGGAAGGCTTGAGAGCGGTAACTGGCACCGGAAGGCGAGACGAGCCAGTAAAGCGCGTCCGGGCTCGAGCTCACCCCAATGTCGCCCTGGTAAAGTACTGGGGGAAACGCGACCGACAGCTCAACCTTCCGAGTGTTGGCAGCATCTCATTGACCCTGGGGGGGCTCTCTACAGAAGTCACGATCCAGGCGGCCGAAGGGCCAAACGACGAGTACTGGTCAAACGGTCACCGCGTCGAAGGACAGGCGCTTCGCAATGTCAGCCAATTTGTCCGACTCTGCTGTGCACTTGCCGGGAGCGAGGGGGCCATATCCGTCCACACTCGGAGCAACTTTCCAGTGGCCGCAGGTTTAGCATCGTCGGCCTCAACGTTCGCGGCTCTGACCCTTGCACTCACGCACTTTCTCGGCCTGAACCTTTCCCGGCAGCAACTGAGTGCCTTGGCAAGACGTGGGTCCGGATCAGCATGCCGATCACTCTGGGGAGGATTTGTCGAGTGGCGCGCGGGCGAACTGCCTGACGGCAGTGATTCGTTCGCATTGCCGTTGCCCTGGCCGCACGATTGGCCTCTCGCAGTAGTGATTGCCGTCATCGATCCGAATCCAAAACCCATCGGCTCACGGGACGGCATGCATCGATCCACGACCTCGCCCTTTTACCCCGTGTGGGTGTCCACTCAAGATGCCGACCTAGACACCGCCCGTGCTGCCATTCGTTCTGGCGACCTCGAGCGGCTGGGGACCTTGGCAGAACATAACTGCCTGAAGATGCACGCGGTGGCCCTAACTGCTCAACCGCCACTAATCTACTGGGCACCGGGAACGCTTGCCGCCATCGCCACCGTACGAGAACTGCGCGCGACCGGGGTCCCAGCGTACTTCACGATCGATGCCGGTCCACAAGTCAAAGTGTTGTGCGACAAAACCGACGAGTCTCGCGTAGCCGCTGCCTTGCGTGACACACCAGGAGTTACGGAAGTGCTGTTGACTCGCCCCGGCGAGGACGCGCGTTTGGTCGAGGAGCCACTTTCATGACCGCCGTGCACGCCACCGCCCCAGGGAAACTCTTCGTACTCGGAGAGTATGCCGTGCTGGATTCCTGCCCGGCCATCATTGCCGCCCTCGAACCCGGGGTCCGGGTGCTGGCCGAGCCGCAAACACATCCTCGGGGGACTTGGGTGTCACTGCCTCAATACGGTGTGCATACCGCGCTCGAGGAACTGAGCGCACCTGCTCCCATCGGGAACGCACTCCGCTTCGTCACTGCGTGCTTTGCAGGATTGTCGGCCGCGGAACGCTTCCGGCTGCCAACCGGTCTCCACCTGCAAATTGAATTTCCAGAGTACTTCGGCCGGCCGCAAAAAGTTGGCCTTGGCGGTAGCGCCGCTCTGGTGACTGCGATCAGCGCCGTGTTGATCGAAATGGCCTACGGCCGAGGAGCCACAGAGGAGATGACGGATCTCGTGTATCAGCGCGCCGTGACTGCGCACCGCCGAGCTCAAGGTGGGCGGGGTAGCGGTGGGGACGTCGCCGCGAGCGTGTACGGCGGGGCAATCCTTTTCGAGCCCGAGGCGGAGGACGTGGGGATTACGCACCTCAAATGGCCCGAGCACCTTCGCTTGATTGTCGGTTGGAGCGGCCGCTCTGCTTCCACTTCCGCCCTGATCGAGGCGTACGAACGCGCGAAGCAGACCCACCCCACAGTCCACCAACAATTTCTCGACGACAGCATTCAAGCAGTGGCGAATTTCGCTTCAGCGCTTCACGGCAGCGGCAACGCCCTGCACATCTGGGCCCAAGCGGCCGAAGTACTCCCTGCTTTTGCTGCCCGTGCCAGGCTTCCCTACCTCACAACCGAACTCGAAACCCTTCTAACCGCAGCGAAACAAGCGGGCTCCGCAGCCAAACCTTCTGGCGCGGGTGGCGGCGACTGCGCCATCGCTCTCAGCACGCACGAAGCCGCTGCTCAAGTTGCGCAAGCTTGGCAGCACTTAGGCTTCCCTGCCCTTGTTGCTGCGCCCTCGGCTGAAGGAGTTTACTGTGCACAAGCCTAAGACAAGGTCGCCGCGCACCCCGACCGCGATCGAGGAACGCAAGCGCTCGCACCTCGAGTTGTGTGAGAAGGCCCCAGTGGAGCACCCCGAGAAAACTACCCTGCTCGAAGAAGTGGATTTCATCCACAACGCCTTGCCCGAGCTCAGGATCGAAGACCTCTCGCTCTGCACGGATTTTCTCGGCAAGACCTTGCAGGCGCCGTTCCTGATTACCGGGATGACTGGCGGGGCACCGGAGGCTTTCACGATCAATCGCGACCTTGCCGCGGTGGCGGAACGCTGCGGCATCGCTTTTGGTCTCGGTAGCCAACGCGCCATGCAGCATGAGCCCGAACTCGCTTGGACGTACCAAGTGCGCAAGTTCGCCCCGACCACGGTGATCCTTGCCAACATTGGGCTTACACAAGCGGCCCAAACACCAACGAGCGCATTGCGGGAACTCGTTGACAGCGTCGACGCCGATGGGCTGTGCATCCACCTCAACGCTGCCCAAGAACTCATGCAACCCGAGGGCGACCGCGACTTTCGCGGTGGTTACGACACCATCAACCGCATCGCGAACGAACTCGATGTGCCCCTCATTGTTAAGGAAACCGGTTGCGGCATCTCACCGCTCGTCGCACACCGCCTGCAGGATGTCGGCGTACGGTACGTCGACGTGTCTGGCGCTGGGGGAACTTCCTGGGTCCGCGTCGAGAGTTTCCGCAGCGCTGGCGAAGCCGCCGAGTTAGGGGAACAGTTTGCCTCGTGGGGAATTCCAACCGCAGCAGCACTGCTCGCGTTACGAGGCTCTCCGCTGCGGCGAATCGCTAGCGGAGGGCTCCGCAACGGGGTCGACGCAGCCAAGGCGCTGGCCTTAGGCGCCGACCTTTGCGGCATGGCCCTACCTGTGTTTCGCGCCTACCGCGCCGGCGGCAAAGACCAAGCGGAAGCATTCATCGGGCAGTGCATCCGGGGGCTCCGCACGGCGATGCTGCTCACGGGCTCGCGCTCCGTCGCAGAACTCCAACATCAACCACTGGTCATTGGGCCACGCTTGGAAGCATGGCTCCGTGCTTTGGAGACCGCACAAGGGAGGAAGTAGACCCATGGAAATCAACCCCATCAGTTCGCGCATCGAAGGCTTTTACAAGCTTCCGCGCAAAGAGCGTCTCGTTACCCTCGCTCGTATGGGCAACCTCGAAGAAAACGAGGTCGCCGAACTATTGACCCCAACGCCGCTGCCGTTTGAGGTGGCCGACCACATGATCGAAAACGCCATCGGCGTTCTCGGCCTACCCCTCGGTGTTGGGTTGAACTTCCTAATCAACGGCCGCGAGCGGCTCGTTCCCATGGCCATCGAGGAACCTTCGGTTGTTGCGGCGGCCAGTTTCGCTGCCCGCATCGTCAGGGACGCCGGCGGGTTTTTTGCCGAAGCTGATCCGTCGCTGATGATTGGCCAAATCCAACTAGTGAACTTACCGGATATCGACCGAGCAAAAGAGCAAATCCTTGCGGCTGCGGGTCGCATCTTGGCGGTGGCAAATTCTGTTCACCCCAACATGCTGAAACGGGGCGGCGGAGCCCGGAAGATCGAGCTGCGGCCGCTCCCTGATACCCCCTGTGGCCCGATGCTCATCGTGCACATTCTCGTCGATGTCGGCGATGCCATGGGGGCTAACGCAATCAACAGCATAGCCGAAGCGGTTGCGCCCTTGCTGGAGGAACTCAGTGGCGGGGAGACCAGGTTGCGCATCTTGTCCAACCTGGCGGACCAGCGCCTCGCTCGCGCCACGGCACGCATTCCTTTCCACCTGCTCGCCACCAAGGACTTCTCCGGGGAACAAGTCGCCCGACGGATCGAGGAGGCTTGGGCCTTCGCTTACGCCGATCCTTACCGCGCCACTACCCACAACAAGGGAATCATGAACGGAATCGACGCCGTGGCCTTAGCTACCGGCCAAGACTGGCGAGGCATCGAAGCCGGAGCGCACGCCTACGCCGCACGCGACGGGCAGTATCGTCCACTCAGCGAATGGCGGGTCCACAACGGAGCCCTGATTGGTTCTATCGAGCTCCCCTTGGCCGTCGGCATTGTGGGCGGCAATTTGGAATGCAACCCGCGCGCAAATTTCGGCTTGCGGCTCTTGCGCGCACGCTCTGCCCGGGATCTCGCGGCGGTCATGGCAGCCGTCGGCCTAGCGCAAAACTTCGCTGCTGTGCGCGCTCTGGCCACTGATGGAATCCAGCGGGGACACATGTCCCTCCATGCCCGCGGGCTTGCACTCGCCGCCGGTGCCACGGAGGACATTGTTGATCAGGTTGTCGAAGAGCTCATCGCCAGCGGCGAGGTGAAGCTCAGCAAAGCGCGGGAAATTGTCGCGTCACGCAAACGCGCAGCCTGAGGGCGACGCCTTGCATCCACTCCGCGTTGGCCAAGGCCGGGCCCCCGGCAAAGTCATCCTTCTCGGGGAACATGCCGTTGTTTACGGGTGGCCCGCCATCGCTTTGCCTGTGGACCGCTGGGTGCACGTCGAAGTGGGGCCGGGCAATCTCGTCCCGACAGAAACAGATTCTGGAACGCTGCACGGTAACACGCCGCCCGTAAGCATCCGGCAACTTCTGTCCCTCGCCGGAAGCCTCTTGCGGCTGCCGGCGGAGCACTTGGCCGTTCGGGTGAATTCGGCGGTTCCTCCGGGAATGGGGCTCGGCAGCTCGGCAGCCCTGAGTGTCGCGCTCATCCGGGCGATAGCCGATTACTATGGAATCGCGTTGGAGGACGGTGACGTGAGCAACTGCGCCTACAAGCTCGAATGCCTATTCCACGGCCAACCGTCCGGTGTCGACAACACCGCCGTCGCCCTAGGCAGTTTGCTCCGCTTCGTTCGCGGCAAGAGCCCGCTGCCCCTCTCTGCGCCAGCGCCGCTTCCGCTTGTCGTCCTCTTGGGAGACCAGCCCCGATCCACGCGGACCGTGGTCGAGCTGCTCCAGCGACGCCGCGAGCACGATCCGCAAACAGTGGACGCGAGTTTCGCCCGGATCGGACAACTCGCGGAACGTGCCGCCGCTGCCATCGAGCGAGGAGACTGGGGAATCCTCGCCGTGACCATGAACGAAAATCAAAGAATTCTTCACAATCTTGGGGTTTCTACTCCGGAGATCGACACGTTGGTGGCACAAGCCCTCACGGCGGGGGCCTGGGCAGCAAAGGTCACGGGCGCAGGCGGGGGCGGTGCTGTGGTTTGTCTTTGCCCAGAAAATCGGGCCGCCTTTGTGGAACGCTTTCTTGCCCGTGGCTGCCAATGCTTTCCGGTGAACTGGCCCCCTGAAGATGGAGGTGAACATGAACGATATGTTGCGCAGTCAAGCATTAGCACCGAGCGCCTCTGAAGAGATCGGTAGCGAGATCGAGAAAGCCCTCGACGAGACGATCCGCCGCACCCAAAGCCACCTGCTGCGGATCCAATCCAGCGCTGGTTACTGGCACTTCCCGCTCGAAGCCAATGTCACCATGGATGCCGAGTACGTTTTCTTTAACCGCTTCATGCGGCGCGAGGCTGCGCGGCCAGAGGCACGGCTGACCGAGCACATGCTCTCCACCCAAAACCCAGACGGATCTTGGTCACTGTACCCGGGTGGACCAGGCAATGTGAGCCTGACGATCGAGGCTTACTTTGCGCTCAAACTCTGCGGGTTTTCGGTCAATGACAACCGCTTGACCAAGGCGCGCGAGTTCATTCGCGCGCAGGGTGGGCTCGCACGTGCCGGCGTGTTCACTCGCTGCTTTCTCGCCTACTTCGGCCAATTCCCTTGGTACGGACTTCCGTCGATGCCGGTGGAGCTGATCCTCCTCCCACCTTGGTTCCCTGTGAACATTTACGCGTTTTCGAGCTGGGCTCGCGAAACTGTGGTCCCGCTCACCATTCTTATGGCACTGCGGCCACAGATACCGCTCGGCCCCGAATTCCATCTACAAGAGCTTTGGCTCGAGCCCCCCTCGCCCGATGCCGTGGCATTTCCTCGCGGCGACAGGACCTTGAGCTGGCGGAACTTCTTCCTGGCCGTGGACGCAACTCTGAAGTTGCTCGGGAAACACGTGCCGTGGGCCCCTCTACGCCGTCATGCGCTGCGGCGCGCCGAGCAGTGGATCTTAGAGCGACAAGACCGCAACGGTGGCTGGGGCGGGATTCAACCACCCATGCTGAATTGCGTGATGGCGCTCAAGACCCTCGGTTACCCTGACGATCATCCTGTAATTCTCAAAGGCATCCAGGCGATCGACGACTTCTTGATCGCTGACGGAGACGCGCTCATGATGCAGCCGTGCGTGTCGCCCACTTGGGACACCGCACTCGCTGCCAAGGCCCTGCTCGACTCCGGTTTGAACGCGGATCACCCGGCATTGTCCCGAGCCGCCGAGTGGCTGATTCAAAACCAAATATTCCGTCGCGGCGACTGGAGCATCTACAACCCAGATCTCGATCCCGGAGGCTGGGCCTTCGAGTTTGCCAACGATTGGTATCCGGACGTCGACGACACCGCCGTCATCTTGATGCAGCTCCAACGCATCCACACCAAGAATCACCGCGCCAAGCAGCGGGCAATTGCCTACGGCCTCAACTGGGCGTTGGGCATGCAAAGTCAGAACGGTGGCTGGGCCGCCTTCGATACCGACAACGACAGCGAATTCCTCAACCAAATTCCCTTTGCCGACATGGAGGCAATGATCGATCCGCCCACCGAAGACCTCACCGGCCGGTTGCTCGAGTTGATGGGACAATACGGTTACGACTTGCAAAGCTCGCGGGTCCGCAAAGCGCATCGATTCCTGCTGCGCACGCAACGCCCCCATGGTGCCTGGTGGGGCCGTTGGGGCGCGAACTTTATTTACGGGACTTGGTCGGTCTTGTCTGGCTTGCGTGCCATTGGCGATGACCTGCGCGCGAGCCATGTACGCCGCGCAGTAGCTTGGCTCAAACACCACCAAAACCCCGACGGCGGATGGGGCGAGACCCTGGCTTCGTATGACGACGAATCCCTAGCAGGGCGGGGCGAGTCGACCGCATCGCAAACCGCATGGGCGATCCTCGGCCTGCTTGCCGGCGAGGATGGCGTCAGCCCGGAACTGCTGCGGGGCGTGCGCTTCCTCTTACAAACGCAAAAGTCGGACGGCACTTGGGAGGAGCGGCTCTGGACCGGCACCGGCTTTCCCCGCCATTTTTACCTTCGCTACGACGGCTACCGCATCTACTTCCCGCTCATGGCCCTTGGCCAGGTGCGCCAGCGCTTACAACAAGTTCGCTCGGGCAGAGCTAGCGCCGAGAACACGCACCTTGCCCCCACACGAGGCGTTTCACCATGAGGGATGCGGCTGAGCTCCAGGAGGCATACCGGCACTGCTGGACCATTGCCCGCAACCACTACGAAAATTTCCCGCTCGGCTCTTACCTCCTACCTCGGCGGCTGCGAGACGCGATCGCAGCCATCTATGCCTTTGCGCGCGTCGCGGACGACCTGGCCGACGAAGGGGAAAAAACTCCCGACCAGCGCCTCGCCGCGCTCGACGCATGGGAGGCACAATTGGATGCCTGCGTGGCCGGCCAGCCCGAGTCGCCCATCTTTGTCGCGCTCGCGGATACCATTCAACGCTTCTCCCTAGCTGTCGAGCCATTTAAGGCACTGCTGGAGGCATTCCGGTACGACGCCCAATTTCGCCCGTTTGCAACGTACGCCGACTTGCTCCAGTATTGCACCCGGTCGGCAAACCCGGTAGGCCACTTGGTGCTCTGTCTGTTCGGCTACCGCGACGCGGAGCGGCAGCAGCTTGCCGACCGGATTTGCACCGGCCTTCAACTCGCGAATTTCTGGCAAGATGTATCCGTGGACGCTGCCAGGGGCCGAGTGTACTTGCCAAAGGAGGAGCTGCAGCGCTTCGGGCTATCGATCGGCGACATCCTCGAGCACGGCGCAGATCGCGAACGATTTCGCGGCTTGATGGAGTTCCAAGTCGCCCGCGCCCGCACTCTGCTGGAAAGCGGCCTTTCCCTAGCAGAGCACGTCTCGGCCGACCTTGCTCGCGAAGTCCGGCTCTTTGCCCATGGAGGACTGGCGATTTTAGACCGCATCGTGCGCATTGACTACGACGTTTTGCACCAACGCCCAACCCTATCCGCTTGGGATAAGGCTCGCCTGCTGTGGCAGTTCGCCAAACCGACGCCGCGCCGGCCGTTTTTGTTGCTGGACGACCGCAGCCCGACCTCCCTTCAACGAGACTACCGCTACTGCGAAGAGGTCACCCGGCGGAGTTCCAGCAATTTTTACTATGCGTTCCACCTCTTGCCCGCACAAAAACGACGGGCACTGTACGCGGTGTACGCGTTCTGCCGGTTTGTGGACGATGTTGCGGATCGGTCTGACCCTGCCTGGTCACCCGCCGCAGGCATCCAACGCTGGCGCGACGAAGTCGGCGCTGTGTTCCACGGCACTCCCCGCCATCCGATCAGCCGTGCGTTAGCAGACTCGGTTCGGCGATTCCCCCTGCAGGAGCGCTACTTTCACGAACTCATCGACGGCGTGGAAACCGACCTGCGCCCGCGCAGCTACGAAACCTGGGAGGAGCTTCGCACTTATTGCTACCGGGTTGCGAGCACGGTTGGTTTGCTCTGCATCGAAATCTTCGGCTACCTTTCGCCCTCCGCCAGGCAATACGCCATCGACCTCGGCATTGCTTTCCAACTGACCAACATTCTCCGCGACGTGCGCGAGGACGCCGAGCGAGGACGCATTTACATTCCCAGGTGCGATCTCGTGCAATTTGACTGCTCCGAGGGCGATCTTTTGCAGGGGCGCTATTCTTCCCGTGTGGCCAGTTTGCTCGCCTTCGAATGCGGCCGCGCGCGGGCGTATTACTTGCGCGCGCGTGCCGCCCTCGCCCCTGAAGACCAGCGCTCGCTGGCAGCCGCGGAAGCCATGCGTTTAATTTATCAACGGCTGCTGGCCCGCATCGAAGCGCAGAATTTCGACGTGTTTAGGCAGCGTGTCACGCTCCCGCGCTACGAGAAAGTGTCCCTCGCCTTGGCTGCTTGGGGACGCTCCCAATTGCAGCGCCCAGCGTAACCGATGTCGTCAAACGGATTCTCACCAACCCCAAGCGCATGCTCGGCACCCGTAGTCGTTATCGGCGGCGGGCTCGCTGGTCTTGCATCTGCAGTTGAGCTGAGCGACCGAGGACACCAGGTCTTGCTGCTCGAAGCTAAACGACGCCTCGGGGGCCGAGCGGCGTCGTTCCGCGAACCGGTGACCGGTGACGAGATCGACAACGGCCAACACGCCATGATGGGCGCATACCATCACACACTCAGTTTCCTCCAACGCATTGGTGCACAGCCAAAGCTGACGCGCCAGGAGCGCTTACGTGTACCCTATGTGCATGTCCCCTCCAGGCAGCATGCGACGCTCGAAGCGGCCGAGCTGCCCGCCCCTCTTCACGCTGCTTTCGCCATCGCCCGCTTCGCCCTGTTACCGCCCCGTGAAAGGCTGCAAGCCCTGCTCGGGGGCCTGAAGATTCTCACGATCTGCAAACAAAATCCACGGTTCCTCCAGGACCTGACAGTCGAGGATCTGTTGCAGTTTTGCGGGCAAACGCGGCGCACACGCGAGCGCCTCTGGCACCCAGTGGCCGTCGCCACCATGAACGAGCGGCCCTCGCGTGCCGCCGCGGCGCCGTTTGCCGAAGTCGTGGTGCGAGCCTTTTTTGCTTCCCGCCGCGATTCCCAATTTGTTTTCCCCCGCGTGCCGCTTAGCGTTCTATACGTGCACGATGCACTAAAGTTTATCCAGCGCCGAGGCGGCGAGGTGCGCACTGGCGCAGTGGTGGAAGAGCTAGTTTGCGAGCGTGGTAGAGCCCTGGCCGTTCGGCTGCGCAATGGTGCACTCTTGCCGGCGTCGGCAGTGGTGTGCGCTCTGCCTCCGGAGGGGGCGCACAAACTGCTCGCTCCCCACGGGATCGACGTGCCTTGCGGAGCCTACACGCCAATTGTTTCCTTGCATCTTTGGTTCGATGGCCCGCCCCGCCTGCCATCGTTTGTGGGCCTTCTCGGCACCCGTGCCCAGTGGGTGTTCGATCGAGAAAGCTTGTGGCAACAAACAGCAAACGCGGCAGTGCGCCTGCCGCACATTTTGAGCGTCGTCATCAGCGCAGCCTACGAGGAAGTGGAATTCAGCGACGGCACACTGGTCGATACCATCAAGGATGAGCTTGCGCGGGCCTTTCCCCATTTGCGGGCGCTAAGGCTCCGGCACGCCGCGGTCATTCGGGAACGACGCGCCACCCCCTCGCTGACTCCGGAGTTTGAGCGCTGTCGCCCGACCATTGCAACCCATTTGCCCAACGTCTTCTTGGCGGGTGATTGGGTGGCAACGCGTTTACCGGCAACCATCGAGAGTGCGGTCGCCAGCGGCTTTGCGGCGGCTGAAGCTGTTGTTCAGGCTGTCGGAAGGGCGTAGGATCGGGAAGCCAATGCATCGGATCGCAGTACTGGCCGCATTACCTTGGGAATGTAAGTGCGTGCTTCCAGCGTTGCGGAAGATTCGCAAAGGTCGAGAGGAGCATTGTACCTGGTGGTGCGGCCGGGCCACGGTGGGCGAAGTTATCGTCGTTCGCACGGGCATCGGAATGGAGCGGACCGCAAAAGCACTCCCATGGCTTTTGCAGACCTTCGCATGCGACCTGCTGGTCAGCACCGGATGTGCCGGCGGGCTCATGGCCGTACTGAGCCCGGGCCATGTGGTTGTTGCCAACGAGATCGTTTCCGCCTTGAGTGGGGCAAGCTTCTCCGTGCCACCTCCGCTCGTCGCGGCTCTCGTGGAAGCGAGTCAACAATGCGGCCTCAAGGTCGCCACAGGCCGACAGCTTTGTGTCAACGAAGCCTTGGCCTCCGTCGCAGACAAGCAGCATTCGGCTTTGCGCTTCGACGCCATCGCCGTCGACATGGAAAGTGCCGCCGTAGCCCAAGCAGCCATGCAACATGGCCTTCCGTTTGTCATCGTTCGCTCCGTTCTCGATCCCTTGTCCGATCCTCTTCCCTCGACAGACGGCCTTGTCGATCCGCAAACTGGCAGAGTTCGCCCAGCGAGGCTGCTCAGCCATGTCTTGAGCAACGGGATGCTGGGCTTACGGGGGCTCCAAGAGCTTTACGCTTGGAAACAGTGCGCAGAGCACGCCCTCGCTCGCTTGTTTGCGCACTGGCTGTCCACAAAAGACTGGCTGCCGCTCTCGGCACCACAGAACTAAAGGAGGAGGTTCCTAGAATGCGTTTTCCGCTGCACATTGCCACCGACATGATCAAATGGCAGTTGAAGAACTGGTGGCGCGGCAACAAGCGCTATCCTTTTGTACTGATGCTGGAACCCTTACACACATGCAACTTAGCTTGCATCGGGTGCTCGCCCGAGCGCTACAACGGTGACCTGAAGGACCGTTTACCCTTAGACGAATGCCTGCGCGCGGTGGACGAATGTGGCGCACCGGTGGTGTCCATTTGCGGCGGCGAACCAACTATTTACCCCGAGCTCCCGGAGCTCGTACAAGGGATCATCGCACGCAAGCGACACATTTACCTCTGTACCAACGGCATTTTGCTCGACCGCTTTTATCAGCGCTCGCAACCGCACAAACGACTCTCGATCAATGTCCATCTCGACGGGCTGCGCGACACCCATGACTTTGTCGTCAACCGTAACGGTGTGTTCGACAAAGCTATCGCCATGATCAAGGAGGGAAAGCGCCGCGGCTATTCGGTGTGTACAAACACCACAATCTACCGGGAAACCGACATGGACGAAATCGAGGCCATGTGCGCCTTGCTCACCGAGCTTGGTGTGGATGGAATTTTGCTTTCGCCGGGCTACCACTACGACGCGCTCAGCGGCGATCACTTCCTTTACAAGGATGAGATCCACGAAAAATTCCGCCGGGTACTCGCGCTGGCGGAAAAATACCCGGTGTCTTCGACACCGCTATTCTTGCAGTTTGCCGCTGGCCGACGAGACTATCCCTGCACGCCATGGGGCAACCCAACGCGAACGCCGAAAGGTTGGAAAGGCCCCTGCTATCTGATTGCCGGGCGTTACTACCCGACCTGGAAAGAGTTTTGGAGCGGCGTTGACTGGGATTACTGGGAATCGCGGCAAGACCCGCGCTGCCAAAACTGCCTCATGCACTCGGGGTTCGAACCGTCCGTGATCCGAAAACTCGGAGAGAATCCCCGCGATGTCTGGACGATGGTCAAGTGGAACCTGTCAAACCCACCCAGAGCCGCCAGTGCCACCCAGCGTTGACCCTCAGTGAGCTGCGGTTTGGGACCTACAGGCTGAGACAAACGATTGCTCCAGCAGTGCAGGCCGTGGCTTATCGTTAGCGCGCCTTCGCAACTCGATCAGGCTCGCGCCGGGCCTTGCCTGTTTCCCTCCAAGGAGGGGCGCTGAATCCTCTCCAACTGGAGGTGAATCCTCTACAACTCCAGTTGCGCCCCGAGTTCCACGACGCGATTGACTGGAATCTCGAAAAAGGCCGCCGCAGAAGGAGCATTGCGGGCCAACAAGATGTAAAGGCGCTTACGCCACTTAGCCATACGGGCGCGTCCTGTAGGGAGTAAGGTTTCGCGGCCTAAGAAAAACGTCGTCGTCATCAAGTCGAAGGCCAACCCTTTGGCCTGACAAAGGCGGAGCACATGTCGGATCCGGGGCATCTCCATAAACCCGAAGTGAGCAATGATCCGGTAGAATCCCTGGCCAAGTTCCTTAACCTCGACTTTTTCCTTGTCCGGCACCTCCGGCCGTTTTTCCGTCAAGATCGAGAGCAACACCACGCGCTTGTGCAGGGTCCTCGTGTGTTTCACATAGTGCAGCAAAACTGCCGGAATCCCTCGGGGGGTAGAGGTCATCACTACCGCGGTACCGTCAACACGAACCAGCCGCTGATTTTGCACGTCGGCCAAAAATGCCTCTTCACTCAAGCTTGCGCGCTCGAGCAGAGCGGCGACTTCGGCCCTGCCGCGCTTCCAAGTGGTCAGCACGGTGAATACCACCACACCCACAGCCAGAGCGAACCAACCTCCGTGTGGTAGCTTGGCCAAGTTCGCCAGTAAGAACGAAAGATCGAACAACAGGAACAAGGCTGCCGCTGCGAGCGCGGAAGCCAACCTCCAGGACCAAAGCTCGCGCGTCACCGCGTAAAACAACAGGGTGGTGGCAGTCATCGTTCCGGTCACTGCCAGGCCGTACGCCCCTGCGAGTGCGCTTGACGACTGAAAGCCCAAAACGAGCAACAGACAAAGTGCACCCAAGGCAACGTTGACTTGCGGAATGTAGATCTGTCCCGCTTGCTCCTCCGAAGTGTGAATAATGTTGAAGCGGGGTAGGTAACCCAGCTGCGAAGCTTGGTGCGTTAACGAAAACGCCCCCGAGATGAGCGCTTGCGAGGCAATAATCGTGGCTGCCGTGGCCAAGCCAACCAGAGGATACAACAGCCACGGAGGTGCCAGTTCGAAAAACGGGTGGCTGACCGCGCTGCCTTTTGCAAGCAACAGGGCTCCCTGGCCAAAGTAGTTGAGCAACAGCGCTGGAAACACGAGTACGTACCATCCCAAACGAATCGGCCGCCGACCAAAGTGGCCCATGTCGGCATAGAGAGCCTCCCCTCCGGTGATGCATAAAACCACCGAGCCAAGCACGAGAAATCCATGAACTCCGTTGCGGGCGAAAAACTCGATTGCATGCCAGGGATTCAGCGCGTGCCAAATCCACACATCGGCGTGCGGCTGCAAGAGAATTGCCCGCAGGCCGAGAACGCCGATGACGACAAACCAAATCAACATGGTTGGTCCGAACACCGCGCCGAGGCCCGCTGTACCGTGGCGCTGCACCGCAAACAGCGCCAAAAGGATCCCCGCAGCAATGGGAACCACGTACGGCTCGAACGCGTGCGTGGCAACGTTGAGCCCTTCGACTGCCGAGAGTACCGAAATTGCCGGCGTAATGATGCCGTCACCGTAAAGTAACGCGGCGCCAAACAAGCCGCAGAACACCAGCAACGAACGCGGCAGCGAAGCCGTGCCCTCTTTGGGAATCACGAGCGCGAGCAGAGCGAGGATCCCACCCTCTCCTTCGTTGTCGGCCCGCATGACAAAAATCAGATACTTGATCGAAATCACCACCGTGAGCGACCAGAACACGAGGGACAGCACCCCCAAGACATTCTGTTGCGTGATGGCGACGGCGTGTGGACCGACGAAGCACTCGCGAACGGCATATAAGGGCGAGGTCCCAATGTCGCCGAACACCACCCCGAGGGCGGCCAGAGCCAACCCTAGTACCGGCGACTGCCGTGCTGCCTCATTTGTCGCCATGGTCGGGCTGCGGTCCAACGCAACTCCGGATTGTTCGCTTCCTGCCTGCATCATCGCTTGACCGTTGCCCGCACGGTAACTGCCAGCCACATACCGCGACGACCGGAACACCCGCTGCTCGAAGAGCGTCGAGACAAATTCCCGGAATCCATCGCGTTCTCGCTAGCCTCTTCCCTCGCGCTCCGTTCTCGCCGGACGCGCCGCGCAACCCTAGCCAACCCGGAGAGCCAATCAACGCGTGTGCAGACCCGGCTGCGGCCCTACCCGAACTAGACAACTTATTTCTTGACATCCGTTACCAAACTGTCGTAAACGTTTCGCCGCGAGGGAGAGAAGGCGAAGGTTTTCCCGGTTCAAAAACTCAACTCCGGGGGTCGCATTTATGGGAGAGACGAAGAAGCTCTGCGGGTCGCTCATCGCTACCGCGTTTGCTTTGGCTGCTTGTGTTGGCCTCGGCATGGCCGGCCGAGCGAGTGCGCAAAGCTGCACGCAAGGACCGTTTGCGAACAAATGCATTCCGGGCGGTGGTTCGAAGAGCAGCGACTGCCACTTAGAATGGCTCGTTCCGACGATGCTCATTCCCCAATCCCCGAAGTTTACCGGCACTGGTTTCCCCAAAAACAAATATATTTGTTACGAGGGCGACCCACGATGCGACATCGATCCCGACCTCAACAACAATAGCTGCACTATCCCTGTCCAACTGTGCATCAACAACGCCGACCCTCGATTTGCAGGGAAGTGCATCCCCTCGGGTCTGACCTCGTTCGAAGTTAAAAAACCCAAGCCCACGAGCCTCGACCCGACTGACCTCGCGAACCTAGCTGCGCTGGAGACCGCAGCCAGTTCTGGCTTCGGCCTGACGGTAATGCGGAAGAACACCCCCACGACGTCCGGCGCGTCGAATACCTCTCCCAATTTATGTGGCGCGCCTGTTGCTGTGGTGGTTCCGCTCAAGGTTACAGTCAGCGGGAAAATCCGCCCCGGTACGCGTACGCTGCGGGTGATTGCCCGTACCACAAATTCGATCCTCGATCCGGACGCCCTGAAGATCCAATGCCTACCGAGCACTTGCGGGAACGGCATCGTGGAGTCGGATCACGAAACTTGTGACGACGGGAACCGAGCAAACGGCGACCGGTGCGATCAGGGCTGCCAAATTGAACCTCCGACACCGACACCCACACGTACCGCAACGGGAACCCCTACCCCGACTGAGACAGGTGCGCCCACGGAAACGCCTACACCAACGGTGACAGAGACGCCCACGCGTACACCGACCATCACCAAGACCTTTACACCAACCCGAACCGCTACGCCTACTTATACACCGACGGTAACGCACACGCCCACGAGGACGGCATCGCCGACATGGACCTGGACGCCCACCCGTACCCACACGCCGACGAACACACCGACGCCGACCAACACTCCGACAGTAACCAACACACCGACGGTGACCCCGACACCGACCAATACACGGACACCCACCGCTACGTTCACGCCAACGCCACCACCCGAAATTTACCTCGATTCACCTGCGCACGGCGTCTTCACCACTGCGAGCTCCTCGACGGTTACAGGCCATGTTGTGAATCCGGTCGCTGGGCAAGTCGTGAAGATTAACGGGAATACGGTTTGCACGGGACCGTGCACGACGTTTAGTTACAACCTGCCACTCAGTGCTGGTGCCATCTTCAATCCCGTGCTCGCTGAACTCACGGTGCCAGCCACTGGTTTCCGCGTGGTGGCTCGTCGTGTAATCATTCGCGGGCAATCGGTGGCCGACGGCGCGTTCTCCATCAACGCACTCGGCCTGCGCATTAACGATTCCGGTTTCGACAAACTCGAGCCGGTCATCCAAAGCATGATTCCACTCGACCTGGCCACCTTGTTGCCACCGGGAATGTTGCTGACGGATGATAACATCTGCGTCGTCGACGGCGGCTTCCTCGGTTGCTTAGGAGGAATCGACAAGGTTTACGTTTGTAACCCGCCGGGGAACGGTTGCGCGCCTGGTGACAGACCGTCGATCTCGGGCTTTACGATCAACATCGATTCGCAAAGCGGGTACGTGCAGCTTGATCTCACCTTGTTCAACATCCGCATCCGGCTGTGGCTGGACAATTTCGGTGTGGTCCCAGACTGTGCCGTGCGAGCAACTGCGAGCTCGGCGCTGATTCGCGGGAACTACACGCTTGCGCCCGGGAGCCCCGACCCGAGCTTCCTCGACGTCAACCAACAGGGTGACGTGTCGATCACGTTCTCCAACTTCAACGGCACCATTGAAGGTGGGTTCCTATGCGATGTCGTTAACTTCCTAGCTCCGTTGTTCGTCGACCTCGAGCAAACGGCACGCGACCAGTTGGTGAACTACTTGCGCGATCCTGACGGTGCTGGTCCGCAAGACTCCGTTATCGCAGATGCGATGGAAACAGCACTTTCGCAGTTATCCATTGCTGGCGCTATCGGCGGAGCCCTCGGCGTACAGCTCGATGCGCCCTTCAACTTCGTGGCGCCAGACACTCAAGGAGTAACCTTCGGGGTCAATGCCCGCATCATGTCCACCGATAAGCCGGCGTACACGCCAGACTTCACCGCATCGCTGCACGTGCCCGAGGCCTTCCCGTCGTATGGCACGACCACCCCGGTGCAAAACCTGCCCTACCACATGGCCATCAGCCTCGGCACCTCGGCAATGAACCAGTTGCTCAAGGCGCTCACCGAGGAAGGGATCCTTAATATCGACATTTCCCAAATCGACCTCGGGTCGGGTGCAGTGGATATCACCTCCGACTTACTCGCCCTCTTCCTGCCGGAGTTCGCCAACTTGCCGTCCGGCACACAACTGACCATCCGGATTGAGCCGACCATTGCGCCGGTGCTCACCGGCAACCTCGGGCCAAATCCGGGCGACCTGGCGGAGCTCAAGCTTGCGCACCTGCTGATCTCGATTTGGTCGCGCGACCTCTCCACTCTCTACCTGCGCGGCGCGGTCGACGCTCGAGCCGGCTTGCAACTGAGCTACGTTGCCGCCACCAACTCGATCAGCTTCGTCATCAGCAACATCAACCCGAGCGACGTGACTACGGTCGTGCTGCAGAATGCCATCGGCGTGAGCGAGAACGACCTGCAATCGATCATTCCACAATTGGTGCAACAGTTCCTGCCTTCCCTCGCCGGTGGTCTCGGCTCCCTGCCGCTACCGTCGCTCCTCGGTCTGCAGCCAGTGGGCGTAGAGTTGTCGCGTCTGGGCCAGGTGATCACCATTTTCTTGAACTTCCAATAATCCCCACCTGAGAAGCCGGACAAAAAGCGGCAGAGGGCAGCCCCCCCTCTGCCGCTTTTCTTTTCTCGGGCCCCCTGGGCACTGGCACCGAAATAAAATCTTCGGTTTTTGCGTCTTTGCTCTTCGCATGACGAACATAGTGCTGAACTCTGTGCAGGGCTGGGAAGAGGATGGGGTCCGTGAGGGTTCGGAAGCTCGCGCTGCTTCGGAACGGCTTTCCGCAGGTTTCATCACGCAAGAGATCCTGTTGCCGTCGCAGTACTTCGCTCCCATCTCCGAGCGAATCTTATCGCCGGAGCAGCGGCTGATGTTGGCAATCCTCGAGGACGCGGTGTACACGGTGCTTAAGCACGCGGGCACCCGCAACCGTCGCGCGCAAAGGCTCGTGCGAGAGGCTGAAAAGTGGATGGCCCTCACCGATCGCTCGTGGATCTTCTCCTTTGAAAACATTTGCGCGGTCCTCGGCCTCGAGGCCGATGTCGTTCGCGCCCGCCTTCGCCGCTTGCAGCTCAAAGGCGAGCGCTTTGGTTCCACGGGGTTGGCACGCCTGGCGAACCAGCACCGCGTCGTCGGCCGGCAGCATCGTGTGGTCCTCGCCCCTTCGGTTCGCCGCCGCTTACGGGCGCAACAAAAGGCCCGCGCTGCGCGACCGCAAAAGTCACAGTCGTAGTGGGGACGGACGTTGCCTCGGGGGCGCGTGGACTTCCAAGACGAAGCGCTTGACGCGCCGGACCCAGTCCGGTTGCATGTCACCCGACGCCAATCGCAATGGTAAAGGAGGGCGTGGCATGCTCGAGGGAAGTCTCCGGGGCACACGGGTTGCGCTGCTCGTAATCGGTACCCTTGCTGTGCTGAGCTGCGCAGACCGGAAACCTGCACCGCCGGCCGTGCCAAAGCCCGAACCATCGGTCCGCTTCGGTTTGATGACGCCCACGGATGGTGCTCGCTACGAGGACATTTTGCGTGCCTGGCGTGAAGCGGAACGACTCGGGTGGCACAGTTTGTGGCTCAATGATCACTTCATGCCGGTATTCGGCGACACGGATCGCAACCAGTACGAAGCCTGGACGCTGCTGGCGGCACTCGCTGCCCAGACCGAGCGCGTGCGCATCGGCGTACTGGTTACCGGCAACACCTACCGCAACCCTGCTTTGCTGGCGAAAATGGCCGCCACGGTCGACGAAATTTCTCGTGGCCGTCTGGACCTCGGCATCGGCGCCGGCTGGTACCGCCAGGAGCACTTTGCGTACGGTTTTCACTTCGGTTCCGACCGGGAACGAGCGGAGCGCTTGGAAGAGGCACTCAAGGTTCTCAACCTGCTTTGGGGCGAAGAGCATCCCACCTTTCGCGGAAAGTACTACGCCCTCTACCGTGCACCGTTTGCTCCGCGCGGCGTGCAGTCTCCTCGCGTCCCCATCATCGTTGGCGGGCAAGGGAAAAAATGGATCGTACCGCTCGTGGCTCGCTACGCCGATGGCTGGAACGCACCTGTGCAAACCGATGCACAAGGTTTTGCCGAGCGCGTGGAGCTCATCCGTCAGGAATGTCAACGGATCGGACGACACAACTGCCCCACGCGTTTCTCGAAAATGTTCGCCTTGGTGACCATCTCGAACATGCCTCTCGTGGGTCCCGCGATAAGAACCGGGGCGCGCATGCTGCCGCAGGTGGACGCCGGAACGGCACGCCACCTTCTAGCGGGCTCCCCCGCGGACATTGCCGAACAAATCCTACCGTTTGTGCGCGCCGGCTGTAACGAAGTAATCGTGAGTTTCCTCCCTCCGTTCGAATCCGAAACGATTCGGCAGTTCACGGCTGAAGTGATTCCGCGCGTCCTGGCAGCGCAAGGGAACTCCTAATCGGGTAGCGTTGCCCTCGCCCCTCTTGCCGCAAACCTTTCCGCCGGTACTGTCGCGGAGCATTGTGCACGGAGGGCACCGTATGGACTGGAACATTGGCACCACGGAAAGGATGATTCGCGATACTTTCCGCGACTACTTTCTACAACATCTCGAACCGCTCGTACCCCCGATGGAGCGTGGGGAGGAGTTGCCCTATCCGTTCATGCGAAGGATGCACCGCGAGCTCGGGCTGGATGCCTTCCTGTCTCGGCGAGCGGAGTCGACCGCCACGGAGCACAGTCCTCTCAATGATTTCGGGCTCGATGAGCGAGTGCTCAAATTCGCGCGCATCACCTTTTCGGTAGAAATGGCCCGCGTGAGCCCCTCATTTGCTCTGAGCTATGGCGCGAGTGTGGGCCTTTTTGGAGCAAATGTGGCCGCACGCGGAACTCCGGAGCAAGTAGAGCGATTTGCTTTACCGGTGTTGCGCTGTGAGCGGATCGGCTGCTGGTGCCTGACCGAACCCCAGGCCGGGAGTGACGCCCTCGGCGGCATGCGCACCCGTGCTCGCTTCGATGGCGACACGTACGTGCTCACCGGCAGCAAGACATTCATCACCAACGCCCCCTACGCCGACTTGTTCTTGGTCTACGCCCGCGTACAAGGCGGACCACTGGACGGCTCGATCCAGCCCTTCATCGTGGAACGGGGTACTCCCGGGCTAGCCACCGGAGCGCCCATGCGAAAAATGGGGATGCACGGATCGCCGACCGGCGAGGTGTTCCTCGACGAGGTTAGGATTCCTGCAACCCATCTGCTCGGCGGGGGAGTGCGCCAGCGCGATCATGTGAAGTCCAGCCTTGCCCAAGAACGGCTCGGGCTCGCAGCGCTCTCCTACGGTATTGCTGAGCGCTGTTTCGAGATCGCTCGCGACTATGCCAAACAGCGCCACCAGTTCGGGCAGCCGATCGCCAACTTTCAGCTCGTGCAACAGCGTTTGGCCCGCATGTACGTTGCCCTGAGCAATGCGCGCCGCTTCGTCTACGCGGACTACTACAGTGATCGACCGCTGGCGGAGTCGCTGGCGGAAATTTGCGCCGGCAAGCTGTACTGCGCTGAAGTCGGGACCTTCGTTGCCTTCGAGGCAATCCACATCCTTGGGGGCTACGGGTACATCGAGGACTACACTGTGGAGCGGCTGGCACGCGACGCCAAGCTCATCGAGCTCGGCGGTGGCACGACGGAAATGCAAATACTAACGATTGCCCGCGAAATCCTCCGCTAACCTGGGCGTTCGCAAACACCACTCGCGCGCTCTCGCCCCGATTGCCGTGGCCAGTCGTGCGGCGGGGGGGCGCCCGCCCTAGTTGCATCCCTGCAGCAGGTCCTCGACTGCCGCCACCCGCTCGTCTACGGTGACGCGGTCGTCGCCGGTGCTATCGGCAGCGAAGCAGTCGAGCGGCTCGGTGCCGGCTAGAGCACTTCTGACCGCACGAACAACTTCATTCACGGAGACGACCCCGTCGCCATTACAATCGGCAGGGCATGGGTCCACATCCAGGCACGCTCCTGGAACAAGCACGAACAGCCCGCCTCGCACCTGGCGCAATGCAATTTGTGTGGTCAGTTCAGCATCCCACACCGTTAACAAGTGAGTTCCCAATTGGTCGGCATAGCTAGCGGCGACCACCCACGTGCCTTCAGGCTCGACCGCGATCGTGCCCATCAGACCGATGCAGGGGGCCGTCGCTACGATCCGATCTTCGCCCACTGCCAGGGCGGCTACGCGGCACTCACCGTCGGCAACCATGGGGAAGTACAACGTCGCGCCGTTTGGGGCGGAGGCCAACGGGCGCGAAGCCACGCCGGAAGGTGGCAAGCGCAACTCGTCTACTACCCTGAAGTCGGTGAGACCGAAACGAAGAAGTTCGATTCCGACGCGAAAAACGGAAGTGAAGGAGCGCACGTTGGCTGCGAACTGGTTTTGCGAAGGACCATGCGAAGCCAGGCCCAGGCAGCTCCAGTGAAGCCGTTACCGCGCGCAATGCAACGTCAACTGCGCTCAACTTCGACTTCACGGTCAGGAAGTCGTCAATACGAACAAAACGCCAGTGCACCACGTAAAGAACGTTGCCACCCTCCGAGAACGATAACATGGTTGGCGTTCCCTCGAGGTAGACTCCCGGAACGAACCTACCCGAAGCTAGGTCGTACAGACTCACACCGAACTCGGGTTCGAGCGCAAGCAGATTTCTGGCCGGGGAATACGCCCACACCCGAAAGTCCGACCGCAACGAATCCACGACTTTTCCCCGCCGAGTATGGACCACTGGGGCAACTTGGTCGAGGCTCGAGTCCGTTGTCTCCCCGGCTCTTCCCAACGCTGCCGCCAACACCACGCAGGGTCCGATGGCAGCAAAGAGGAGGTTGCTGTCTCCAGCAACCGCTATGCTCTCAATCAACCATCCACGACGGGCATCCGGTAGCGGAAACGGCCCTGGGGGAGATCGGTCGCCGTGATCGTCCCGCGAACGGCCACATAACCGCACGCCTCGCCAGCCAAACTTTGGGCCGGGTGAACGCTCAAAACTGTCAATGCCCACGCCATCCATGCCGCCAAGCGGGACCTAACGCGGCGTCGCCACTGGCTACGGCGAGTCGTCCGCTGATTGCCCCCGGTCCTGACGAGTGGGTTCAGTACCGACTCCTTCTTTGTTTCCCCCAGCCCTCGAGAGGGTTTCAAAGACACAGCGCCTAACACGACGAGGGAAGAAGGTCTAACTTCATACGTAACCGCTGTCCCCCGCCGCACAATTAAACGGAAGTTGGTAAGTCCACGGTCCATGCGGGATACCCGGACGCTCTGCCCACTTGTACCGTGACCACGGGAAGCGCGAGGCTGGGGAGCCAGGTGACAGCGAGGACCGATGCGACACCCAGGCAGTGCACCAGTGCCCGTTTGCTCCTCACGGTTGCCGACATTTGCGCTCGCCAACGCGCAAAGAAAAGACGAACCGAACCTTCGCTTGCCGCGCTGCTATCGGACATGGCTGACCTCCTCCAACTTCGAACTGAGTGTGCCCCCGCAAACAAATCAATGATCCCATCAGTTGTTCCGATGGACGTAGGGCTTGCCGCCGGCTGCATTGCCAATGAGTTTGCTCCAGAACAAAGATGCTGACCACGGCGACCAGGTAGCTGGTCAGCGGCAAGGGATAAGCTCCGCGCAAGCAGCAAACGAAGGCTCTTTTTTTCCCGGTGCAACCCTGATAGAGGACCGGGCCAGCATGGAACTCAATCCCTTCTCGTATGAGTTCCACGAAGACCCGTACCCCGTGTACGCGTGGTTACGAGAGCACGCGCCGCTGTACTACAATCCTAAACTCGAGTTTTACGCACTCACTCGTTTTCACGACGTTTGGAGTGCCCTGCAAGATTGGCGCGCCTATAGTTCACGCGAAGGGGTGACTCTCGAGCGGATCGACACGACGCTGTTCGAAGTCACGCCGATGATGATCTTCATGGATCCCCCGCAGCACGATCGGCTGCGGCGCCTCGTCAGTGCAGCCTTCACGCCACGCCGGATCGCAGCGCTCGAACCCTTCATTCGCGAGCTTGCCCAAGGGCTGATTGCTCGGCTTCGAAGGGATGGCGGCGGCGACTTCGTGGCGGACTTCGCTGCACCGCTTCCGCGCGAAGTGATTTTCACGTTGCTCGGAGTCCCCGTCGAGGACCGTGTCCAGTTGCGCGAGTGGATGGATCGCGCTCTCGAGCGCGACCCGGACAGCCCAGAAATCCCCTCACGGGCAATCGAAGCCAGCATGAACTTGGTGCGCTACTGGTTCCAGCTCCTCGAGCGGTTGCGCCGACAACCGAACGACGGCCTGATTTGCGCGCTGTTTTCTGCAGAAATCGAGCACGACAATGGCACACGCACCAAATTGAGCGATGGCGAGATTGCCGGCTTCTGCGCCCTTCTCGGGGCCGCAGGCAACGAAACGGTGACCAGATTGTTGGGTAACGCCATCGTGTTGTTCCACCGGCACCCGGACCAATGGCGCAAACTCGTGCAGGATCCTTTACGGATTCCGCAAGCGATGGAAGAAGTACTGCGCTACTGGCCGCCCTCCCAATACCAAGCCCGAACCGTCACTAAGGATGCGGAGTGGTACGGCGAAACCGTTCCGGCCGGCGCACGCATTCTCTTAGTCAACGGAGCCGCCACGCGCGATCCGCGCGCATTCTCTGACCCCGATACCTTCGATATCGACCGGCAGATCCCGCTCCACTTGAGCTTTGGCTACGGCGTGCACTTTTGCTTAGGCGCCTCGCTCGCGCGTTTGGAAGCGCGGGTGGCGATGGAGGAGTTCGTGCAGGCCTTCCCGGAGTTTTTTGTGGATGAGTCGAGGTGCGTGCGGGCGCACATGAGTAACGTACACGGCTTCGACCAAGTGCCGTTCGCATCTCGCTAAACACCGCAAAAGCTAACCGCTCCTGCCGCCGTGGCGGCACGCAAAGCGCATTCCCGCTTCCACTCACCCGTGCCTCAGCCCGTTGGCCGTATAGCACCCTACTTCGCAACCCTCCTGCTATGATGCGCGCCCCATAAGCCCAAGCTACCCCACGCGCTGCCATCGGAGGGTTCGGCTCAGCCGCGGCGCACGGAATTCTTGTCGCGGTGCAGCATTGACAGAAGTTCGGCCCTTGGTATTGTGAAACGGACTAGTCCGTTTCGAAATTGGGATCATGGCAGGACGGAAGAAAAGCGAACACATTCGGGAGGCCATTGTGCGCGGCGCCGCCGAGGTATTCTCGCGGCACGAATTCCACGAGGTTCTCACCGATGACATTGCCGCGCGGATCGGTGTCGGCAAGGGCACGTTGTATCGGTATTTTCGTTCCAAGGAGGAGCTGTATCTCGCCGCCATCGGGGATGGGCTTCGGGAGCTGCACACTTCGGTCACGAATGTGCTCGCACAACCCTCGCCGCTGGTTCCGACGATCGAGCGGCTGGTGACGACGCTGATCGGATATTTCTGGGACAAGCGCGATTTCTTCGTCCTCATGCATCGTTTAGAGCCTAAACTGAAAGCCAAAGAGCGCGCTGAATGGCGGCAACGCCGCGATGAAATCGTGGCAATGCTGGGGCGGCGCATCGATGAAGCTGCCGGCAGGGGAGAGATTCCACGGGTCGACTCCCGCCTCGCCACAGAAGCGTTGCTGGGGATGATCCGTGGCGCCTGCATGTACCGGCAGCCCGGGGATCGGCCGCAAGAAGTGGCCCAAACCATCACGCGTCTGTTCCTTTCGGGGCTTCTCGGGCCCGACTCCGTGCGGGCGAACACGACATCGCGCCGCGTTGCCGGCGTACGGCGTTGAGGAGTACGTATGCAACCTTTCCTTCGCTGGTTTCCCTTGCTGATCGCCCTCGTGTGCGCTGGCTGCGGTCGCGCCGGGGGTGCAGAGAGTGCGGCCGCCACGCGCGGTGATGCCCCACCCCAAGGGGTTGTTGTGCGGGTGGCCCGCGCGGTCGTGCGGCCAGTGCAGCGCACGGTGAACTTTGTCGGCACGTTATATGGCCGTGAAGAGGTCACCATCGCGAGTCAAGTCGAGGGCCAGGTGCGCCGGATCGGGGCTGACCTGGGGGACACCGTTGCCCAAGGAGCTGTTCTCCTAGAGATCGACGATGATGCTTGGCGCGCGCGGCTGCGCGAGGCCGAGGCCAACCTGGCCAAGGCCCGAGCCGATGAGCAGCGGGCCCGGCAACTCGTCGCCGAGCGAGTGATTTCGCCTCAGGAATACGAAGCCCGGGCCACGGCCGTACAAGTGGCAGAAGCGCAACGGGACTTGCTCAAGGTCACGGTGGAGCATGCGCGGGTCACTTCGCCCTTAGAAGCGGCCGTCGCGCGTCGGTTCGTTTCGGCCGGCGAGTACGTGCGTCCCGGCACACCGCTGTTCACCCTGGTCGTAGAACATCCGCTCAAGCTGCGCGGCGATGTTCCGGAACGTTTCGCGCCCGAGCTCGCCGCGTCGCAAGCGGTGGAGGTTCGAGTCGACGCCTACCCGAACGAGGTGTTTTTCGGAACCCTGGAGCGGATCAGCCCCGCGTCGAACCCCCAAAACCGCTCGATCACCGTGGAAGCTTCGGTTGCCAATCCTGAGCGGCGACTCAAGCCCGGATTTTTTGCCAATGCGGCCATCGTGACAAAGAGCGACGACCAGGCAGTGTGCATCCCGCAAGAAGCGGTCATCTCCTTCGCTGGAGTGCAGCGTGTGTTCGTCATCGAGAACAACCGAGCGCAAGCACGTGAAGTGGAGCTTGGTCGTCGCCTGCCGGAAGGTTTGCTCGAGGTCACCCGCGGCATTCAAGCTGGAGAGACCGTCGCTGTGTCCGGCTTGAGCAAGCTCGACTCCGGGGTGGTCGTGGAAATCGATCACACCGAAGGCGAGTCGATTGCCGGAGGAGAAGGTGGGCGATGAAGCTGGTTGAGATTTGCATCCGCCGCCCGGTGGCGGCCACGATGGGAATCGCGTTCCTCGTGGTCCTCGGTTTGTTTTCTTATCGGCACCTCTCCGTCGACCTGTTCCCCAACATCGACTTCCCCATTGTCGTCGTCAACACCACGCTCAAGGGCGCAAGCGTGGAGGAGATGGAGTCGAGCGTCACCAAGGTCATCGAAGAAGCCGTCAACACCATCGAAGGCATCGAAGAGCTCCGTTCCACGACCAAAGAAGGCTTGTCGCACGTGGTGGTGATCTTCCACCTCGAGCGCAACCGCGAAGCGGCTGTGCAGGATGTGCGCGACAAAGTCGCGGCAATTACCTCGAAACTCCCGGCTGGGACAGACCCGCCGGTGGTGATGAAGTTCGACGTCGAGGCTTCGCCGATCCTCTCTTTGGCGGTGGCCGGCCAGCGCAGCCTGCGCGAGGTCACGGAGATCGCACGAAAGTTGATCAAGGAAGACTTGGAAACCTTGCCCGGAGTGGGCTCGGTTACGCTGGTGGGCGGTCTCGAGCGTGCGATCAACATCGACGTCGACACCCAACGACTCGCAGCGTACGGACTTTCCATCGGCCAGGTGCGCTCTGCCCTGCGCGCACAAAATGTCGAGCTCCCGAGCGGGCACGTCGATCAAGGCAGCAAAGAACTTACGCTCCGAACGATGGGGCGGGTGGAGCGTGTGGAGGATTTTCGCCAGTTGATTATCGGCACCGTGCAGGGCCGACCCATCACGCTCGGCGACGTCGCCACGGTGACCGACGGTTTTGTCGAACCCCGCACGCTGGCTCGGCTTGACGGCAACCCGGCAGTAAGCCTCCTCATTCGCAAACAAAACGGGCAAAACACAGTCGACGTCATCAAACGCGTCAAGAAGCGGCTCGAAGAGCTCCGACCAGTGCTGCCGGCGGATGTCAAAACGCAAGTAGTCCAAGACCACTCGCGATTTATCGAGCGCTCGATCGAGGAAGTGCAATTTCACCTCGTGTTGGCCGCAATTCTCGTCAGCCTGACGGTGCTCCTGTTCATTGCCAATTGGCGAGCCACGCTCATTGCTGCCGTCGCCATTCCCACTTCCATCATCGCCACCTTCACGCTCATGCGGTGGCTCGGCTTCACGATCAACAACATCACGATGCTCGGGCTCGTCTTGGCCACGGGCATCGTGATCGACGACGCGGTGGTCGTCCTCGAAAACATTTTCCGCTACGCGGAAGAGAAAGGCTTGTCGCCTCGCACCGCCGCAGCCGCTGCCACGAGAGAGATCAGCTTGGCGGTGATGGCAACCACGCTGTCGCTCGTGGTCATCTTCTTACCCGTGGCGTTCATGGAAGGCCGCGTGGGCCGATTTTTTAACAGCTACGGCGTCACGGTGGCCTGCGCGATCATGGTGTCGCTGCTGGTGTCGTTCACGCTCACGCCGATGCTGTGCGCCCGCTTTCTCAAGATCAACCCGCACAAAGGCATGCGAAGCCGGCAGCGCGGCTTCTATGCGGTTATCGACCGCGGTTATGGGGCGCTGCTTCGTTGGTCACTCCAGCACCGATGGGTGATCGTGTTAGCCTCGGTGCTCACCGTTGCCACGACGATTCCGCTCTTCCGCATGGTGGGCAAAGACTTTTTGCCGCAAGATGATCAGAGCGAGTTCGAGGTGATCGTGCAAACTCCCGAAGGCTACAGCTTGGCGCGCACCGACGAAACCATGCGTGCGCTCGAGGCGAAGCTCCGGGAGCTTCCCCATGTCGAACACTTGCTGACCACGATTGGCGATGCCAGCGGCACGTTGCGTGCTGGCGAGGGGCCGGTCACGGAAGGTTCCATCTATGTGCAGCTCAGCGATTTGCGGCACCGCAGCGTGTCGCAGTTCGAGCTCATGCAACGCGCACGAGAAATTCTTGCAAGCTTCCCCGACCTCCGCGCCAGTGTGCAAAACATCAACCTCTTTATGGGTGGCGGCCAGCGGTACACTGAAATCGAATTGGATCTCACTGGGCCGAGCCTGGCTAAGCTCGAGGAGTACTCACGGCGACTCATGGAAGGCATGCGCAAAGTGCCAGGGATTGTGGACGTGGACACGACGCTGTCCGTGCGGCAGCCCGAGCTCCGGGTGCACATCCACCGCCAAAAGGCAGCCGATCTCGGCCTGCGCGTCGAGGACATCGCCACCTCGCTGCGCACCTACGTCGCGGGCGAGCCGGTGACGAAGTACAAGGAAGATCAAGAACAGTACGACGTCTGGCTTCGCGCCCGGCATCCGGATCGGGTGGATGCGCAAACGCTCGGAGACTTGACCATCGCGGCCCCAAATGGCTCGCTCGTGAAACTGGCCAACGTAGCTACTCTCCGAGAAGAACTCGGCCCGGCACAAATCGACCACTTTCGCCGGCAGCGGAAGGTCACGGTTGTGGCCAATCTCGAGAATCTGGCTTTGTCCGACGCGATCGCCCACATCGAAAAAATCTTGGCTGGCCTCGACCTCCCGCCGACGTACAAGGCGGAATTCGGAGGCCGTGCCAAAGCACTCGGCGAGACGGGGTCGAATTTCGCGGTTGCTTTCGTTTTGAGTTTGCTGTTCATGTACATGATCTTGGCAGCACAATTCGAAAGCCTGCTGCATCCGATCACGATCTTGCTGGCGCTGCCGCTCTCCGTGCCGTTTGCGCTGTTTTCGCTTTGGCTGCTGGGCGAAACGCTCAACATCTACAGCGTTCTCGGGCTGTTCATGTTGTTTGGCATCGTGAAGAAGAACGGCATCTTGCAAATCGATTACACCAACACCCTGCGCGCCCAGGGAATGGAACGGGATGCCGCCATTCTCGAAGCCAACCATGTGCGACTCCGGCCTATCCTGATGACCACACTGATGCTCATTGCAGGCATGATTCCGATCGCGCTGGGTCAGGGACCTGGCTCCAGTACCCGCGCGTCGATGGCCAAAGTGATCATCGGTGGTCAGGCGCTGTGCTTGCTCCTCACCCTGCTTCTCACGCCAGTTGCTTATTCGCTGTTCGACGACCTTGGAAAAGTGCGCCTTTTGCAGCCGATGCGCGCCTGGTTCCGCGCGCGCGGAAATCGCCTGATTGGGTTGGCAAACGGGCGTGCAAAAGCGTAAATGCCGGCCACGCGGTTGTCGGAAGGAGGGGAAGGACATGAGGCGGACAGCATGGACACTTTTCGGGCTGGTATTTGGCCTGAGCATGGCCGGGTCGCTTTCGGCTGCGGAGCCCGTCGACCTGCGAGACGTCTCCCCACCGACACTCCATGCCCTGGAGGTGCTGGAACAAATTCCTGGGGTCGGCGAAGTGCTGCGAGACCAGTGGAGCGCCGAACTTCCGGGAGACGCACGCGCGGCGGAAACCGACCTGTCTCATTACGGCTTACTGTTGGAAGCCAAGATGCAACCCGCCACACTGTCACAATGCATTGCTCTGGCTTTGGAGAACAACACCGGCCTGCGAGTTCAGCGGCTCAATCCCATTGCGGCAGCCGCTGAAGTTCGGCGCGCCCGGGCGGCTTTCGACCCGCGCTTTTTCGCCACACTCACGCGCGACCGCGCCACCCAGCCGGCCACAACATTTCTCTTTGCTGGCGGCTCCCCAGTGCTCTTCAACCAAAATTTCACATTGAACGCGGGAATCCGCAAAACCCTGCTCACGGGCGGCCAGATTTCCGTGCAGTTCAGCAACAACCGAAGGCTGACCAACCCCTCTCTGGCTAATCCCCTCGTTCCCCTGTACACGACCTCGTTGAGCGTCAATCTTGTGCAGCCGCTCCTGCAAAACTTCGGGTGGCGCTACTCGCTGCTGCTCGTGGACATCGCCACGGCTACACAACAAGCAGCTTACCACCAGTACGTCGCGTCCATTACCAATCTGGTCGCGCAGGTGGAACGGGCCTACTGGGGCTTGGTGCTGGCGAAGGAAAATGTTCGCGTGCAGGAGCAAGGGCTCGAACTCGCACGGGAAATTCTGCGGCAAAATGAGGGTAAATTTCGCGTCGGCGCGCTCCCGCAAACAGCCGTTCTCGAGGCACAAGCCAACGTTGCGAGCCGCGAAGCTGCGCTGATTCGTGCTCGCAATGCGGTCGTCGTAGCGCGCGATCAATTGCGCGCGCTCATCAACGCTAAGACCGAGGAGGCTACGGCGCTTCTGAACCTTGACCCCGAAGATCGACCTACAGTGGAGCCGTACGCGACCGACCTCAAAGCCAGCTTGGAGCGCGCCTTGGAGCAACGCCCGGAGCTCGCCGCCGCCCGCACAGACGTGCGCGCCAAAAGCCTGCAACGCAAGGTGGCGGAAAACCAACTCCTGCCACAGTTGAACTTGGTCGCAGGGATCGGCGTGAACGGACTTTCCGGACGGGAGCAGCGCGTGTTGTTCGGAGACCCGCCGCAACCCGTGCGCGTCAACCCTTCGTACGTGGGAGGTTACGGCGACGCCTTGGCGCTCTTACCGGACGGCCGTTTTTACAACTACGCCATCGGCGCGACCATCGAAGTCCCACTAGCGAATGCCCAGTCCAAGGCAGCATACGCACAATCGAACATTCAGTTTCAACAGTCGCACCTGAATCTGCAGCAACTGCAAGAGGCCGTCACGTTGGAGGTCAAGACGGCAATTGCCAATCTCGAAAGCGATCTCAAAGCGATCGAGGCTACGCGGGTGGCTCGCTTGGCTGCGGAAGAAAATGTCCGGAACCAAAAGGCACGCTACGACGTTGGCTTGGCTACCACCAAAGACCTGCTCGACTACACTGAACAACTCACGCGTGCGCAATTTGCCGAGGCGGAGGCCCTCGTTCGTTACAACACCGACCTCGCCGAACTCCGTCGCGTAGAGGGTACTCTCCTGCAAGCACGCAACGTGATCGTGGAGCCGCCTGCTGAAGAAAAGCCCTCGTGGTGGGCGCGCTTTTAAGCGCCGCCGCACCACCCTGCGCTTGCTCGTGTTGCAGCGCAGCGGCGAATGTCGCGCCGCTAGTTTCGTTCGTGCCCAACGCGGCGTGCTTGCTCGACCCTAACTCGGCCGCAGCAGCAGCCCTCCGAACTTGCACGCCTTCCATGTGAAAGGCCTCGCCGCAGGCACCTGTAGAAACTTGTGTCTTGCCCCTCCGAGAGCCGTGGCCTAATTAGTGAACCCACGAGTCACTAAATGGCAATCACCCGAACGGCTTCGTCCCGAAAGCGAAAACCAGCGGCTCCCTGTCCGCGGGGCCGCCCTGCAATCCCCGGCCTGCGCGATCGGATCCTCGAGGCCGCAATTTCCATCTTCGCCAGCCAGCCTTTCCACGAAGTGCATGTGGAGGACATCGCCATGCAGGCCAAAGTGGCGAAGGGCACTGTGTATCGCCACTTCCCCAACAAAGAGAAATTGTACCTGGCTGCGTTGTTCCATGGCATCGATCAGTTGCAAGCCGAACTCGAGTCCGTAGCTCGCACCGAGCACGACCCCGTGGAACGCTTGCGAGCTCTGGTGAAGGCGCTGCTCGCCTTCTTCTGGGGGCGAGACCTGTTTTTTCTTCTCCTGCACCGCAGCGAGGAGCGGCACAACACGCCAGACACTCGCTCCTGGCTCTTGCGCCGCCGGCAGTTTGCACGGCTGCTCATGGCCGCATTGGAAGAGGGCATCGCGCGAGGGCGGATGCGCAACATCGATGTTCGGCTGGCAGCCGAGGCCCTCCTCGGTATGTTGCGCGGGGTCCATCGCTATCGCACCCCAGGCGATAGCGCGGAACGGTCTGCCGAAGTTATCACGGATTTGTTTCTCCACGGCGTGCTCGCACCTCCAGCTGCGAGCGACCGCGAACGGTCGCACGGTTAGTCATGAAAGCCTCGAGCATCGTCCTGATCTGCTGCATCATGGTCGCCCGTTCTGTGCTTGCCGAGGAGGCGAAGAGCTTGGAAGAATGCATCGAGCTTGCATTGCAGCATCATCCCTCGTTGCGCGCGGGGGTTGCACGGGTACGCGCGGCCGAGGAACGCACGCGCCAGGTGGCGTCGGCCTATCTGCCGCAAATCGATGCCACTTATGCAGCAAACCGCCGAAGCACGAGTGTGGCCGCGCGAACCGGTACGACCTTGGGTACAGCAACGCAGACGTTCAACTTCTTCAACACGGGCGTAAGTTTCAGCCAGCTCTTGTTCGACTTTGGCCAAACGTTTCACAACCTCCAAGCGGCACAAGCGCAAGTCGAGGCATCAATGGCCGACCTCGACAGCCAGAAGGAAACGGTGATCTTCAACGTCAAACAGGCGTACTTTGCACTCCTTTCGGCTGAGCGTCTGCAAGAGGTTGCCGTGGAAGCACTTCGCCAGAGCGAGAAACATCTGGAACTCGCCAAGGGCCGCTACGACGTCGGGCTCGCACCGCGGCTGGATGTGACGCGCGAGCAAGCGCAAGTGGCCACGAATCAGCTCAACGTCCTGCGTGCGGAGAACAATCTTCGCCTCGGCCGCGAAACCTTACGCAACGCCATGGGGATGCGCGAACCTGTCACCTTCGCCCTCCGCGACGTGCCGTATACTACCCTCGAAGCCGAGTCCGCCGAGGAGCTTGTCCAACAAGCATGGTTGCAAAGGCCGGAAATCCAATCCCTGGAAGCGCAAATTCGTGCCGCCGAACAGCAACTACTGGCACTCGAGCGCAACCATCTGCCGGTTTTAACGGGCGCGGGGCAATACCAATGGTCAGGGGCAGAGTTCCCACTGCAACCGAACTGGAACATCGGGGCCGCGCTTACTTTGCCCCTGTTCCGCGGCGGGCTCACGGTAAGCCAAGTGAGTGAAGCGAGACAAAACCTCGCTGCCCTTCGGCACGACGCGGAAGTGTTGCGGCAAACCGTCGCCCTCGAGGTAAGGCAAGCCGTCTTACGTGTGGAGGAGGCAGCAAAAACTATTCACGTGGCCCGCGAGGCTGTGCGACAAGCGCGCGAAGCCCTGGAGCTGGCAGAAGGACGCTATGCAACCGGGGTCGGTAGCATTATCGAAGTGACGGACGCACAGGCGACGTTCGTTTCCGCTCGGGGGCAGGAGGTTCAGTCGCTGTACGATCATCAGAACGCGGTGGCCGCTGTGGAGAGGGCAATCGGAGCTGGGATCTCCCTTGGCCAGCGCCTTTCCTCAGGAGAACGGAGCGAGCAGTGACGGATTTTCTCTCTCGACATTTCTCGATGCTGGTGATCGCAGCCGCGATGCTCAGCGGCTGCCAATCTCCAACCAAGGATGATGGCCGCAAAGCCCCGGCCCCGGTGAGCATCACACAAGTGGCGCAGCGTACGGTACCCCGTACGGTCAGAGCGATCGGCACTGTGGAATCGATCCATGTGGTTCGCCTCACGCCGCAAGTGGATGGGCAGTTGCTTTCCGTCCACTTTACCGAGGGCGACCATGTGGAAGCTGGCGCACTGCTGTTCCGCATCGATCCGCGCCCATTCGAGACCCTCCTCCAACAACGCGAAGCCGCGTTGGAACGCGACTTGGCGGACCTGCGCGTTGCTGAGGCAGAGGCCAAACGGCGCGCGGAGCTGTTCGAACAGGGGTTCGTGTCGGCAGAAGAGAACGAACAAGCCCAGGCCCGCGCCGCATCGCTGCGCGCGGCAGTGGCCGCCGATCGCGCCGCCATCGAAGATGCTCGCTTGCAGCTTTCTTATTGCTCCATCCATGCCCCGACCTCCGGACGGATTGGCCAGTTGCTCGTGCACCCGGGCAACGTCGTGAGAAAAAACGACACGGTGTTGGCCACGCTGGTACAAATGCATCCGATTCGTGTGGTCTTTGCCGTGGGTGAAGCGGATTTGCCACAGGTTCTGGCGCAGTTCGCCAAAGGGGCCCTGATCGCGCAGGTTCACCCCGACAAAGGCGCTCAGCGGCCGATCGAAGGCAAAGTGGAGTTCATCGATAACCAAGTAGATCGCTCCACAGGGACGGTGTTGCTCAAGGCCAACTTCGACAACCAGACGGAAGTGCTCTGGCCCGGCCAATTTCTGCCCGTGGAACTCATCGTCGATGTGGTTCCGGCCGCACTCGTCGTCCCGCGGGTGGCCATTCAGGCAGGGCAAAGCGGGCCCTACGTTTTCGCTCTGGAGGGAGATCACACAGTGCGCGTGCGCCCCGTGACAATCGCGTTCGAGATTGCGCAGGAAGTGGTGTTGAAAGATGGCGTCCGCGCCGGCGAATGGGTGGTCACCGAAGGACAATTTCGCCTCACCGACGGTGCTGCCGTCGAGGTGAAAGAACGACAACCGGCCGCGCACACGCCCGGTTGACGGAGGTAGCAATGAACATCTCCGAACCTTTCATTCGCCGTCCGGTGGCCACGACGTTACTGATGGTGGCCTTAGTTGCCTTCGGCGTCTTTGGCTACCGGGCCCTTCCGGTTAGCGACCTGCCCAATGTGGATTTTCCCACCATCTTGGTGACCGCAAGCCTTCCAGGAGCCAGCCCTGACACCATGGCCTCAGCGGTCGCCACACCGCTGGAGCGGCAGTTTTCCACCTTATCCGGCTTGGAGTCGATGAACTCTGTCAGCTCCCTCGGCACGACGCAGATTACTCTCCAGTTCGATCTGCGGCGGGACATCGACGCGGCCGCCCAAGATGTGCAAGCCGCAATTACGCGCGCCCAGCCGTTGTTGCCTGCCGACATGCCGACTCCCCCGACGTTCCAAAAGGTCAATCCTGCCGACCAACCGATTTTGTTCTTCAGCCTTACCTCAGTCACGCTGCCGCTTTGGCAACTCGACGAATACGGCCAAACACTGATCGCCCAGCGCATTTCTATGGTCAGCGGTGTCGCGCAGGTGCTCGTGTTCGGATCGCAAAAGTATGCGGTGCGCGTAAAAGCCGACCCACGAGCTCTGGCCAGCCGCGGCCTCGGCATCGATGAGGTGGAAGCTGCGATTCGTGCAGCGAACGTGAACTTGCCTACCGGGATCCTCCAAGGGCCACAAGACCGATTCACGGTTCAGGCCACGGGCCAACTGACGAACGCAAAGCAATACGAGCCGGTGATCATTGCTTACCGCAACGGTGCGCCGGTGCGGCTGAGCGATGTGGCCACCGTGATCGACGGTGTGGAGGACGATCGTGCGGCCTCGTGGTTTGGCGACAAAACCCGCCGCCAGCGAGCAATCGTACTCGCCGTGCAGCGCCAACCCGGCACAAACACGGTGGAGGTCGCCACCGCCGTGAAAGCGCTCTTGCCTCAACTTCGCCAGTTTCTTCCCCCGGCGGTGGAACTGCACACGCTGTTCGATCGCTCTCTGTCGATCCGAGAGTCCGTCCGCGAGGTCCAGTTCACCATGATTCTGGCGCTGATTCTCGTGGTCCTCGTAATCTTCCTGTTCTTGCGCGACCCTTCAGCAACGCTGATCCCCAGCCTCGCCCTTCCTGTGTCCCTGGTGGGAACGTTTGCCTTTATGCAACCCCTTGGGTTCAGCATCGACAATCTTTCGTTGCTCGCGTTGACGCTGTCGATCGGCTTCGTCGTCGACGACGCCATTGTGATGCTGGAGAACATCGTGCGTCACCGCGAGGCTGGAAAAGCCCCCTTTCAAGCGGCGATCGATGGTGCCCGGCAAATCGGATTCACGATTATCTCCATGACCTTGTCCCTAGTTGCCGTCTTCATTCCAGTATTGTTCATGCCCGGAATCGTGGGGCGCTTGTTTCACGAGTTTGCCGTCACCATTTCCATTGCGATCTTGCTGTCGGGGGTCGTCTCGCTGACGTTGACCCCCATGCTCTGTAGCCGCTTTCTCCAGCATCAAGAGGGCCACGGCGGCAGAGGCTGGAACGCATTGTTCGAGCGCGCCTTTTCCGCGGCTCTCCACTGGTACGAGCGCAGCCTCCGGGCAACCTTGCGCTGGCGAGCTTGGATCTTCGGCCTTTCCCTCGCCCTTCTGGCAACCACGCTCTGGCTGTTTGCTCGAGCGCCAAAGGGTTTCATTCCGAACGACGACCTCGGATCGATTTTCGGGGTGGTCGAGGCCGACCAAGGCGTATCCTTCGAGGCAATGCGCCACTACCTCACTTCCGTGGCTGACATCATCCGCTCCGACCCCGCCGTCCGGGTCGTTTCCGCAAGCTTGTTCGGCACCAACGCCGCCGCGGGCAGCACGGCCAATCAAGGTCGTGTGTTCGCCTTCCTCAAGCCGCGTTCGGAACGCGAACCCTTACCGGAGGTTCTGGCCCGTCTGCGGAACAAGACAACGGGCATTCCCGGAGTGCGGGTTTTTCTCCAGGAATTGCCCACAATTCGCATCGGCGGCCAACTCACCAAAAGCCTTTATCAGTTCACGCTGCTCAGCCCCGACACGAAGGAGCTGTACGAGGCGGCCCAAAAGCTCGAGGCCGAGTTACGGCCACTACCTGTGCTTCGGGACGTGACCAGCGACCTGCAACTGCGCAACCCTTATCTCGATGTCGTTATCGATCGCGACCGTGCAACCGCACTCGGCTTGTCAGCCGAGCAAATTGAACTCGCCTTGCACGCTGCTTACGGAGATCGCTGGATTTCCACCATTTACGCCCCGAACAACCAGTACCGAGTGATCCTCGAAGTGGCGGACGCCTTCCAGACCGACCCTACAGAGCTCCCTTGGCTGTACCTACGCTCTCAGCACGGCGCTCTCGTTCCGCTCACCGGGATCGCGCAACTCGAACGGCGCTATGGTCCGCTCACCGTGAACCACGCTGGCCAGCTCCCAGCGGTCACCATCTCCTTCAACCTGGCCGACGGCGCCTCGCTGAGCGAAGCCATCAGTGCCATCGAAACGGTGGCCCGAGAACGACTGCCGGCAGGCATCACTGCCACCTTTCAAGGCGCGGCACAGGCGTTCACTACCTCTCTCAGCGGCATTTGGATCCTGCTCCTTGCTGCGGTCCTGGTGATTTACCTAGTTCTCGGGATCCTTTACGAAAGCTTCCTGCACCCGATCACCATTTTATCCGGCCTCCCCTCGGCGGCTTTCGGTGCCCTACTGGCTCTCGAGCTCTTCGGCATGGAGCTCAATATCTACGGCTTCGTGGGCATCGTGCTGTTAATCGGCATCGTTAAGAAAAACGCCATCATGCAAATCGACTTCGCACTCGAAGCCCAACGCGAGGAGAACAAGAGCCCCCTCGAGGCTATCGTTCAGGGGTGCATCGTCCGCTTCCGCCCAATCATGATGACCACTATGGCAGCACTCTTTGGCGCCTTGCCCATCGCCTTGGCCGCCGGCGGCGGAGCGACCTCGCGCCGACCCTTAGGAGTGGCTGTCGTGGGCGGACTGCTGTTTTCGCAGCTCGTCACGCTGTACCTCACACCCGTGTACTACACCTACCTCGAGTCCTTCGCTTCCTGGGTTCGTCGGGCTCGCGGCATCTCTTCGGCGGGCACAGCCGCAATTGTGGAAACCCACCGTGGCTAAGAAGTGGTTTGTTCTGACTGCCGTTGCAATTGGTCTTGCCTGCGGCGTTTTCGCTGCGTGGCGCGGCTGGCCGCGTGAGGCTGCAAGGTATTACAAGACCCTGCACGTGGACCGCGGCGACATCACCACCAGCGTAACTGCGACCGGCACGGTGAATCCGGTGACCACAGTACAAGTGGGGACTTACGTATCCGGTCGCATCATCGCCATCGATGTGGATTACAACTCGCCGGTAAAACGCAACCAACGGGTCGCCAAAATCGATCCCGCGCCCTTCGAAACGAAAGTCAAAAAGGCCGAGGCAGCGCTCGCCAACGCACGCGCGCAAGTGGAAAAGGATCGAGCCGATCTCACCCTCAAAGAGTTGACCTGGAAGCGGTACCACGAGTTGTTCGAACGCGACTTGATCGCCCGCGCGGATCTTGACCAAGCCCGCACGGCGTATGACCAAGCCCGCGCGCAACTCGCACTGTCCCAGGCAGCCGTCCGACAAGCCGAGGCCGATCTTGCAGATGCCCAAATCAATCTTTGGTACACAGACATCCTCTCGCCCGTGGATGGGATTGTGGTGTCCCGCAATGTGAACGTCGGGCAAACCGTGGCCGCGAGCTTTCAAACGCCCACGCTATTTCTCATCGCTGACGACCTCGCCAAGATGCAGGTCGACACGGCGGTGAGCGAATCGGACATTGGAGAAATCCGCGAAGGTCAACAGGCCTTCTTCACCGTTGATGCCTACGGGGCGCGGAGGTTTTCCGGAACTGTAGTCCAAGTGCGCAACTCGCCGACGACGGTGCAAAATGTGGTGACGTACGACGTCGTAGTGGCTGTCGACAATTCGGACCTGGCTTTGAAACCAGGCATGACGGCCACTGTGACGATCGTGACCGGCGAACGACAAAACGTGTTGCGGGTGCCCGTGCGTGCGCTGCGTTTCAACCCAAGTGCACACGCCACCGTCGCACAAGAGCGCACCTCAACCAGCACGGCTCCTCGCGTGTGGGTCCTGCGCAATGGCGAGCTTGCCCCAGTCGAACTGGAACTCGGGCTTAGAAACGACACCCACGCCGAGGTCGTTCGTGGCGATCTGCAACCCGGGAACCAGGTCGTCGTGGCTGTGGAAGGCTCCGCCTCGCAAAGCAAGGCGCGCGGCGGGCCGGGACCACTCCCCGGAACCGTCCGGTTCCGCTGAGCGCAGGCCATGGCGGAGGCGTTGATCCAAATAGAGGATCTATGGAGAATTTATGCAACGGGCGCCGTCGAAGTTGCCGCGCTCCGGGGTGTGTCGCTACGGATCGACGCGGGCGAGTTTGTTGCCGTCATGGGTGCTTCCGGCTCGGGCAAGTCGACGTTGCTAAACATTTTGGGCTGCCTCGATCGTCCGACACGTGGGCGATACTTGCTCCGCGGTCGCGACGTGTCCACGCTCAGCGCCGATGAACGGGCCGAAATCCGCAATCGAGAAATCGGCTTCGTCTTCCAAAATTTCAACTTGCTCCCTCGCGCCACTGCCGTGGAGAACGTGGAACTGCCGTTGTTTTACGGGCCCATACCGTATGCCGAACAACGGCCACGCGCGTTGGCGGCGCTCGCAGCGCTCGGCCTCGCCGATCGTGCGTTTCACTATCCCAGTCAACTCTCCGGCGGCCAACAACAACGCGTGGCGATCGCTCGTGCTTTGGTGGGCGAGCCTCCGCTCCTACTCGCCGACGAGCCCACTGGCAATCTCGATTCTGCGGCCAGTCGTGAACTTATGGAGTTGTTGGTCCAACTGAATGCCTCGCGAGGAGTGACTGTCGTTTTGGTCACCCACGAGCCTGACGTGGCCGCGTACGCCCGGCGGGTTGTGCAGTTTCGCGATGGCATGATCGTTTCCGACCGCCCCCAATCTCCCCGGTTATGAAGCTTCTGCGAATGACCTTGAGAGCCGCACTCGCGGCTTTGCAACGCAACAAGATGCGCTCGGTGCTCACCATGCTCGGCGTGATCATTGGCGTGGCTGCAGTGATCGCAATGGTCAGCGTCGGGCAAGGGGCGAGCGCAACGGTGCAAGCTCAAATTCGCAGCTTGGGAACGAATCTGTTGATGATCATCCCTGGCGCAACCACGGCAGCGGGAGTTCGTTCGGGCTGGGGAGGAGTGTCCACTCTTACCGTGGCCGACGCCAAGGCCATCGAGCGCGAGTGCTCTGCGGTTGCCGCCGTCACTTACTTGCGCAGGCAGGTGGTACAAGTTGTCCACGCCGACCAAAATTGGTCCACGGTCGCACAAGGCACCACGGTGACCTTCCCAATCGTACGCGAATGGGGCGTGGCGCGCGGACGTTTTTTCACGGCTGCCGAAGAAGAGGGCGCGGCCCGGGTGGCGGTTCTCGGCCAAACGGTCGCGAGCCAGTTGTTCGGCCTCGGACAAGATCCCATCGGGGCCATTGTTCGCATCCGTAACGTGCCGTTCGAAGTGATCGGCGTCTTGGAAGCAAAGGGACAAACCACTTGGGGGCAGGACCAAGATGACGTGATCGTGCTGCCGTTCACCACCGCAGAGCGGCGGGTGTTCGGCACACAGCTCTTCAACTTAGTCGACATGATCTTTGTTTCCGCGCGGTCGCTTGCAGAGTTGCAGGAAGCAGCCACACAAATCCGCACACTCCTTCGCGAGCGACACCGCATTCCTGCGAACGAAGAAGACGATTTCACGGTGCGGTCGCTGGAGGACATGGCACGCGCTACGGAAAGCGCCAGCCGGGTCATGACAAATTTGCTCTTTGCCGTCGCCTCGATCTCCCTCATCGTCGGTGGGATCGGCATCATGAACATCCTGCTGGTCTCGGTAACGGAACGCACGCGGGAGATTGGGCTGCGCATGGCAGTGGGCGCGAAAGCCCGTCACATCTTGCTCCAGTTTCTGATGGAGGCCGTGGTGCTCAGCGTGATCGGGGGCGCGCTCGGCGCTGTGCTCGGCTGTGCGAGCTCGTTTTTCATTTCGGCCTTAGGCGGTTGGCCGACTTTGCTTTCGCCTTTGGCGGTGTTCGGCTCGCTGATCTTCTCCGGGGCAGTAGGCATTTTCTTCGGCTATTACCCGGCGTGGAAAGCCTCTCGTCTCGAACCCATTGCCGCGCTGCGGTACGAATGAGGGCGCAAACTCGCGCGCCATTCACACTTAACGGGTGAGTTGCAAACCAAAGAAAACATGCGCTCCCGCGACCAACAACGCCAACGCCCCGATCCATGGGTGCAATTGCCGAACCTCGGCTCGGTGCATGAACGGTTGGCTCATGAACAGCAAAAGGAGCAGCAACACCAAGACGGAGCCGGTGCGAAAGTGCCCGGAGGAGGCAACGACGAGATCGTCTCGCGCCCACCAAACCGCGCCGAGGCCACTGACGTGCGCCGACAGAACGGCAACGCATACCCAGGGTCCCAGAAGTGCGTGCCGGCGCAAGTACACCGCTCGCGCCTTTGGCCAACTGCGGGAACGTAGCCCGAGGCTGCCGACGAAAAATAGTAGACCCAACACCAAGCCCCCGACCAGCGGGTGAGCGTATGCCGCCCATCTCATCGGTGGCCTCTCAATTCAAAGTCTGCCCCTGCCCGCAACGGACTTCCCTCTCCCCAGGCCACCGCTCGCCACTCGCAATCCGCCCGTGCTCGCAAGCCAGATTCCTAGGCTGTGAATCAGTCCGACCATGGAACCACATAGGATGCACAGTGCACCAGGAGCGCAGCCTGCTCGCATCCATCGTCATTGACGCTTCACGAGTTTCCAGCCGTGCCATTGGGAAATGTGAACAACACCTTGACCGCGCGGTGCGCACCTTGGTCGTAACAGGTCAAGAAGGCACGGTCGTACTGCTCCAGAGGGAAACGGTGGGTGATGACCGGCGTGCAGTCGAGGCCGTAGTTGCGCACGATGTCGAAGTACCACTCCATGGCGTGCTGGCGACGGCCCCCCCACTCCTCAACGCCGAAGGCGTTCGAGCCGATCAAGGAGAGTTCCTTGAAGTACAGGGGCGTCCACTCGAACCGCTTGGGCATTTCCACACCCGTCACCACGATCTTGCCCCTGCTTCGGGTGACCCGCACGCTCACTTCGACGGTCTCCGGCGACCCTACGGTGTCGTACACCACATCGACGCCAGCGTCGAGCATCGGCAGGCCCTGCCAAGGTCGCCAAATGTCGCTGCCCGTGAGCGTAGCCACTCGTTCAATCACATTGATTTGTGGCCGCCACGGAACGACTTCCTGGGCGCCAAGCCGCCTAGCAAGCTCGTGTTGGTGTGCATAGCGGGCGATGGCGAGAACCGTCACCTTCGGAAACAACGTCCGCACAATGGCCACGTTGAGCAACCCGAGTGTGCCGCAGCCGTATACCAGCGCTGTGCCCTCGGGTGGCGGGGGATGCCGCAAGGTTGCGTGTAACGATACCGAGAAGGGATCAGCGAGGACAGCGGTGTCGAACGATATGTCGTCGGGAATGGGGATCAGTTGCGAGCAATGTGCGGGAACAAACTCAGCGAAACCGCCGGTCGCTTCGCGGCAATTCCCGTGGTGAATTCCGGGAGGCAGGGCTCCCTTCACAAAGTTGAGGCACTGCGCATAGTCGCCCCTTGCACACCAAGAACAGGGCGGATCGATTCCACGCGGAGCACAGGACAACCAGGGATTCAGGACAACACGTTTCCCTAGCCAATGGGGATCTACTTCAGGGCCAACAGCATCCACGTAGCCGACGACTTCGTGGCCCAGCACTTGAGGGAAGGAAATCACCGCCGTCATCGGGTTATCCCAAGCCCCTTTGAGGAACACTTGCTTGTAGTCGCTGCCACACAGCCCACACAATACGGTGCGGATCCGCACCCACCCCGGGCGCAACGGCGGATCGGGAAGGTCACGAAGATACAAAGGAGCGAAGCGGCTTACGTAAGCCCGCGGGGTCGCCAAGGCGAAAAGGCGGGTCAGCACGATCTTTGGAATCTCGTTCGTTACCACCAGCGCCTTCATTGCCCTGCTTCTTCGTCCGCGCGGTTTCGTTAAACGCTGTCCGCAGCGGCGCGCATTCTGCGCGTTGCCTCCTCGAGTTGGTGGGCCCCGATGCTCAGCGGCGGCAGCAACCGAACGACGGTATCACAGTGCAAAGTCCAGTTGACAATCAGCCCCAACTCCAAACACCGCGCTGTAAATCGCTGCGCAAATTCTGCACTGGGAAACTCGATGCCGACAAGGAGCCCCTTCCCGCGTACCTCCCGCACATGCCGTGCGAGCGTCTGAGCAAGTTCTTTGCGCCAGCTCTCCCCTAGCTCCGCGGCACGCTGGATGAGTCCCTCACTGTGCAGCACCCCCAACGCAGCCAATCCCGCTGCGCAGCTCACCGGGTGACCGCCAAACGTCGTGACGTGCGCAAGGGCCGGGTTGCGGCTCAGTGTTGCCATCACTTCTTCCCGGCCAACGAAGGCCCCCAACGGCATGCCACCTCCTAAGGCTTTCGCCAAAACCACGATGTCGGGCACGACCTCCCAGTGGCTACAGGCGAACAGTTTGCCCGTGCGCCCAAAGCCGGTCAGCACCTCGTCGACAACCAACAGCGCACCCACTTCGCTACAGCGGTGGCGCAGCGCGGGAAGAAAGTCGGCAGGGGGCACACGCACGCCACCTTCGCTTTGGATGGGCTCGACAAATACGGCGGCAACGTCGTAGCCGATACGGTCCAACGCCTCGATGTCTCCGAATGGCAGAAAGTCGACAACCGGCAACAGCGGCTCAAACGGTTGGCGATACAAGGGGTTGCCGCCCAGCGACAACGCACCGAACGTGTCGCCATGGAACGCGCCGTGAAAGGCAATAAAGCGCGGGCGCTCGGTAAACTTCCGCGCTGTTTTCATCGCGCCCTCGATGGCCTCTGCCCCGCTGTTCGTGAAGTAAACCACCGACAAATCCCCAGGGCTGAACCGAGCCAGAGCTTCCGCAAGGAGCACCTGGCTCTCCTGAATCATTTCGCCGTACACCGCAACGTGCATGTGTCGCTGCAATTGGCGCTCCACCGCGGCCACAACCTGCGGGTGGTTATGACCAACGTTGGCGACGCCCATGCCGGCCAGCAAGTCAAGAAACACGCGCCCCTGCTCATCCACAATCTCACAACCCGCGGCATGCTTCACCACGATCCCGAGCGGGGCAGAGGACGTCTGGCAGACATGTTGAAAAAATTTCTCGCGCAGGCCTTGCACCGCCTCCACTCCCCGGGTCACAGCCAATCCTTGATCCGATCCCGCCCCCCCGGCCGCCATTCCAGAGTCGGGCGCTGCATGGTCCCTAACGTCGTCACCCAATGCACGCCGCTTTCCTGCAGTGCATTGGCTGTGTCCGCCCATCGCTGGGGACCAACGGCGAGGCCCGCGGCTTCGAGCCAAGCGCGGTGTTCGGCAACAACCGGCAGAATCTCCTCGACGTGAGCGATGGGCTGAACCCGCAAACAGCGATGTTGCGGCGTGGGAGTAAAACTCGGGCGCGGCTCGACTGTGACTGTCCAACTCAAATCCCCCTGACTCGCCAGCAGTCGAACTCCATCCTGCCACTCGGCCTCCGCACGGAAGAGCCGCACAGCCACTTGCTCTGCGAGCGTCAGACGGCGCGGCGGAAGCTCGGTCGAGAAACGTTGCAAGGCGTCACCGACCATTGCAGCGAACTCGGCCACCTCCACCGGGGCACCGCGCTCTACATAAGCGATTTGCGGCGACAAGCAGCCACGTTGGTCCCACACGCTGACGTCGTATGCCAAGGCGCACGCCCACCGATTCGCCTCTTCCAAGCTTTGCAGACATTCTTTCCCCACCAGGGCAAAGCTCAAACGGGGGCCAAACGCGCGTAGCTTGCTTCCGAGTCGGCTTTGCAAGGAAGCCATGGTCACGGCACCGCCCATGGCCACGACCACATCGGCAGCGTCGAACACCACGTCTTCAATCCCCGCCGCGCCACCCCGCCATTCGACAATCGCTACGGCCCGTGCCAACTCGGGATCCATGGACCGCAGCGAGCAATGGAACAAATCCGGAAACAACGGATCGCCGCTCGCCGGTTTCACGATGGTTGCCTGTTTAGCAAGCAAGCCGAATGCGATCGGAACCGCAGCCAGTGCGGGAATGTTGCCGGCAACCACATGCACGATGACGCGCAGCGGCCAATCGGCTTCGTCCAACGCCCGCAAGCTACCCAACTCGCGCTCCACCACCGCGCGTATCGCTGCTGCCTCGAGAAGCTCCAGTTGAAAGGGCAGCGCATGAGCAATCATTGCCGGATGAAAACCAGTTGCCTCTGGCATCTCGGAACACGCCCGCGCCATCCACGGGGAGTCTGGCGCAAGCCACGGACGCACAACCCGAACTATCCGTTCAACAAGCTCCTCGCTCGGCACCCGCCGGAGAGCAAGAGCCCCCGAGCGAACTTCGTTTAGGACTCGCTGGAAATCGCCAGCCGTCTGCGGCGTCTGTCGAACAGCAGAGGGCTCAGCCTCGATTGGCTGCTGTGAAAATGCGCTCTCGCCCACGAGCGCAACTTTATCCGCTCGTAGCGAAGGGGTCCACCCACCGCAGACACACTGCGTTCAACCGACCACAAAGTCTGCGAGCGCCAGCGAACAACCACGCAGTTCGGACTCTGGGGCTCTCCCGAGAACTTCAAGCCCGGATTCGGTCAGCCTACCGAGATCCTCGGTGAGGACAGCTACCGCCGAAGCGGCGTTTGCCAAGTCCACATGACACAGCAAACCGACCTCGCCAGGAGCCGCGTCCTGCAGGGTTTGCGGGTCCAACACCCGCGTGCGCAACCAGGGCAACGCCTGCTTGCGGCGCGGAGCGAACTTGCCGGCGACACGATCGGCGATGACCGCGTCGTAGTATTGGGAGGAAAGTTCGCTCATCCCGTACTCGTTCACCACGTAGTACCCCGGGATCGCGAGAGTGTTCCAAGTGGCATGCAGCAGCCCTTTGCGCGACAGCGGTCGCGGGGCGCCCTTATCGCCGCCCGTGTCCATCATGCGACTTCCGTGCGGCAGGCGAACAGACCAACCCTCCGCCTGACATGCGTCGAGAAAGCGAATCCAAGCTCCCGTGGTCGTCATGATGCACACGGGTTCACCTGACCGCGCGCTATGTTCAAGCGCAGCGCGCAGGCCACGAAAATTAAGCTCTCCTTCACGAGCGAATGTTGCGGACCCATCGCTGCCGAAGACCTCCTGCGCCCACGTCACCATTTGCGCGAGCGACGAGTGCGGCCACTCCTTCGCCGAGGGCACAAGGGAAAGGATCGGCATCGACGCAACATCGGGAAATATGAAGGCACGGAGCCCACGCACAGCGGATTCCCGATACAGCCGCAGGTCCGGCATGCCGTGTCGGCTGCGCAATTCCGGACCGCGCGTGGTGCCGCTGCTCAGAAACACTCGCTCTGGGGCAGCACACCATAACTCCTGATATTTGAACGCTGCGACCGGAACCGGGGGGATGGCACGCCAGTCGTCGATGGCCTCCACTCGAATGCCTCGGCGTTCGCACCACCGGCGCATCGCGGGGATGTACTCCCACTGGTGGCGGAACACCTGCACGGCCAACTCGGAGAACCGCTCTTCCCGCGGGTGTTCCATAAAGCGGATCACGAGCTCGTGTTCTACGTGCGTGCTCATCATGTCCGCATTTGCCGGAGCGCTTCGTATACGACGATCGATACCGCGTTCGAGAGGTTGAGGCTGCGCACGTGGGGATGGTCGATGGGAATGAGCAAGAACCGCTCACGGTATTGCTCGCGCAGCTCAGCCGGCAGCCCTTTGGTCTCACTGCCAAATACCAACACGTCACCATGCCGGTACCGCGCGTTCCAGTAAGGCTGCTCCGCGCGAGCAGAAAAAAAGTAAACGTTATGCCCGTCGTACCGCGAGAGGAATTGCGCCCAACTGTCGTGCACCTGCCAATCGACGTACGGCCAGTAGTCAAGCCCAGCGCGCTTCAGGTAGCGGTCCTCCAAGGAAAACCCCAACGGCTTAATCAAGTGCAGGCGGCAGTACGTGGCCGCGCATAATCGAGCTATGCTTCCGGTATTTTGGGGGATCTCGGGGGCAACCAGCACCACGTGCAGGACGGGTCGGTCACTCATACCGGACAGGGTAATGACGGTCGCCGACGTGGAGGCACCAAGTACCATCATGTTCTTCTAGGTAGGAGGCGAGTTCAGCCTGTGCCGCCCGCAACAAGCGCGCCCGCTCTCGGCCCTCCTTGACGCTGCAACGCACTACGCCATCGGAACCCACAGTAAGCCCTTGCGCATCGAGCGTCTCGATCGAGTCGTCATTCAACCGCACGCAAAGTTGACCGCTCTCCGAGGGGAACACCGCAGTTACAACGTAAGGGGTGTCTTCAATTTCTACGTCCGCGTGGAAGCGCTCGTCTACCCAGATTTCGTAGCCGTCTTGCCCGGGCTTCCGGCGCAAATAGCGGGTAAAGAAGCGCGCGAGGCGCTCGTGGGTCACCGGCTCACCGTCGGCGTACCAGCGGCCGTCTTTTCCAAACACTAATTTTGCAGAAGGGATGGCCCAAAAGCCCGCTCCCACCATGGTGGAAGGGTTTATCGATTCGGTGAGTCGATCACAATCGTAACCGGGCCGTCGTTAACGAGCTCGACCTCCATATGAGCACCGAATTCTCCTGTGGCTGTGGGCAAGCCGCTCTGCTTTACCAGGCGCGCGAAGTACTCGTAAAGAGAGTGCGCCTGCTCCGGTAACGCTGCACCGGTAAACGACGGCCGCCTGCCTTTGGCGACATCAGCTAACAAGGTGAATTGCGACACCACCAACACTCCTCCGCCGATGTCGAGAACCGAGCGATCGAACTTCCCGGCCTCGTTCGAAAAAATCCGGAGATTCAGAATCTTGTCGCACAACCAGCGGGCGTCAGCTTCGCTGTCCCCGGCGGCAACGCCCAGAAGCACCAGCAAACCAGGACCAATGGCCCCAACGACATGGCCTTCGACGCGAACGCACGCGCGGCTCACGCGCTGAACGACAGCTCGCATCGGCGAGCGCGACTAGTACTCGTCTTCCTCCTCCTCCTCGTCGTCCCAGTCTTCCTCGTCCCAGTCTTCCTCGTCCCAATCCTCTTCCTCATCCCAATCTTCGTCTTCTTCCTCTTCCCAGTCTTCCTCTTCTTCCTCGCGTCGTTTGGCCCACCAAAGTTCGTCCATGGTTCCTCCTTGCATTGGCCCCGCCAAAGCGCTCAAGCGACTAACGACAGTGTTCGCCTAAGTCAACAATTGTGATTCTGTCGCTCATGTCCTTCCCCGCGCCTTCGCCCGTAGCAGGTCCCGCGAGTTTTGCACACCCTGCTTTTCCACCGCGCTCACCGCTGGGATCAGGCTGGCCTGAGCAAAGCAGTCACCCGGAGCGCGAGAGCACGCGCCCACGCAGCCGATTCAGCACCAGGCCGGAATTTTCAGCGTGTCGAGCCCGACGCTCTCAGGACCGCACACCGGCCGGGCTTGGGTTTGCGTTTCCGTGCGCCCTTGCACCCACGCCGCTGAAGCAGATACAGCTTCGCTTCGTCTCCTACGCTGCACATGGCACGCAGGCCATTGACAATGCCTGGTGTTCTCCCGTACAGCTGGCGTTCAATCGATCGATTAAAGCAATGAGTTTAGTTTTATGCGTTCGGCATTAGAGCGAGTGCGCGAAGAGCCCCAATCGACGAAAGCCCGAATTTTGGCAGCGGCTGAGGAAGTGTTTGCCGCCAAGGGCTTTGCCGGCGCCTCCACCCGCGAGATTGCAGACAAAGCCGGGGTGAACATCTCAAGCTTGCATTACCACTGGGAGTCGAAGGAAACGTTGTATTTTGCCGTTTTTCAAGACGTGTACGACCGCATCGTGGCGGTGATTCGCTCTGCCTTGGAACAACAAAAACCCGGCAAGGACCGAGGGCGGACGATTGAGACCGTCATGGGAACACTCTTCGACTTTTTTGCCGACCATCCCACGATTCCGCGGCTTCTGGTCCGGCGCCTGGTGGAGAACGACGAGGGTCACGCCGACATCGAGAATCGCGTGTTGGTCCCCGCGTGGAAGGTCTTTGCTGAATGGACACGCGCCTACGGCGGTGTGCGGCGGAGCGAGCTCGAGGCAAATCTCTTCATGCTGACGGTGGAGAGCGCTGTCCTCTTTTTCCTGCTGGACAGCGCCCATGTGAAGGCGCTTCTGGGGAGCAGCGTGCGGGCACCGGAGCTCCGCCAACGCGTGCGGGATTACGTCATCCAGCTCGTGCCCACGTTGCTCGGGCGTCGCGAGCGCAAAGGATCGTGAAGGCATTCGTCACGGCAAGTTTCGACCCGCAGCAACTCGAGCGTCTCCGTTCGTGGATGCCGGTCGAGTACCAAGACTGGCGCGCTCGAGGAGAGATCTATTTCGACGGCGCCGCGTTCGCGGAGCGCATCAATGGAGCGCAGGCCGACGTCCTGATTGTCGAGGCAGACCTCGTGCACGATGACGTGCTCGACCGCACCAATCTCTGCCTGATTGCGTGCTGCCGCGGAGATCCCCTCAACATCGGCTTAGCCAAGGCCACGGCTTTAGGAATTCCCGTCCTATACACGCCCGCGCGCAACGCCCGCGCCGTTGCGGAGTTGACCATTGCCTACATGTTGGCCTTGGCGCGCAATCTCTTTCCTGTGAACCAGGGGCTCAAGCAAGGCACTCTCCGTTTTGAAAACGCGGGCGACTACCTGGCGGCCTACCAACAGTACGGCGGGTTCGAACTCGGGGCATCGACGGTGGGGATCGTGGGCTTCGGAGCCATTGGCCAACTGGTGGCGCGGTTAGCTCGAGCCTTCGGAGCACGGGTGCTCGCTTACGACCCGCACGTCGCGGACTCAGTCTTCCACAATGCCGGTGTTGAACGTTGCAGCTCGCTTGTGGAGCTCCTCCCGCAAGTGACTTTCCTCACTCTGCACTGCCCCTTGAACAGCGAGACCTTCGGTTTGATCGGCCGTCGCGAACTCGCGCTGCTGCCACGCGGCTCATACTTCCTCAATCTCGCTCGAGCGCAACTCGTCAACGATGATGCCCTGTTCGAGGCCCTGGTGAGCGGTCACCTGGCGGGAGCCGCCCTCGACGTGTTTGTACAAGAGCCCGTTCAACCCGAGAATCGCTTCGTGCAGTTGCCTAACGTCCTTGTCTCTCCCCATCTCGGCGGAGCTACGCGCAACGTCGTCGAACATCAGAGCAAGATGGTGGTTGACGACATCGGCCGTTGGCTCAAGGGCGAGCGGCCGCGCTTCCTTGCCAATGCGGAAGTGTGGGAACAACCACACCGCAAGCAACCACGGTGACCACCAACGATCTCGAGGCCAACATCGTAGTCGACCTTTGGTCAGGGCACTGCCATGGACTTCTTCCTCGCCATCGATGCGGGCACCGGTAGCGGAAAATGCGTAGTGTTCGACGCGCACGGGAAGTTGCGCGCGCGGGCGGCCGAAGAGTGGACCTACGAGGTTACGCCGGACCCGGAATTGCCCTCGGTTAAATGGTTCAGTTTCAACCCCAACGCGTTCTGGGCTACCCTTTGCCGTTGCATTCGCGCCGCGGTGGAGCAAGCGGGCGCCGCACCCAAAGATATCGCCGGCATTGCAGCCACGAGCCAACGCGAGGCTTGCGTGTTCGTCGACCACCGCGGCATCGAGGTGTACGCCGGCCCAAACATCGATGCGCGCGGCTTCCGCGAGGGCATGGATGTACTGCAAGTTTTCGGCGCTGAGCGGCTCTACCGGATCACCGGGCACTCGGCCCCGTTCATTTTCCCGCTGTGCCGCTACTTGTGGTACCGCAAGCGCAGCGAGAGCGAAGTCAGCCGAATCCTGATGATGAACGACTGGATCCACTGGCGGCTCACGGGCGAGTTTGTGTCCGAACCCTCGAATGCGACGGAATCCATGCTGTTCGACGTGGCGGGGCGCACCTGGGCGGCGCAAATCCTCGAGGCGTTCTCCATCCCGCGCTCGCTGTTGCCCGACATCCGCCAACCCGGGGAACAAGCGGGGAACCTACGGGCGGACGTTGCAGAAACTCTCGGGCTATTGCCGGGCACGCCGGTCTTTGTCGGCGGCGCAGACACTCAGTGCTCCCTTTTGGGAGCAGGCGTGCTGGATCCGGGTGTCGTCGGTGCCACGTTGGGCACGACCACGCCGGTGCAAGCCGTGACGGACGAGCTCTGCCTCGACCCCCAATCTTCTCTTTGGGCTGGTTGCCACGTGGTTCCGGACCGCTGGGTTTTGGAAAGCAACGCTGGGGATACAGGGGATGCCTACCGCTGGCTCATCGATTTGCTGCGCGGCGACCAACCACACGAGGTCGCTCGCACTCAACTGGAGGCGGCTGCCGCCGCGTGTCCGGACACATCGGCAATCTTGTTCGTTGGCCCCTCGGTGTTCGATATCCAACGCATTGCCCTGCGTCGGCCAGGTGGCATCTTGTTCCCCTATCCAACCTTGCATGTGCGCCCGAGCGCAAAAGAGTTGATGCGCGCGTTCTTCGAAAGCGTTGGCTTTGCGCTGCGCGCGAACTTGGAGCAGCTCGAGCGAGTTCTCGGCACGCCGCCACGCCGCATCGTGCTGAGTGGAGGGATGACGCGGAATTTGGCCTTGCTCCGCATCCTCGCCGACGTGTTGGGCCGACCGCTGCAGGTTGCGAACGAGCCTGAAAGTGCGGCCCTCGGCTGTGCAATCCTGATGGCCAGCGGCGGGAACCTGGACAAGCTGCGAAGCACAGCGCAGTCGTGGGTCCAACACCAAACCCTGGAGCCAGCACCGAACTGTGAGCGGTACGCAGCGCGGTACGAAACCTGGCGCCGTCTGTACGAACAGTTCTTCGACCTCGAACTTTAAAGCAAAACGGTTCCCAGCCTGGCCACTCGTGGGAGCGTCGCTCCGCCCTTACTTTAACCCTGTGGCAGATGTGGCCCTAACATCGGCTTTCGCATAAAAGCCGGCGCATGCGACTCGTGCACGCCATATACGAACCGAAAGGCGACGGTCCTCACCCAACGATTCTCGCGCTCCACGGCTGGGGAGCCAACGCCTTAGATTTGCTTGGCCTCGCGCCCCACGTAGGCCACGGTCGGTTTTTGTTTCTCTGCCCCCAGGGTCCGCTGGAAGTGCCGCTCGGTCCCATGCGTGGCTACGGATGGTTCCCAATTACAATGGGAGCACCTCCGGATCCTTATGCATTCGCAGCGGCCGTTCGCGAACTGCAGAGCTTCCTCGACGCGGCCTTGCAACGCTACCCCGTAAACCCGCGCAAGCTTGTCTGCTTGGGTTTTAGCCAGGGCGGGGTCATGGCCTATGCGCTAGCGCTGAGCGAACCCGCACGCTTCGCCGCCCTCGTTGCTCTAAGTTCCTGGCTTCCCGCGCCGCTGGTACGAGAACTGCAGCCTGCAGACCGATCGCACCTCTCCACGTTGGTCCATCACGGCACGCGCGACGAGCTGATCGACGTCAGTCGCGGGCGCGAATCCCTCGAACACCTGCGCGCCCTGCGCGTTCCTGCCACGTACCGGGAGTTCGATATGGGGCATGAGATCAGTGCGCAAAGCCTGGCAGATCTCTCGCGCTGGCTGGAAGACAAGGTACTCTCACCAATCGTCACACTTTGAGCCAATCTTTTGCCCACCGGCGCCGGCGCAACACAACGTAGCCTGAGATCGCAACGACTCTCGCCACAAACACCCCTCCGCTTGTCGAACGAACGTAGGCAAGGGCGCCCTACGGCTCACGGCAATTCAACAAGTTCGGGTGCCGGTGGGCCAGACTTGTTGCGCAGGCAACGCCGGATTACGGCCTCGCCCACACGGTGATCGAACCGCCAAAGCCCCAATCTGGGGACTCCTCGTTAATTCCGTAAGTCCCGGTGGGTCGAAGCAAAATGTCGTAGCCACCCATCGGCAGTCGAACGTCCACGCCGGGTTGCCACAGGATCAAGTCAAAGTTCTCTTTGCCGGGAACATCCACAATCGCCCCGTTGATCTCCGAGCGCAGGGCAAGCTGTTCGTTCCACATGTAAAAAATTCCCCCGCCGTATACGATCGCTTCGCGGGCCGTGGGCGTGATATCCGAGACAAACCGATATCCACCGTGCGCGCGCACAGCAAACGGTGCGAGATGGGCCGCCACCGTCGCAAACGGCAGTACTCCCACCTCCCCGATGCCCAAGTTCTTGTCTTCGTCGCCGGTGGGGAAGCTCACCTGCAAGCCCGCGCCCGCATCCAAATACTCGCTGCGCAACGGAAGCACCTTGGCAAATAAGGAGACGTCACCCGGGCCTTCTTCACCGCGGCTGCGGACATTTGAGCCCTGGCGAACCTCCACCTCGGAGTGTTGCCAGAAGGGGAATGTCAGACCGGCTTCGAACATGTCCATCCCGTAGCTCGCCCGCAGCGCACCGAAGTCCACCGAACTGGTGGTCTTGTTGCCGACGGCATCCTTGACCACGTCCTGCACCACGCCAGCCGCGCCTTCGACCCAGAACCCCTCGCTCACTGCGGCTTCTTGTTCGTAGCGATCGAAACTGCGCGAAATTCCCGCGGCTTTCGTCTGCGCTTCTTGAGCCGATGCCGCCACCCCGAAAAGCCACACACTTGCGAACACCGCCATCCCCACACGCTTGACCATGCTCCCAACCTCCTTTCCCTCGCGGCCTGCCACGTTTTGGCAGAAGCTCTACCGCGCCCTTGCTTCCACAAGTGCTACGCCGGTGTCAAGGCGACACGGCCTGGAAATATCGCCGTGGCTGGAATGCACGACCGTCACAGGAACCCCTGCTCGGGGGACCAACGCAGCCAGCCCATGCAGAGACGAGCCGCGTTCGACACACTTCCCGGACGGCTCGGTTTCCGGCCTGGGAAAACGAGCGTTACGTGTAAAAACGCCGCTGTTCTCGGCGCAAAAGGTACAAGAAGAAAGGGCCCCCGGTGAGCGCAGTGACCACGCCCACGGGAATTTCCACCCCAGAGACCAAGCTTCGAGCAACTGTGTCTGCCAGCACGAGAAAGATTGCGCCTCCCAGGGCGGACGCTGGCAGCAACAGCCGGTGATCCGCGCCACAGAGCCCGCGCAGAGTGTGCGGCACGATCAAGCCCACAAAGCCAATCATACCGCTCACGGCCACCACAGCACCGACGAGCAAAGAGGAGCCGAGAAAAGCCACGCGCCGCACGCGTTCGACGTCTGCCCCCAGTTGCCAAGCACTCTCCTCGCCAAGGCTCAATAAATCGAGGCCACGCGCCTGGCTGCACAACCACACACCCGCAAGCCCGCAGTATGCTGCCGCCGGCAGCACGAGATCGTATCCATAGGCCGCTACGCTGCCGACCAACCACGAGAGCAGCCCTTGAGCCTGATAGAAATCGGCCAAGAAATTCACGAACAAAATGACCGCGCCGGCAAACGCATTGTAAACAACGCCCGCCAGCAACAGCACATGCGGCTGCAGGCGTCCGTGAATCAGCGAGATTTTGTACAGTACCGCTACCGACACGAACGCACCTGCCGCCGCCGCGAGCGGCAAAACCCACATCTTCCCGAGCACAGCCCGACCACCCACCACCACCGCCAACGTCGCTCCTAACGCCGCACCCCCAGAAACCCCAATCAAGTGGGGTTCGGCCAACGGATTCCGCAGCAACCCCTGCAATGTGGCTCCCGCCAACCCGAGTGCAGCACCCATGACCGCAGCCAGAGCGATGCGCGGCAAACGCGTGCCGAAAAGGATGGTGCGATCGACGCTGCCTTCGGAACCCCAAAGCACCTGGCTCCAATGCAAGGACACATTCCCCACCACAGCCGCAACCACCATAGTGGCGAGCAAAGTGAACGTAAGAACGGCCAACACAACGACCACGCGTTTGCGGGTCAGGTACGGGCGCTCACTCTGCCGCGGTAGCGACCATGAGCGCGACCACGCGCTCGGCCCGACGCCATCAGGGTGCATGGTGCTGTCACTCGGCTGGAGCCACGTTCGTGAACGCTTCCGGATGGATGTCTTCTGCTAGCGCCCGCAGTCCCTCCGGCAAGCGCGGACCCGGGCGGAGGATGCGGTCGTCAGCCCGAATCACAACACGCCGGTTTTTCACGGCGGGCAACAGGGGAAATTGGTCCCAAAAGGCCACCCCATCGCCTGCATTCGTGCTGTCACTACCCATTGTGGCATCGATGATGACCTCGGGGCCTGCCTGGAGAACAGACTCGATCGAAACCTTTGGCCAACCGTGCGCGCGGACCACGTTTGTCCCACCGGCCAGGTGAATGAGTTCATCCTGCATCGTTCCAGAGCCAACCGCAATCAGCGGGTTCCGACCAACCACGAACAACACCTTTCGAGGGGGACAACTAGCAACAAGGCGCTGCGTGGCTTCTATCGAGGCAACGAAACGATCTGCAAGGCGATCCGCATGTTCTTCGACCCCCAACGCCTTGCCCACTTGGCGCACGGTTGCAGCCAGGTCTTGCACGGTCTGCGGATCTACGACGAACACGCGCAAACCCAAGTTCCGGAGCTGCTCAACCGCACGGCGATTCCCCGGGCTCGGGCTGACCAGCACGATGTCCGGACGGGCATGAAGCACCGCTTCCACGTTGGGAGAGAGAAACGTGCCCACTCTCGGGAGTGTGAGCGCTTGCGGAGGGAAGTCACACTGCGCCGTGGCGCCGACGAGGCGGTCGCCGACGCCCAATGCAAACACGAGCTCCGTGAGCGCCGGAGCCAACGACACGATGCGTTGCGGCGCACCATCGGCACGCGCAACGCCTCCCGCCCTTGCGAGCAAGCACACGCAAGCGAGAACAGCGGCAGAAACCAAGCACCGCAATCCACGAGCAGCACGAGTGTTTTGCAAAGTCAGCCTCACTGGAGAAACACCAGGTCGAAGGGTGGCAAACCGGTGAACAGCGGTGCCGGTGTCAGCTCTACACCATCGAAGGTGCGAAACACCCGCACGCCAGGACGGTGCAGATTACGGTCGGTGAGGAACAGATACCCGCGATTGCTGGCCTCGATATCGGACAAGCCATCGCTTGCCGGTACGATCGTCTCCACCTGGCGGCGCCGCAAGCTAAAGCGTACCAGGCTTGTGGCAAAATCCGGCCGGGAGATAATCGCGTAACCCAAATCCTCGTCGACTAAGACGAAATCCGTCACATCCCCGCCCAATTCCTCTTCGTTCAGCAGCAAACCCGAAGCGCGCAAGGTCTCCAAGTTCACAGCCTCGATCCCACCATCGGCAACTCCGAACTGCCCCACGAGGGAAACGTACAGCGAATCGCCACGGACCGTGAGCCCCTTGGTCATGCCGAACGGATTCGGCGCACTCAGCTCCACAGCCCCTGTGACCTCATCGGTGCGGGTATCGACCACCACAAGCGTCCCGTTCCGCACCGGGGAGAAGTTTTCCAAACGTTCAAGAGTGACAAACAAGCGCTCGCCCACAACCGCCGCTTGGTTGGCCTCCGGACTCCCGTCAGCATCAACGAACGCACGCAGGTCAATTTGGCCGAGAACAAAGTCACTGCAATCCGACGCTGGATGGGGATTAACCTTGAGAACCCATGGCCGCGCAAGCAAGGGCATGTAGGCCACTACGCCCGTACGAAACGCAATGTCCTGCGGATTCGAACCGTTGCCGGTCGAACACTGCACGACGCTGCGGAATCCACCAGCCGCATCAAGGACTTGCAAATTATCGCTGCCGAAGCGGTTGACCACATACACCCGGCGACCAAACACCCGAGCCACCGGATCAGCCCCGAGGCGGCGGGCGGGAGTGGTCGGCTGGACGGCAAACGGGGGTTCTGCATCGACCAAAGCGAAGCCCCCGGTTTGAAAGTCCGTTGCCGTCACGAACGCAACGGGAGGCAGCGCCGGGGCGGTGAGCAACTCTTGCACAGCAGCCACGATTTCCTCGATCGTGACCACCCCGTCACGATTCCCGTCTCCCGCTGGGCAGTCGCGCAGTTCCGCTTCACCTAAGCCGATGCGAACGAGCTGGATCACTTCATCGACCGTAACACTGTCGTCCACATTGCAGTCTCCCGGCAGCACTGGCGCCGCGGGCACTGCAGCCGCGAAGCATGCGGCTTCGAGGAACACACACAGCGCCCATGCCCAGAGAAGTTGGCAACCGTGGTCCTTGTTCATTGTCTGCTCCCTGAGAGGTTCCAGGTCACCGTCGCGAGGATCGCGCGGCCAGGCAGCGGGAAACCGGCAACGTCCGAAATTTGGTTATCGGTTGCATTGCGCAACTGCAGCGTGGCCCGGAACCCATATGGCAACTCGCACTTGAGGCCGAGGTTATGCACCGTGCGCGCCGGTACAGCGTCGTAGTTGGCCTGGTCGAGGAAGTTTCCGCTGACATAGTTGAACTCGAAGAACGGTGACACCGGACCGAGCGATAGGCCGACCCGCGTGTACAGTTCGTGTTGCGGACGCCCCGGAAGTCGTTTCCCAAGGTAAATGCCTCCGAGCACCGAGCTGCGGTTTTCTGGCTCCTGCCAGGTGTAATTGGCATCGATGAGGAGCTGCTTCCGCCAGTCCAGACGCAACCCTGCCTCATGACCGCGGAGTCGCGCTCGGCCAACGTTTTCCGGCTTGAAGATCGCGGCGGAGCGCTGCACGAACACGATCAAGCGCTCGACGTCGTTGTTGAAATACGCATACTCACTCTGGAGAGAAAGGTCGTGGGCGGAAAAGTTGCGTTGCCAACGGAACCCAATGTCGCGATTCCACGCCTGCTCCGAGCGCAACTCCGGGTTGCCGATCACACTGCCGGTGTTGCCGAAGAGCTCTGTGAAATTCGGCGTGCGCCCATAACGACCTAAGTTTCCACGCAGCACCAAGCCGGCCGCCAACCGCCACTCTGCACCGATGCTCGGGCTCCACAGCCTGGTCTCGCGCTCTAAAGGCGGAATCACGCGCCCGAAGCTTTGCCAGGCGCCGTCGGAGCGGTCGTACACCCATTCGACACGCATCGTGGGAACAAGCAAGACGGCAGCTCGCCACAACTCCCATTGATGCTGGAACACGGGCGCAAGCCGCCAGCGCACAGCGTTGGGCTCGCGCGGAGCACGCACGGCCGTATTCTCCGGCACAAACTCTTCGCGCGTTCCCTCCAGAAACGCCGAAAGCGTTTGCGTGTAGGAAGCGTAGACCGTCGTTGTCGTATTGGCACCGACGAGCCAGGAATCGTCTCGGCGATTCTGCTGCCCGGCACCTAGCTCGCCGAAGGGGTCGCGGAAGTGCGACCGATCGAAAACGAAAAACACTTGACCTTCGGTATCGATCGACGACGCCGGCCAAGCCGCCGCACGGCCGCGCGCAGCTTGCAAGAGCCGAAGCCGGCCCGCCCAAGCATGCAGCGATGGGTTGGCGCCACGGCCGGGTAAGTCGTTCTCCTTCCAAAACAGCTCCTGCAACACATCAGCCCACCTGCCCGTATCCCACTCTCGGCGCGCCCGCCAAAGCATCGAGACACTGTCAAAGGAGTTGTGCACCCGTGTTGCGTCGCGGTCGTCGAGAGGATTGAAAGGAGTGTCGTTGTCGCTGCGAAAGCGAAAATTCCCCGCGCTCCCGAGATACGCAACGTTCCCGAACAACTGAAACTTGCCCACCCGTTCCACGATCGTACCGCTCGCTTTTCGAGTCGTAAACGACCCGTACCCGAGCGTTGCTTGCCGGTACGGCGTGTCGGTCGGCTTCTTCGGGATCAGGTTCACGGTACCCCCAATGCCAGCCACGCCGAAGTTGACTGGCGTGGTACCGCGGTAGATGTCGATGCGCTCGAGGCTATCGAGCGGGAGGTCCGCTAGGTTGACCACTTCGTTTTGTGCCCGCGAAAGGGGAATGCCATCGAAATACACCTGCACTTCGTTCGCCCCGGAGCCACGAATAGACAAGGTGCTAAAGGCCCCGAGTCCGCCGTAGCGGCGCACGCTGACGCCCACGGTGTCTGCCACGGCATCCGTTACGCTTTCGAGCTCGTCAGCGTACCGCTCCGTCTCCACAGAGTTGACAAACGCGGTCGGAGCATGCGCGCGGCCTTCCGCAAGGGGAGAGGCTCGTACGGTAATTCTTTCGTGGATTTCCGCGCGAGCAACGGCACCGACACGAGCGAGGCCTCCGAGTACGCTGCTCACAAGGAGCAACACCCCAACCTCGACTCTTCTCCACACCGCCGCGCACTCCCCTGCCTAAAATCTCGTCGGCGCAGCCCTCTGGCTACACGCGTCCTGACGCAGCGCTGCCACAAGGTCGGCCACCGATAGCCTGCCATCGTCGTTCCAGTCGGCAGCCACCGAGCTCTCGAACAACGCATTCCACAGTGCCTCTGCGATCGGGCACATCGCCGTTGGCGAGCTAGTCGGCGGAGGCTGCGGTGTGGCCGTGGGCGTCGGCGTGGTCGAAGGTGTCGGCGTGGCCGTTGGCGTTGCGTTCAGGGACGGCGTGGGCGAGGGACTCGCCGCTGTCTCCGGAGTGCAGGGATATACTGCCGCAACCGCATCTAAATCGAAACCTGCGGTGCCTCCCCCGGGCAAGCGGTTGCCCGGATCGTCAATTAAGTTGCCGACGTCGGTGATGCGCACAAAGCGGATCCACTCCAAGCCGACTTGTGCCAAATCGAAGGCATCGCCACCGGCTACGCTTGGATCGCGCGGATCGATGCCGTTTTCGGGATTGCTTAATACCGGGGTCTTGCCGGCTAAACCGTCCCAAGTCTGCGCATTCCAGGGAAACTCGCGAAAGTGCACGCCATCTTGGCTCACGGCGACAAAGGCGAGCTCGGCGAACACTGGTCCGGTTGCTGATCCAACATGGAACGCGTTCTCGAACACCAAGAGATCCGGCCCCGGGCCGTCGCACGCCACTGGCGGATCGAAGCGCAACACGATCTCGCCGCCGTGTCCGAGCGATACGACATCGAGCGAACCCTCGAGCAGCCCACCGCCGTGTGGTGGGCCGAGGACCACTTCAGGAAGTCGGTCTTGTCCGTAGCCTGCTCCCGCTCCTGGGCGAAAAGCAACCACCGCATCCGCAAACGGGCCCGCCCAGCCAGTGTTCGGAACCAGCGCAACGAAGATGGGTACCACGAACAACCACCACCGCCGGCGCGCGTGGCAGCGCACCCCCGCTGGTCGGCACGCCGCCACGACGCGACAGACAGGTGGGTTCATGCTCGCCAGCGCGTTTCCACGGGCGGCAAGCCGCCACTTATGGTAGGCACCGCAACGTCAACCGATCTATGTCCGTCCTTTGCGCAGCGTCCCGCACGCGGACTCGCAGGGCCTTGCGTCCCGGCCGCAAACCTCGCGGCGTGGAGACCAGCGGCACCTGCACGGGAACAGGTCCGACACACACCGGACCAGTACCGCCCAAGTTCGCCTGGGCTGCTGCTAAGAGCGTCTGCACACTGGTGTCTAAAGCAGCCTGACCCGGCTGCGCGATCTCGATGCTTGCCAAACCCGGCACCGTGCAGCCTGTCCGGGGTACGCGCATACATACACCCACGGCGAAGGTACAGGTGCCGTTCGCAGCACCGTCGCGATCGCACGCGTCGCCATCGCGGCACTCAGATTTGGAAGTGGGTTGGCCCTTGCGGTTGAGCAACGGCACAACATCAGAAAATTCGCTCATGCAATCACGGCTCGCCACGCCGCCACCGCCAACCAGGCGGTCGAGAGGGGTGAAGGTCGTGACATCGGCGGAGCCGAAGTCGACAACGTACACGCGCCCTGAGATCGGATCGACATCGATTCCCGTGGTGAAGGAAAAACCACGGGCAAACTCGGTGACGTTACCCAACTCATCCACAGCAACAATGGTGCTGCTGCTGAAATCGTTGGTGAATCCTCCGGTTACCAACAAGCGCCCGCGGTGATCGAACGCCTGATCATACGCGCCGGAAAGACCGGAGACGATCAGCGCGTGCGTATTGGTGACCGGGTCGTACCGCAAGATACGGCCGACGAAGCTATTCGTTAGCTCGCCAAAGTACAGACGGCCCTCCTCGTCGAACGCCAAGCCCGCAACATAGTCGTAGCCCGTGAACAACGTGTCGAACGGTGGGTACCCGAACGCACGATGTCGCAACACACGGCCACTGCCGCTACCGGCGGCGTCACCGACGTACGGCTCGCCATCGGGGGCGAGGGCAATTCCCTGCACAAAAGGAATCGAGCCTGGGGCATCGATTTCCAGGCCAACGGCGCTGACCGGCGATGACACAATCGTGGGATTCGGTAGGGCAAACACTGTGTCGCCGGTCAGCGCTCCGCTTTGCTCACCACCATTATCGGTAATGAACAGGTACGCATGCGTACCTGCGAGCCCGCCGATCGAGTTCAGGTTAGCCACCACGGTAGTGACAGTGCCGTCCCAGTCCCGGCGCGCCACCGATTGGGTTCCACCCCCAAATGAGCCTTGCCCGGTGAACACCGCCGTGCCCACCACGGCCACGTCGCCCGTTGCGGCGCCCGGGAACGTGACTTGACCGACGATGTAGTCTGGCGGACCGACAACTGAAGCCGCCGCTCCAGAAGCCCAAAACAGAGCCGCAATGCCAGTACACCAAAACCAACGAACCAAACGTTGCTGCATGACAAACCTCCCCGTGTCATGCGCTCCAGCGGAAGCGCGGGTTGTCGCCGGGCCGATGAGCGAGGGCGCACGCAGATCGGTTGGCGTCACGCAAAAAACCCGGCAGCGCGCTTACGCCCCGGGCATGAGCTTTTTCCGACCCATTCTGCATGGCCCTCACACCCCGGAAGGCACCTCTCGTTTTCCGCTGCGGGCCAGGTCTCCTGGCTCTCGGCAACCTACTCGCGGCGCCTTCCCACCCGAGCGAATCGGGCAGTGGCATCCTTGCCGCTTTCGTTCCGATTACAGTGGCGGGGGCCGCGCCGGCCTCGCACCGGCTTCCCTTAACCACGCAGCAACTCGACCTATTATCGAAGCCAAGCAATCCCGTCAACCCCGGTCACCGACCGATTCGGCTTCAGGGCCTACAAGCTAGCAAGCGTGGATAGACCGCGGCCGCAAAAGAGCCACGTCGGTTCTTGAGCAACTCAGCCAAAGCAGGCAGAATACGATACACCCCATACGGCGTGCGGGAGCGGTTGGCGGCAAGGTCGGTGGCACAACACGCTGGGACAAATTGCAAAACGAAGGAGGCTCCCATGCGGAACGTCAACGAAGTTCTCGAGAAGAAGGGCCGGGGCGTGTGGACGATTCAGGCCACCCAGACCGTATACGAGGCACTGGAAGAGCTAGCCGCGAGGGATATTGGCGCTCTTTTGGTGTGCGACGGAGACCAGGCCGTGGGGATGTTTTCCGAGCGCGACTACGCGCGCCAAGTTGTCCTCAAAGGCAAGACTTCCAAGGAAACGTTGGTGCGGGAGGTCATGAGCGCGCCGATTATCTTCGCTCATCCCGAACAAAAGCTGGAAGAGTGTATGGCACTCATGACCGAGCGCCGGATTCGCCACTTACCGGTCGAAGAGAACGGCAACGTCGTCGGGATGATTTCCATTGGCGATGTGGTGAAGGCGCTCCTCGAGGAGAAGCAGTTCCTCATTGAACAACTCGAAGGTTACATTGCAACCGGCGGATGGGCAGAAATTTCCCAACCAGGCCTTGGGGCTCGCCCCCGCTGAACCAGCAGAAAGGAGATCGAAGGAGGTTGACGGATGCCGACCGTTTCGCCCGCAGAGTTCAAGCGCGGAATGGTACTGCTGTTGGACGGTGTTCCCCACGTCATCGAGGAAATGCACAGCACCGGCACAGCGAAGTTCAAACAAAAGGTTCACGCGCGCATGCGCCACTTGGCCTCGGGGCGGGTCATCGAGCGCACATTCGCCGACACTGAGGCGGTGCCCGTTGCCGATCTCGAGCAACGCAAGGCGCAATTTAGCTACAAACAAGGAGATACGTTTATCTTTTTGGACAGCGAAAGCTTCGAGCCGCTGGAGCTCTCGAGTGCGCAGGTCGGCGAGAAGCGCTGGTTCCTCAAAGAGGGGGAGGAATACAAGACGCTGTTTATCGACGGGAAACTCGTCGACGTCGTCCTGCCCGATCAGATTGTCCTTCAAGTGGTGGAAACTGGGCCCCCGCAGCGCGGCAGTTCCGACTCGACTTGGAAGCCAGCGAAGTTGGAAACGGGGCTAGAAATCATGGTTCCGCTGTTCATCGAAACTGGCGAGCGCGTACGGGTGGACACTGCGGAGCGGAAATACTCGGGCAAGGAGTCGGAGAAGAAGTCGGCTCGGGGTTGAGCGCGGGATTGCAGCCTGACGTGCCGCCCGTAGTCGTCACGGACGGAGCGGCGGACGAACACGAGCGGTGCGCAAAGCGAGCCATTGAATCCAGACGGTGTTGCGGGAGGTTACCGGTTAGGCACCGTTGCGGCGGCGGGCCCGGCGGTTCGCAATATCCGTCCAGCACTTTCCACACCCGCAGCCGGGCTGCCTCCACCACCGCATCGCCGTGAATGAGCTCGCCGGTAACCACCGGGACCACCTGCGCTCCGAGAGCACGACCGAGTCGCCCCGCACGCTGCGCTGCGCGCGCCACGTCGTCAACCCCAATCCCAGCCGACACTTCTACGACCAAATAATCAACCTCGCCGGTCTCCCGCGACTTGCCTTTGATCACGATATCCGCAAGCCGGAGCTCCCGCGCTTCCTCCTCGGACAACTTGCCCTCTTCTTCTAGCGAATCCAACAACCCTGTCAGTTCCTCAGCGGCAAGAGGGTGGATTTTGCCGGGCAATGGGGAGAAGTAAGACGGTGCGCGTTCAAAGTCGCGCTGCTCCAACTGCCACCCTTGGAGCTTGGCGACCTCTCTCGTGAGCCGAGAACCCATCGCCCGTAGGTCCTGCGCTAACTCCGCTAGCGCACCTTGCATGCGGCTGCTGCGCCTCAGCTAAGTGACGCATCTCATCGGTGAATGTCGATACCTTTGCTGACAGCTCGTCCACCCGCGACGTCAGTTGTTGCATCTGCTGGGTAAGGTCGTCCACGCGGGCGGTAAGCTGGTCCAACCGTACGGTAAGCTGATCCACTCGCGCGGGCAGCTGCTGCATCTGCTGGGTGAGCTCCTCAACCCGTACCGTCACTTGTTGCATGTGTCGCGCGAGATCGTCCACCCGAGCAGCAAGCTGGCCCGTCCGCTCAGAGAGCTGGCTGACGTGTGAGGCCCGTGCGCGGACCTGCTCGGTAAGTTCCGCAAACTCCTCTGCTAAGTGGAGGAAGAGCTCATCAATCTCAGAGCGTCGCTTCTCCTCGCGCTCAGCAGCTTCAGCCAGGCCCTGAGCCAGAGCATCCGACCTCTCCGTCAGGGACAACAGCACCTCTGCGACCTTGGCCAAACGCTCGTCCGCGCGCTTGCGCATTCGGCCATACGAGCCATTGCCCCTGGGAGTTCCTCTAGCTCGTCGAGCAAAAGCAGACCGCTTAATCGGGCGCCTAACGCTGGCCGCTCATCCAAGAGACCAAACAGTTTTTGCACATCGTTCTCAGTCAAGCCCATGTTCACAAATCAACCCAGATCGCCTGCAAAAGTCGATAGAAATTTCTCGAAAATTGGCAGAAACGCGGGAAATACTCGGCGCTAGCCCAGAACGGGAGTTGCTTGCCCCGTCCCACTTTCTCAGTCAGAGGTCGCCGGTGCTGTCACAGTGAAAGCAGACACATCCGGGGGCAACCCACCCTCGAAGCGCCTGCCGCCTTTCGAGTACGTGAAGCTATGGCTTCACGGTGCGGGTGTCTCGACCCGAGCGGAGGACGGTGCCAGGCATGGCTCCGGTCAGGCGCCCATCCTCAACCACCGCAACCCCGTTGACGAGCACGTATTTCACCCCAACTGCTTCCGCGTACAGGCGCTCTGCCCCACCTGGCAAGTCGTTCCGCGAGCGAATTGGCGCGCTGCCAACGCTCGTCGGGTCGAACAGCACCAGGTCCGCAAAATATCCCTCAGCCACACGGCCGCGTCCCTTGAGTCCAAAAAAGCGAGCGGGCACATCGGTCATGAGGTAAATCGCTTCCTGCCACGAGAGCAAGCCACGCTCACGCACACTCTGCGCAAGAAACGCCGTCGGGTAGCGGGCTCCACACATGCGGTCGAGGTGAGCCCCAGCATCCGAGCCGCCCAACATCGCGCGCGGATCGCGCCACACTTGCAAGCGTAAGCGCCAGCTTTCTTCATCGTCGTCAGCAGGTTGTGGCCACAAACCCGTGCGCAAATCATCTGCCACAACAATGTCCAACAGTGTATCGAAAGGATCCCGACCGCGTTCGCGGGCAATCTCCGCGACCGTGCGACCGGTTAGACCCTGATTTTCCGGGGCGAACGTATCGCCAATTTCATACGCTCCCCAACGGATCAAACTGGCTAATGCGCCCGTGACGCTTTCTGCACTGGCGCGAAGCTGGCGGCGTGTTTCGGGGTTGCGCAGCGCTTCCAAACGCTCGGGTACGGGCAGACCGAGCACGGCTCCCCATCCGGGAAGCGAGTTGAGCGCACAGTGTTCGAGAAAGCTCATCTTGAGGCCGCCTAAGATGGGCATGGTCAAGGCAACAATGCGTGCCCCTTGGGCCTGGGCGCGACTGCCGGCCGCCAGTTGATGTTCATGCCGCCCGCGGTTAGCCGCCGAGATGCCGAGCACGTTCCAATTCAAGGGACGGCGCGCCGCGCGCGACATGGCCACCATGAGGTTGACTTCGGTGTCGCTGAACTGAGTGAGACAGCCATCGACGATGAGTTCCAACGTCGTCCCAGGGTGCGATCCGGTCGCCCGTGCCAGCGCGAGCATCTCATCCGGCGCCGCAAACCGAGAAGGCACCGGCTCCCCATTCCCATCCGCATGGGTAAATGCTTGCGAAGAAGAAAAACCTAAGCCCCCTGCAGCGAGGGCTTCGTGCAGCAAACTGACCATGGCGCGAACCTCGCGCGGGCGTGCCATTTGCCCCACTGCTCCTTCGCCCATCACCGCTCGCCGGAGTGCGCAGTGGCCAACGAGAAAACCCACATTCAATGCCACCCGGCCTGCGAGCTGGTCCAAGTATTCCCCGAAGCCTCGCCAGCTCCAGGGCACACCCTTCTCCAGCGCCGGCAGCGGCATGCCCTCCACCTTTACCATCATGTGGCGGAGGTAGTCAGAATCGCTGTCCCCACGCACCGGTGCCAGCGTGAATCCACAATTGCCACCGATCACGGTCGTGACCCCGTGGCAACTCGAAGGCGTCAGTGCCGGATCCCACCAAATCTGCGCGTCGTAATGGGTGTGCGGATCGATAAACCCGGGCGCAACCATTAACCCGGTGGCGTCGATGGTTGCACGCGCCCCGTTGCCAATCTCACCCAAGGCAACAATGCGGCCGTCGCGAATGCCTATGCTCCCTGCCTTCGGCTCCGCTCCGGTGCCGTCGACAATCAGCCCGTTGTCGATTCTCAGGTCCAACATGGTCGTGCTCTCCAAATTGTTTGCCGCCTAGCATGACAAAGAAACGAACATTTGTTAATGCCGGGCGGCGTGTTTTTCGGGAAGGGAGAGCGGCACACGGTGCAAAGGCGCATCCTCCTGCCAATTGCGGCTGCAGTGGCGGAGCCTACAAGCTGGGACGCGCTGCTCTCTTCCCTCGCCAGCACACCCCGGGAAAACGGCAGCGCGGAGCTGCTCGCCACCGCTCATTGGCTCACGGAGTATTTGCGCCAGGAAGGGTGGGAAGCGGCCCAGCACTGGTACACGGCCTACCCGCTGGAACAACGGATGCTTGGGATTGCGCTTCTTTGCGGAGGGCTCGGCTACGCCATGTGCATGTGGCGTCATCGCTTCGGCTGGGCTGCCCTTTTGGCCTTACTCCTTCCGCTGGCCGCCGTGGCTCAGATTGACTTACGCCTACCCCTTTCCTGGTTTGCGCCCTTTTCGCAACCGAACGTCGTTGCCCGGCTGCCCAATCGGGAAGCCGTCGAGACCCTCGTGTTCTCGGCTCACTTGGACACGAAAACCGATCTGTTCGACCACGTGACCCGTGCCCCGATCTTGGTCTTTGCAGCACCTGCTGCCTTGTTAATGTGCGCGGTGGCCTTGGGAAGTTTCGTGGCCCACCAAGCAGGCAACTTATCTGCCGGCCGCCAGGCCTTGGCCCGCATTCTCGGTTGGATCGGTGCCATCTATGCGCTGGCGCTTGCCGCGGTCTTTAGCGGCGGGGCACTCCTCAGCGAGCGCAGCCCCGGCGCCCTCGACGATGGCGCGGCTTGTGCCGTGCTGGCACGCTTGGCCCACGAACTCCGAGCCACGCCCCCGCAAGCGGTGGAAGTGCACTTGGTGTTCTTCTCCGGCGAAGAGTTAGCCGCGCAAGGCGCGCACGCTTTACTCCGCAGTTGGCAACCCGGAAATGGGCAGCGGCCCGTACGCGTCGTCAATCTCGATCCGTTGGGCGCTTCGAGTGAAGTGCGTGTCCTAGGCAGCGAACGTGGATTTCTGAGCGGCTCGTCTCCCAGCCCAGAGGTGGTCGCCATCGTCGATGCGGCGCATCGCAAGCTGCGCAGCTCGCCGATCGAAACTGTCGAACTGATCGGCCTCACCGATGGCTGGGCGTGGCGCCGCTATGGCTACCCGGCAGCAACGTTGTTCAGCTTCGTACCTCCGTTCGCCCTACCGCGGGGCCTGCACTCCAAGGAGGATCACCGGACCCGTATCGAGTCGTCCGCTCTCGATTTTTCTCTCGCACTCATGGAAACGATCGTGCGAGAGCTCGACCGGAAATTGCTCGCAACCGGGATGCGAGGCCCGGTTCGCTCGAGGAACATTCCAACATCGCAACAGGGAGGGGAAAGGGATGCACGACACCAGGGGTCAGCTCACGCGCTGTAAATTCGGTAGCGGCGCGCACCGGGGATCCCGCAGCAACTCGCTTCCGCTGGTTTGCGGCAAAGCGGGCGTTCGCCGAACTCTGGTTGACTCGTTTCCAAGGGGCGCCCTATAAGGCGGAGTTGTTCCGACTGTGAGCGCGGCTGTGAAGCAGATGATGTCTCAGCGCAGAATCCCTTGGTGGTCCGCCTTCGTGGCAGCGGCGCTAAACTTGATGGCTACCGCACACCCCCTCGCCGCTGCAACTTCCACCCGCGTGGTCGACAACCTTTATGCCACCGCTTTCGTAAGTCCGGACGAAGGTTGGGTGGTGGGCGCTTTTGGTTCCGTGTACCACACCACAGACGGCGGCCGAACATGGCAAGCCCAACGGTCCGGCACTCTCGAACAACTGTTCGGCGTGGCGTTTGTCGACCGGCAATCCGGCTGGATCGTCGGCCGCACCGGCATCATCCTCCATACCAAGGATGGTGGGAAAACGTGGACCAAACAGGCGAGCCTAGGAAAGCACCTGTTCCACGTTGCGGCGATCGACGCAAACACCGCTTGGACCGTCGGTGACTGGGGTGCAATGGCCGTGACACGCGACGGCGGAAGGACGTGGCAGGATCGCAGTTTCGACCGCGACGTCATTTTCTACGCCCAGTCATGGCCCGATGCCTCACACGGTTGGGTAGTGGGGGAAACTGGCGTGGTGCTGCGCACTCAAGACGGCGGCAATACCTGGGAAGAACTCGACACCGGTGTGGGCAAGACGCTCTTCGGCGTCCATTTTACCGATACCAAGCGCGGTTGGGCCTGTGGATTGGACGGGCTCATTCTCCACACCACCGATGGCGGGCGAACCTGGACAGTTTTGCGTGGCGACCCGGAAATCGGTGGCCTCGAACAAGTCGGGGTTGCCGAGCAACTGGAAAACGCCAGCCTCTATGACATCGTCATCCATGGGCGCATCGGAGTCGCCGTGGGCGACATCGGCACGATCTTTTTCAGCACCGACAGCGGTCAAACCTGGCAACGCAAGGAAGTGCCCGGCGAGTGGAAGCTCGGTTGGATCCGCAGCGTGGCGCTCGTGTCCAATGGCGCTGGGATGCTCGTGGGCGCGGGTGGGCTGACCGTGCGCGTCGATGGTCAGCGTTTGATCAAACCAGAAGGTCGCTAGCCATGCTGCCGCGAGAGTGGATCGAAGGCTACTTGTACTTCTTGCTGCGTCGGCGGCTGCTGGTCTCGGTGGTCGTGGGCGCGGGCACGCTGTTTTTCATTTGGTTCACCGCCACCCAGCTCACGATCTTCACGAGCTTCTTCGACTTGATGCCCCCCAACCACCCGTACATCCAGTTGTACATCAAGTATCGCAACATGTTCGGTACCGCGAACCAACTGGTCATGGTGGTCGAGGCCACGAAGGGCACGATTTTCGATGATCCGCGCATCATTGAGAAGGTGGACCGCATCACCGTCGATCTCCTGCACAATGTGCCGGGAGTCAACGGCGAACAAGTCCTGTCGATTACCCACCCGAAACTCAAAACCACGCTCACGTCGGGATCCGGCATCAAAGTGGTGCCGCTCATGTACCCTCGCTTGCCACAGGACAAGGAAGACATGGAGTTCCTGCGGCAAAAGGTGTACACGACCGAGGGCGTTCGCGGCTTCTTCGTATCGCCGGACGACACCGCCACCCTCATCACTGCCGGCTTCTGGGAGGAATACTTCGACCTCAACACTATGTGGCAGCGGGTGCAGGACATCGTCAAGCGCGAAGAAGCCGACGGCTTAGTGAAGATTTACGTATCCGGCCCCCCGGTGCTTTACGCCTACTTCAACGAAGCCCTGGGAAAGATGGGCTACGTGTTTCTCGCCACCGGCATCGCCATCGTTCTGCTCTTGTGGTTTTACTTCCGCTCTCTCCAGGGCGTGCTGATCCCGGTGTTTTCCGGGCTCATGAGCGCCATCTGGGGCCTCGGCTTCGCTGGACTCTGCGGCTTCACGCTCGATCCCTTGGTGCTGGTGGTTTTCGTTCTGATTACTGCCCGAGCGCTCAGCCACTCCGTGCAATCGATGGAGCGCTATCACGACGAGTACTTCCTCACCCACAATAAACATGAGGCCATCGTACGCTCCTACCGCGCGCTCTTCCCGCCGGCGATGGTGTCCATTGTTGCCGACGGGCTCGCCATCCTCACCATTGCCGTGGCCAGCATCCCGCTCATGCAAAAGCTCGCTTTCGTAGCGAGCTTTTGGATCATCAGCATCTTCCTGAGCGTCGTCACTCTGCACCCGATTATCCTCACCTTCGTCAAGCCCCCCAAAAGCCATCCTCCCGGTCGCCGCATCTCGGACGCCATTTACGAAGGTATCAGCCGGGCGCTGATCGCCATGGGGCAAGGCAGCATGCGCTGGTTCGTCGTCGCTTTGTTTGCCGTGACCATGGCCTTCGGTGTCTACTTCGCCCACAAACTCAAAACGGGCGACACCGAACCGGGTGCCGCTTTGTTGTACCACGACCACCCGTACAACGTCGCCTTCCGCAAGTTGAACGAGAAGTTCGTTGGGGTCGCCAGCCAACTCGTCATTATCGCTGAGGGCAAAAAACCCGAGGCCATCAAAGATGCGAAAACCCTGAACGACATCGAGCTGTTTGCCCGCCACATGACCCAAGGCGAAGGCGCAAACGGCAATATCACTGCCGCCACCCTGCTGAAGAAAATTTACCGCACGTTCCGCGAAGGCGATCCAAAGTGGGAGATGCTGCCCACGCGCGACGACCATATCGGCCAGCTTTTCTACTTGCTGACCGCAGGGACAAGCCGCGGCGAGATGGATCGCTTCTTTAGCCCCGACTACACGAACGCCACCATCACGATCCTCTACCGGAACTACAACAACGACATCATCCACAACGCCCTCGACCGCGCTAAGGCATACATCGCCGAGCACAGTCGGCCCGACGATAGCGTTCGCTACCTGCTGGCCGGTGGCCTGCTGGGAATTCTGGCGGCCACAAACGAAGAGGTCGAGTGGTCCTATCGCGTCAACGTACCCTTAATTTTTTGCGTTGTGTTCATCTTGAGCTTCCTCACGTACTGGTCGGTGCTTGGGGCGCTGATCGTTATGATCCCTTCGATCGTTGCCCAGCCCCTGAGCGAAGCGGTGATGTACCTCGCCGGCATCGACTTCAACATCAACTCTTTGCCGGTTGCTGCCGTTGGGATCGGGATCGGCATTGACTACGGTTACTACGTGCTCAGCCGCATCGTCGAGGAGTACGAAGAAACTGCCGACTTCGACGAAGCAAACCGCCGCGCCATCCTCACTACAGGCAAAGCAATCATCTTTACTTGCACCACGCTGGTCGTCAGCGTGGTGTTTTGGCTTTTCTTCCCGCTGAAATTTCAGGCCGAAATGGCCTTCGTGCTCATGCTGCTCATGATTTTCCATGCCGCCGGTGCGCTGCTGTTCATTCCCGCCATGGTTTCGCTGCTCCGCCCGCGCTTCGCCGTTGCCCGGGCCGAGCAACGAGCAGAAGCCATCCTCTTGCAAGCTGGAGCGGGTCGTTGAATGTATGCTCGCCAAGAAGGAGGAGCGCGATGAGGGCACAGCTGCAGTCCTGGCGGCTTGTCGGCGCTTGCGCACTGGCAAGCACCCTGGCGATTTTCTCTGGGCGCATAGCCCAGGCGGCAGACCCCAACGGCCTTGCCCCGGGCAGCGTGCTGGGCAAGGACAACTGGCAGCTTGCGGAAAACCTGTTACCGCCGGAAATTCTCCGCCACTACCGGGAGGGCCATTACCAGAACAAAATCATTGACTGGCCAGAGGGCATTTACCGCTGGGACCCGCGCTTCCTAGCCGCCAGCGAGGCCAATCGTGGTCGCTACACCACGAGTCCAGAGGGCACAATCATCGACGCGGCCACCGGCCGCCAACCGGCATTTGTCTACGGACTGCCGTTCCCCGACATCGACCCAGGCAAAGACCCCGCCGCCGCAGTGAAGATCTTGTGGAACTTCTTCTACCAGTACTGGAACGAGGGCAGCAGCCATAACCTGATTTTGCTCGCCTGGGTGAGACCCGACGGCGTGGACCGCGAAGCCATCCAAGATGTGTACTTTCTGTACTACGACGGACAGGACCCAGACTACCGGCTCCCCAACCCGAACAACTTCTCCATGCAGTTCGTGGCCGTGGCCACATCCCCTGCGGATTTGCACGGAACCGCCTCGCTGACCTGGCGCTACCGTGACTCCAACAAGCGCGACTCTAACTGGACCTACGTTCCCGCCTTGCGCCGGGTGCGCGCGGTCAGCCCTGCCAATCGGTCCGACGGCTTCCTCGGCTCCGACATGAGTCAAGACGACGGCCCCTTCTTTGACGGAAAACCGGAGGACTTTACATGGTCGTTTGTCGGCGAAGGGGAAACGCTGCGCATCGTCGACCCTGAGAGCTTCGAACGCATGCCACAGCGCTACTGGTTGCCCGAAGGAGGCTGGCGCACGGTATGGACGAATCTTCAAGTCGTCGGCTTCCAAACACCCGACTGGAAAGGCATCGCCTGGGCTCCTGTGCGCGCTGCGCTCGCCAAGCGCAAAGTCTGGATCATACAAGGCGTGCCCAAAGACCGATACTACCTCTACGGCCGAATCGAACTGCACATCGACAAAGAAACCTACCAAGGCGCATGGAACCGCAAATTCGGCTGGAATGGCGAACATCTGAATACGTTGCAAATCGTCGCCTACCAGCGCGACAAGAACCAGCGCCCTGACGGGGCAGTGGAGCACCAGTGGTCATCCCACTTCTCGTTCCAGTGCGCGGAAAACGTCAAGCTGAACCGCGCCACCCTCGGCGGATTGACCCCTCCGGGCAAGGATATCGCCAACGACCGCAAAGTCCGTTTCCCTGCAACGTTCTTTGATTCCGCCACCCTGAATCGTTTTGGAAAGTGAGCACCATGCCCGAGTTCGAAACGGTTGCCTACAAGCTGGAGAACAACGTTGCCTGGGTCACGCTCAACCGCCCGGAGCAACGCAATGCGGTGAACGCCACGATGCGCGAAGAACTCATCCGCATCTTTCACGACGCGCAAACCAATTCCGATATCCGTGCCCTCGTCCTCACCGGTGCGGGAAAAGGCTTTTGCACCGGCGCTGATCTTTCCGGTTCGCGGGGGCAGGGTCCGCAAGGCCCCGGCGCTACCCGCCTGGTGATGAAAGGCAGCTCGCAGCGCTTGATCCGCGCCCTGTGGGAGTTGGAGAAACCGGTGGTCTGCGCCGTCAATGGCGTTGCCGCTGGGCTTGGCGCTCACCTGGCCTTTGCCTCGGACTTCGTCATCGCCGCTCAGGAGGCCCGCTTCATCGAAATCTTTGTGCGGCGTGGTCTCGCTGTCGATGCTGGCGGTGCCTTTTTGCTTCCGCGCTTGATCGGACTGCAGCGCGCTAAAGAGCTGGTGTTCTTCGGCGACGACCTCAGCGCGGAAGACGCTCACTGCTGGGGCTTAGTAAACCGGGTTGTGCCCGCGGATCAGCTCGAAGCCACCGCCCGCTCGTGGGCCGAACGGTTGGCGCGCGGCCCCACCATCGCTCTCGGCTTCTCGAAGCGGCTCCTCAACCGTTCTCTCGACGGCGACCTGGAAACGTGCCTCGAAGAAGAAGGGCTCGCACAAGCGATCGTTGCCCAGTCGGAAGACCTGCGCGAGGGCGTCCAGGCATTTATCGAGCGCCGCGATCCCGTCTTCAAAGGCCGCTAGCGATCCGCAACCTCCCACGCGGCGGAAAACGCCGCGGGCCGCAAGCCGTCACGAAATCGGTACCAGCGCCCCGTCTCTATAACCTGCCCTCCGGGCTGCGCGGCCGTTCAGCCTGCTCTCTCTGGAAGCGGAGTTCCCCACGAATTCAGCGAGATGAAGTTTCGCACGGGCAAACGCTTCGCAGGCTTGAAATCTTCGCCCGTGAAATACGCCACCGGTAAGAGCGCGACTTGCGTGACGTGCTCAGGAATTCCCAACACCGCGGCCGCCTCTTTCTCGTACATGAGGTGTAGCGTCGTCCAAGCCGAACCGAGCCCGCGCGACCGCAGCGCCAGCATCAACGACCACACTGCGGGCAAGATCGAGCCGTACAGCGAGGCTTGCATCACCACCGGGCCCTGCTCCGCCCGCCCATCGATACACGGCACGACGTGAACCGGGACTTCATGAAGATGGTCCGCCAAGTACGTGGCCGACTCGACGATGCGCAATGTTTGCTCGCGACGCGGGTCCCCTTCGCGCAATTGCGGGGCATTCACGTTCATCTGGCGGTACAAAGAAAACGCCTGCCGATAGAGATTCGCCAACTGCTCGCGTTTTTCCGCATCGGTCACCACCAGAAAGTGCCAGTTTTGCGCGTTGGAGCCCGTCGGGGCCTGGATCGCAATCTCGATGCAACGCTCGATTACATCCAAAGGCACAGGCCGGCTGAGATCCAAGCGCTTGCGCACCGAGCGCGTTGTCGTGAGCAAGTGATCCACAACTGCGAGATCCAACGGCTTCATCTTCGTCCTCCCTGCGAATCCTCCGGCGACAGCCAAGCACAAGAACCCGCGCGAAAGTAGACCAGCCCTGCTTTTTCTTCAGCCACTTTTGCGGCAACTAGAGCCGCATGCGCCGCATTCGCCTGCAGTTCATTCACGGTCTCGAAGGAAGCCCGCAAGGCACCAAAGCGCGGCTGTTTGCCGAGCACTTCGACGCGATCACCCCCGCCATGAACACCAGCGATTTTCTGGGTTGCGTGGATCTGCACCAGAAGGTGCTCGCGGAATTCCAACCCGATGTTCTGGTGGGCTCCTCCTTTGGAGGGGCGGTGGCGGTGGCGCTCTTGCATCGCAAAGCTTGGAGCGGACCGACCATGCTCCTCGCCCCAGCCGTGTTTCATTACGACGTTCCGCGCTTTTTGCCGCCGGGCGTGCCGGTGTGGATCGTTCACGGAACGCGCGATACCGTGGTCGCGATCGACGACAGCCGCACCTTGGCCCGCACGGGCACGGCCGAGCTCGTCCACCTCATCGAGGTGGATGACGACCACGCGCTTTCTGCCACCGTGGCCAAAAGCGAGCTCGTATCACTTATCGAGCAGCTCGTGGCACAGCACACGCCCGCCTTTGCAGAGCGGCGGCGCTGACGGCGGCACCCGTCAACGTCAGGTTCGACGTCGAACCGCACTTTACGGAGCCCAACGCACCCGCACGCGATAGCTGCCGGCCACCGCCACCGAAACTCGAACCCCGCCCGGAACCGCCACCTTCCGCACTTCACCGACTCCGTCACCATCCACTCGCAACGTTCCGCTCCGATGCGGCACCCAAAGTTCTGCTTCGCCTGGCGTGGCCGTCTCCCCGTGCATCTCCAACTCGCCACTTGAGGGGTCGCTGGCCAACGCGAGCAACCGCCCGGGAGCAGCACGCGGGTAAGGGCGAGAAAGCACTTCGATCCATTCCGGCACGAAGCCGAGGTCGACGTCACCGGGACACGCGGAATATCGCAAGAGGATCAACAGGCTCGGCGGCGTACCCCCGGGAATGCCTATGCTGTGCGGATCGCCACACGCCTGCTTCCACTGCCACCACGCACCGCCAACCAGATAGCGGTCTTCTTCCGCGGCGTAGCGGAGGAGCCGCGCTTTGTTCGCTGGCGGGTCGGAAAACCAACCGTACTCGCCAATCCAAAAGGTGGCTTGGTAGCGCTCGGCATCTGCGCGAGCCCGCTCGAATACCTGCTCGATGGAGAGCGGATTGGCACCAGTGATCGATTCGGCATAGTTGTGTGGTGCGAACACTAGATGGGGGTCGTCCATCACCGCCGGGTCCGGCAGCATCCCATCGACAGGCCACAACACCACCGGTTCAAAAAAGATGATATGGGGGAAGCCACCGGCCGCTTGCTCCGCGGCACGAATGGCCGGAATCAGCCGCGAGTACAGCCCCGTAAGCTTCGTGCCCGCACCAACGATGTTGTTCCCCCAGTGGGGCTCATTGAACAAATCGTAGCCGGCGACCGCCGGCTCTTGCGCAAATGCTGCGGCCAGGTACGCCCAAGTTGCCACGAACGCCGTCTGAATGCCGTCACGGTCGGAATAAAAATTCTCGAAGGCCTGCGCCACCGCAGGGGCAAGTTCCCGCACTCCTGGAGTCCGGCAGGTGCTCCGGCCGTCGGTAATCGTCGCCCACTCGGGTGCACCGTCCCAACCAATCGCCCGCTCCCGCGCACTTCCGCAATTCACCCCTGGAGGGGTTGCTATGAATTTGCCCCACGCGTCTTGATGCATGTCCAACACCACATACAATCCCGCCGCCTTCGCCATCGCCACTGCTTGCCGAATCCGACCAATGTACGCCTCACTCCAGCGGCCCCGTTCCGGCTCGAGTGCGGACCAAGAGACAATCAGCCGCACAACATTGAAGCCAAAGCCCGCCATTCGGCGAAAATCCATTTCGCTCAACGGCAACACAGGCGGCAGAGCGGGGTTGTCCTGGTAGTAGTCGCCCAAGCTGTTCAGGTTCACGCCGCGCAGTAGCACCTGCCGCCCTGCAGCATCGTAAATTGCCGCGTCCGCACCCCGACGCGCCGTGAGCTTCGGCAAGGAGGCAACCGAGGACGGCGGTTCGTCATCGCTACCGCAACCGCAAATCGCGAACAACGCAACCGCAAGGATGAGCAGTCTCCCGGCAACCATTTCCTCTCTCCTGTTCGCACCCGGCTAAGTGTCGGGAATACGACGCTCATACGGATAACAACGAGCCGTTGCCACCCAACGCAACCAGCCGACTCGCCTGAGCGCGGCGAAAAAGTTCACAGCGAACCGGGCTACGCATGGCACAACTATTGGTTGCCTATTCGGCGCAAGGAGATCAGTCGCGTGGCAGGCAGTCGCGTACAGCCAAAGGCACTCGAGGCAGACCAGCAGGTGAGAGGCAACGCTTCCGTCCTCTCGCCCGCGAACAGTCGCACAGTCGGCGAGCCTCGTGTGCCCACCGCCCTCGGGCTGCTTGCGCAGTCAACGGAAGAGGAGGTGGCCGCGAGCCTGGCGCGCCTTGCACGGATGCCGTACGTCGACTCGTGCGACATCACGGTCGACCCGCAGCTCGCACAGCATCTCAAAGTTGAACTAGCACACCGCTACGGCTGCGTTCCGCTCGCGGCCTGCGCACGTGTGCTGCGGGTCGCCGCCACGCATCCGCTCGACAGCGAAACCCGCCACGTTTTGGAATTTGCAGCCCACCGCCCGGTGGAGGTTGCGATTGCGCCCCAAGCGGACGTGCACGCGGCACAACTTCGGCTGTACGAGGGCGATCGACTCCTGGCATGGTACATGAAGCGCATCACCTCTGCTGCATCTCCCGTAAACAACTCCGCGCCGACTGAAGCGCCTGCCTGCGAGCACGGCGACCTTTCCGCTGGGGCCAAACGCCTGGCCACGCTGCTCCTCGCAGACGCCTCGGCAAATGCCGCGGCAGAGGTGGCAGTCGTCTCCGCACGGGGGTGGACTACCGTGTTTCATCGCTCGCCCTCGGGCTGGGCACCGGCTTTCAACTTGCCCGGCTGGGTAGGTGCTTGGCTCGCTGGCGCGTGCAGCGCTTTGAACTCCTCTCGGCAGGAGGGTGTCACCCTCACCGTCGCCGGTCGAGTTTGGCGCTGGATCTGCGAGCTCGACGAAAACCCTGCGCAGCGCACCCTCTACCTTGTGCTCGAGCCGCCCGAAGCGCTTGCCCCGACTCGTTTCCTCCCGCAAGGGCAGACCCGCGAGTTCGCCTGCCCTCGCTGCCGCACCACAGCATTGCATCGGACCACTCTGTGCCCGAACTGCAAGCTGCCCCTGTGGCGCCTTTGCCGCAACTGCGGCGGGCGTTTCCACGCTTCGCAACCAGTTTGCTCCTGCTGCGGCGCAGCCGCGACCCCTGCGCCCGCGGCACCCACGGCGGCCCCCCTCGCGCCCACGGGTCCCCTCCTGCGCACTCGACCCGTGGGCGCGCCGCCGACCCAGCTACATGTTTTGGTGGTCGACGACCAACCCGATGTGCGCCACTGCATGGCAAACGCCTTCCGCAGCCTGCCCGTGCGCGTGAGCTTGGCAGCCAGCGGCGAAGAAGCCCTCTCGTTCATCGCACAAGACCCGCCACACATGATCGTTCTGGATATGGTCATGCCAGGGATCGACGGCTTCGAAGTGATCGCACGGCTCCGCGCCTCGCTGCGCACCGCATTCGTGCCGATCTTCGCGGTCACCGTTCTCGATCCGCTCGATCCCCGCCTGCGGGAAACCCTGGGACCGGATGATCTCTGCCTCCAGAAACCTTTTTCAAAGTCCGAGCTGCTCACCCGTGCGGCGCGCCTGGCGCGGTTGACGTACGGGTTCAAACTCACGACGGCCACAGCCGCACAGGGCGGCGAGGCCATCACCGCGGCACAGACGTTTTGCGCTGAGGAGGAGCCATGTTGAGCGACAACCGGAACTCTCCCATTTTTTCAGCGTTCAATAAACGCCGCGCGCTCGCGGCTGCCGGCGGCGACTTGAATGTTCTCCGCGAAATCGTTGGTTTGTTTCTTGTTGATTTGCCGCGCCGTTTACGAGAGTTGCGCAGCGCCTTGAAAGCCGGCGAGCTCGAACGGGTCGCAGCAGTCGCGCACTCGTTACGCGGCTCCGCAGCGGTGTTCGGATGCGATGAAGCGGTGGATGCAACTATTCAACTCGAACTCCTCGCCAAACAAGGCGCCAGCGAGCATCTGGCCGATACGGCCAAGGCGGTCGAGCAAATCTTCCACTCTCTTGCCGAAGAAGCGGCCGCACAGTTCTTCGACCGTGCTGACCTAGCCGCAACAACCGAAACGGGCCCCGTCGCCGCTTCCCACACGGCGTCCGTCAAGCTCTGACCCCACTCGACGCGAAAGCTCCGGCCATGGAACTCCGCCGGGCAAGGCGAGTCTTGCGCGCTCACTTCGGGCGTTCCCGCTCTCCGGGCGACTCCACTGTGCGGACAATTTTAAGGTCATGCTCTGCGGCATCACTCTTGAGCTGCACCCGCACAGCCTCGCCATTCACTTCTAGCGCGGCACCATCGAGCCACGCGCGGAGGGGCGACGCCGCCAGCTCCGCCCGGTTCTCGACCTCGATGTGATACAGCTCCCCCGTGAGCGGCACCCGCCACCGAACTCGGAAACCAGGCCACGCCGCAGGAACCCGCGGTTCTACGACGAGCGTGCGGCCGCGCTCGAGTCGCACGCCGAGGAAGGTCTCCACAATCAGGCGGTAGAGCCATCCCGCCGAGCCAGTGTACCACGTCCATCCACCGCGCCCGCGGTGGGGATCCTCTCCATAAATGTCCGCAGCCACCACGTACGGCTCCACCATGTACCGGCAGACCTGGCCAGCATCGCGCGCATGCTCCGTCGGGAGGAGATAGCGCAGCAACTCGCTCGCCCGCTCTAGCAACCCCGCATGCAGGAAGGCCTGCACAACCCATACCGCCGCATGCGTGTACTGTCCGCCGTTTTCGCGAATGCCCGGCAGGTATCCTTTGATGTAGCCGGGATCCCGCGGCATGCGATCGAACGGCGGAGCCAAAAGTCGGATGATCTTCGCCTCACGGTCGACCAGCCTTTCTTCCACCGCCGCGAGCGCCTGCATTGCTCGGTGCGGCGAAGCCACTCCACTCAATACTGCCCAGGCCTGCACGAGCGCGTCTATCTGACACTCGGAGTTCTGTGCCGAGCCTAGCGGGGTGCCATCGTCGAAGTACGCACGACGATACCACGCACCGTCCCAGCCGTGCGCTGCCAATGCTTCCACCAGCCCGCGGCGGTATTGCCAATACCGCTGCGCCCGCGCTTCATCGCCCCTGTCCTCGCACACCGGGGCAAAACGGGCGAGAATTTCCGCAAGGAAGAACCCGAGCCACACGCTTTCGCCTTTTCCCTGTCGGCCCACCCGGTTCATGCCATCGTTCCAATCTCCGGTGCCCATAAGCGGCAAGCCATGCGGCCCGCGGGTCAACGACCGGTCGATGGCACGGCAACAATGCTCGTACAACGTCGCCGTCTCCGTACTCCGCGTTACCGCAAGGTAAGCCTCCTCTTCCTCGGAGGTCAGGCTGCGAGCCTGCACGAACGGGCGGCGTTCGTCCCAGATCCCAACGTCGCCCGTAAAATCGATGTACCACGAGGTCACCAGCGGGAGCCATAACAGATCGTCGGAAAACCGCGTGCGCGTGCCTTTCTCCCAGGGAGGATGCCACCAGTGCAACACATCGCCTTCCGGAAACTGGTGCGCGGCATGCAAAAGAATTTGCGCCCGCGTCTCCTCCGGGTGACTCCAGAGTAAAGCACACGCGTCTTGCAACTGGTCGCGATACCCAAAGGCGCCACCCGATTGATAGAAGGCCGACCGCCCCCAAAGCCGACAACTGGTCGCCTGATACAACAGCCAGCGGTTCACCAGCAGGTCGAGGTCCGGCCAAGGCGTTTCCACACGCAGTTCGGACAGCCGCTCGTCCCAAAACTGCACCGTGGCTGCAAACCGACGGCCCACGTGTTCGTCACTGCGATATTCCTGCACACAACGCCGCGCTTGTGCCATGTCGTCAGTCGCACCAAGCAAGGCTGCACCGTGCCAACGTTCCCCGGGCGCAAGCCACAATTTCCCTCCCAACACGGCTGCGGGGTCGAGCCCCGCGCCCACAACACTGTTCCGCCACGTCCGCTGCTGGAGCGCCTCGGGTGCGGCCAGCGAGCCGCCCGCGCCCAGGAACCACAGCCGGTCCCCCGCCGCTACCTGCCTGCGCCACGCGCGGTCGCTCACCAGCGCAGCAAACACGGCCCGCCGCTCGAACAATTCGATTGCCGGGTTGTATGCCCAGAGGATGGGCGTATCGCTGTCGAGCTCGGTGCGAACTGTACTGCGCTGCGTCCACGGATCAGCACCCAAAACGAGCTGATGGTACGCCCACAACGACAGCCGCTTCCTCTCGGCTGTGTGATTCACCAACTCGATCCACCAAACCCGCAACGACTCATCCGGCGGCACGAAGCAGGTGACCGTCGACTCCACACCCGCCCACAGCGTCCGCCATCGACTGAATCCCTGCCCGTGGGTCACCTCGAATCTTCCCGGACCACACGGTGCGGGAAACAGCGAGCAAAATGCGCCCGTGTCCTCGTCGCGCAGGTACAGGCACTCGCTCGGCGGATCGGTCACCGGATCGTTCGACCAAGCTGTAAGACGGAACTCGCGGCTATTGCAGCTCCACGTGAACCCCGCTCCGCGCTCCGACACCAAACAGCCGAACTCTGGGTTGGCGATCACGTTCACCCACGGCAGAGGCGGGCCAAACCGCTCGCCAACGGGCACGACGTATTCCTGCCCGCCGTCGCGAAACCCACCAAACCCGTTCCACAGTTCGAGGCCGGAAATTTCGCCTTCGCCACTTGCGCTTTCTCCGGAGGCTTGCACCTGCGGTATTACCCGCCTGCCTGGGCGCTGCCATCTGCGGCGCGCCTCTCCGCTCCAGTATCCATCCGCAATCGCCAGGAACGCCGCGAACTCGTCGGCACTCAGGGTTGCGCCTCTTTGCGGATCGTTCGCAGGCCGCACGAGCGTTTGTTCGAGACCCGGCCGAGCAACCCACACATCGATCGGGAGCCCGGCATGCTGCCAATAGCGACCAACCCGCTCCCACCACTCTTCTTCGCCCACGGCAACGAAAACCATGCGCCCATCGCGTACACCGACTTTCGTGCGCACTTCCTGCGCAAGCTCGCGGCCGGGCAACGCGACCGCCGAGCGCAACTCGGGGCTGCGATACAGCAGCGCAACAGCCAGCGCTTCTGCGCGTTTCGCCTCCTGCAATTGCAAATCGGCACCGCGCATCAGTTCACGGTGGCACTCCTCCGCATCCTTGCGCCGCTGTCGCGCAGCCGGCGGCTCGCCGCCGCCGAGCACTTCCGGCAAGCGCGCTTCCTCCTCCGTCAAACCACACACGTAGTCGAGGGAGCCCTCCTCGCCGGGAGCCAACTCCACCACGTGGCGGAGGCTAAAAATCGGATCGAGCACGTTACCAGCGGTGCACGAAAGCGGCGTCTTCTCAGTAAGTGCCCGCGGTGCCTCCGGAGTGTGCCCGCGCCCGATAAAGCGCAGGCGATCGGTCTCGTACTCCGCAACCTCACCGTTCACAGCAGCGAGAAACAGGAGCGGCCAGCGCTCCGCGCCTGAACGGGGGCGGCGGCGCGCCAGCAAGCACTGGTGCGCGGGGCACCACTCTGTCTGAACGAACAATTTTGCAAATGCGGGGTGGGCGACGAAGGCAGCCAAGGGAAACAGAACAACTTCGAGGTAGGTGGTCACCTCGATGGCCCGCGCCTGCGAGGAGAGATTTTTGATTCGCAGCCGCCGGTGCTCCTGTGGACGCGCTCCGTCCACCCAAACCTCCAGTTGTGTTTGCCACGGCGGCGTTTGGCAGGCGAATGCCGCAACCCCCGCGTGCCGCTGGAAATGATACCGCGCCTCAGGGTGGGGGCGCGGTGCTGGAGTGGCAGACCACACGGCGCCGCTCTGCCGGTCGCGCAAGTACACCAGCCAGCCGAGGTGATCTTGGGGAAGGTCCGGACGCCAGCCATAGGTCTGGATCCATTGTTCATCGAACTGGAAGAACGCGCTGCCCGTTCCTCGCCGGGAGACGAAGCTCCAAAAGCGGCCGTTGGACAACACCGCTCCCCCTGGCTGCAAGGGCACCGATAGAGGCGTCTGTCGCCTCACGAGCCTTCCTCCGCCAGGACGAGATCGACCTCGGCGGGCAGCTCACCAATGCGGACTTCCTTGGGATCGAGATCCGCGATTGCCCGGCCGTTCACGCGCGCTTCCCGAAGGGGCGGTGGCACCGGCAACTGCAACACCACTCTTCCCGGCGGCATTTGCAGGTCGCCACCGATGCGGACTTTCCAGTGCCCTCCATCCACGGCCTCAGCGCGGAAGTGCAGGATACCGTAGTGCGTCGGCAACCGCCGCACGCCCACACCCGCTTCCACCCAGTCGCGGGGGATTCCCGCACCGACCACTAAGGCGGCATCACTCCCGCGTTCGTACGCGAACAAATGCCGCACTGCCTCGATGAACAACGCGCTCACCCAAGCGTGCGGCATGTCGCCAATGAAGCGTGGCCACTGCGGATCGCGCCACACAATTTCTGGCCACTGTCGCCACGCCAGAGGGCGCCGGTCGCGCAGCAGCGACTCCAAGAGCCCCCACGCTTGTTCGCGTTTGCCCAAGCGAAGAAAGGCCGGTACGTTGCGCAATTCGTAAGGCGTGAAGGAGTCCCACGGCTCCACCCCTTGCACGCGTTGTTGAAAGACCTGCCAGTATCGGTCGAACGTCTTCTCCACGAGTTCGCGGGGCAGAGCGGAAGCAACGTCCACCGGATACAGCGCGATGGCAGTCGAGTTGGGATCGAAGTCGGCAAGTTCCACCGAGGCAGGCAAGTACTCGAGCTTATGCCGTGCAGCCACCGCCACCATGGAAGTCACCAGCGTGGAGCGGAACCCGTCGCGCAACAACGCCCAGCGCGCCGCCAACTCGTTCTCTCCAACAACCGCCGCCAAGCGACTCGCATCGTCGATGCCGCGCAATGCCCAGAGGTCGTCCCAATACGAGTGCACCGGCCGGGCCGCGTAGCCCTCGTGGCTGATGGATTCTGGCAGCAAGCCGTAAAACAGGCGTTTGTCGCCGCTTTGGTATTCCGAGGTCATGCGTTGCGCCCTAGCTCGTTCGATCCACTCCACCGCCGCGCGAATGTGCGGCCACAGTTCGGCCACCAATCCGACATCTCGGGTGAAGCGGTAGTACTCCGCCACGAGAAACAGGAACTGCCCATTGCTGTCGTGTTCCGGAACCGGGTCGGCCCCGCGCCAATCGACACAGCAGGGAATTCGTCCGTCAGGCAGTTGGTATTGCGCAAACCACTGCGCGAAGGAACGCGCTTCCGACACTACCCCGAGTTGCAACAAGGCGCTCGCCATCGTCACGCCGTCGCGAATCCACGCGCGGGCATACGTCCGCGGGCCCGGCTGCAGGGCCGGACCGCTGCGGTGCATGAGAATGTGCGCAAGGGCGGCCCGCAACGTCGCTTCGATTTCCTGCGCGGTCGGGGGCAGGTCGAACTGCACGCGCCCGAGCACACGCTGCCAATCGTGTTCGGCTTGCTCGAACTGCCGCTGATACGCGGCTTCGGCGCCGTCGGTCGCAATCCGCAACTCGGCAACGTCCTCCGCACGCCACGGCATGGCCAAATACACCGCCGCACTTCCGCCCGGCGCTAAGGTGAACTTGTATTCCAGCGCCCCGGAGCCATAGCCGAGCGGATCCATGACTTCGCTGTGCGAGGGCAGCGTGCCGCGGAGCAAGCTCTCCGTCACCATGCCCTCTTCGAAATACGCGGCACCGAAGCGCGCCCCGGGCGTTTGCACCACAATCGCGGGCTTGCGGTCGACCCAGATCGTGCGCGAGTCGAACGCAAGCGTGCGAATCGCACTCACCCCGCCGACCAGGTTGAGATTCTGCCACGGGGGCAACACCTGAAACGGCCGCACAGCGAGAAAGAGGGTAAACTCCGCCGGGTCAGCAACGCGACTTTCCAAGCGATAACGCGCATAAAATGCCTGCCCACGGCCCCCGCCGCCGGCAGCCAACTCGACCTCTAGGCGAAACCACTCGTGCTCCCAAACCACGCGCGGAATCGGCACCGCAGCGTTGGCGACTTCCGGAACGGAGCGCACCTGCCGCCAGCTCAACAACGTACCGTTGCGGTACACGAAGGGTTCAATGGAGTAGCCGCCTGCCACCGGCTCGATCGCTCCGTCGCTGCTGAGCAACGCTTGCCGCCCTCCTTCGGGGGGCGCCACGGAAGTCCAGTAGACTTGTTCGGGCACGAAGTAGCGCGGGTATAACCCCGAAGGGGCCTCGGCGGCGAGAGTGGCGAAAAAGGCATTGGGCGAGGCTGCAAGTTCGTACGGTTTGATAGCGAAGGAGCGGATCGCGTATCCCTGACCGCGGCTGCTGCGCTCCATCTCCACCCGAATCCAGCGCGATTCCGCCTCGCCGGTGGGAATGTAGTCCCGCCCACCGTTACCATGCTCACTCGCGAACAACGTCCACCAATGTTCTCCATCGGTGGACGCCAACACGCGATACACGACGGCGTAGTCGAGCGCGTCCCAGTCGATGACAATGGCGCCGTATTCCTGCGGTGTTTGAAAATCGACCTGGAGCCACTGTGCCGCTTGCAGCACGCCGCTCCGCCAGGCGGTGTGTGGATCGGTATCCGCCGCATATTCGGGTGGATTGCCCGGCGCTGAAGTCGAAGCCTCCACGCGCGGCTTTGGCACGCGCCCTTTGGGAGGCTTGCGGGGCTCCCAAGTCAATTCATCCAGCCACAACGAGCCGCGGCCGCCACTGCCCGCAGCAATGGCAAACTCGATGAAACCTACCTCGCTCGGCTGCGCCACCGGAGAGTCGCCCCAGGCAAACTCCACGCGCACATCGCGAATCGTCAGTTGGCGCCACTCTGCCGGGAAGTGGCACGGGCGCTGGCGATACCACCACACGTTGCGATCCGCGGGATCGATGAGTTTGAACTGCAAGTCATTGGGTGGCCCTTGGCCACGGATCCACACCTTGAAGGCGTAGTTCTTCGGCAGCTTCAAGCGCACGGCTTTGCGAATAATCACAAAGCTCCCGCCCGGCTGAATCTCGAAATCCACGCGCAACGCCTTGCCGCTCACGCCCTCGTCGAGCGCCAACTCCACATGCGCATTTTGCGAAGCGTGCGTGCTCCAACCTTCGAGCGACTCAAAACTTTCCACAACTGCGCTCTGGCCCACCGCCGGTTGACCGACCACCAGTGCCGCACCGAACAACAGCCCCACAGGCAGCCATCCACCGAGCCAAATTTCTGGTGCACCGAGTTTCACGACGGCAGGCTACTTACGCGATTCGCGCTCCCGACTCCACCCGAAACTGAAGGGCATCGAGCGCCGACAAGGCGCTACACTGCCCCCTGCCGCGCAGGCTGCTGCACTGTGGCACCGCGGGCGACGCATGCGTCGCCCCTACGGGTTGCGTTTCGCTGGAAAGCTTTCGTCGCGGCGTGGTGGTGGGCAACGAGGGCAGCCACGAGGGCTGCCCCTACGATGGCGTTGGTGCCGCGTGCCAAGACGGGCACTGGCGGGGCACCGGTCGCGACACCATCGCCAATCGACGTGGTCCTCATTCGCCATTCGCTACTCTCCGTTTGTCGCCACTTACTACTCGCCACTCGCCCCCATTGTGTCACTCCCTGCGCCTGCTGCTCGCGAGACACCACGGGCGACGCATGCGTTGCCCCTACGATGCCGGTGGCGCGCGACCGCACGATACAAAGCACACGTTCCCCATTCGCGATTCGCGAATTCCCACCACTCGCTACTCGCCGCTCCCCACTCGCTGCTCGCGTCCCCCTCACCTGCGGCTAACGCCGCACCCTCTCCCCAGAAGCGCGGGAAACAGGGTGAGCTACTGCGCCACCAAACGACCCCGTCACTTCAAAATCCCATATGGCCTCCTGATCCAGAACCGGAAAGCCAGTTACCAGGGTTAGTCCTGGAAGCGCACCGTGAGCCAGGTTGGCGCAGGCAACGGCCATCCCGGTCTCGCAATGTGCTTGGGCCGGGGCAGCAGGATCGTCGTTTTTATTTAATACCACCCCACAGGCTTGGCCTGTGGTCCACCAAAAGGCCAGGGGTGTGCCCCGTTCGCTCGGCGGGTCGCTCGGCGAGCAAAAGCTCCCATCGCACGCACCGATTCTGGTGCCGATGGCCACAGCGTAACCCATGAGCCAACTTCCCGGACCTCCGAGGCCGCTCAAAAACAGCCGCAACCGGCCGCCGGAAAAGCCTTCCAAACTATCTTGTGCCGCAACCAACTGCACACCGCCCAAGCCGTTGCAACCGACGTCCCCAGCAGCAGCATTCCCTGGCCCAAAAACATCGGCGCACGGTCGCGCAGGAGGGCACGCGGCTGGCGGCGCACGGAACCCGGCCGTGCAACTTTCCACCAGATGTCCCGAGGGATAAAAGAGCGCTCCTCCACAAGTTCGGTAGGCCACACCCCGCGCGCACGCACAAGCCAGCGTGGAAATTGGGATGGGGTCGTACTGGACGCTGTCGGCGCGAATAACCACAGGAATTTGCCCGCTTCGCTCTTTGCCGAGACCAAGTCGATGACTTCCCTCCAAGGGCAGTGCAAACTCGACAGGGTCACCCCACAACGCAAACCCGCTGCTTCCTGGCGCGACTAGTCGATCGGTGAACGACGTTGCTACCCCGGGAACCAACTGGAAAGTGATCGGCGAAGCAAACTCAGATGTGCAATCGGCCCCGCATCCATCGCCACCGATCGTGCGGCAAGCCACACAGCGCCCCGGCGCACAGTCACTGTCAAGCTGGCACAGGGTGCCCAGCTTTGGGCCGCCTACGCATACGCCACGGAACTCATCTACGCTGGTCAAGCAGTCCGCGTCGGCTTGACATGCCTGCCCAGCGCGGGCAGTGCCGATACAGACTTCCCCGTCATCGCAGTCCTCTCCTGCATCCACCGTTCCGTTGCCACAGTTCGTAGGTTGCGGATCGAACAGGTGGGGGGAATTGGGGTCAGGAGTGGGTGTACGCCACGGGGTTGGCGTGTACACGACACCCGGCGTGGCCGTGGGCACTGCGCTCGGTGTCGCCGTCGGAGGCTGTTCGATTCTGCAACCGCGATCGCAACCGTCGCCATCGATGCGGTTGCCGTCATCACAGCCCTCATGGTCCCACTCCACCCTGCCATTCCCACAGGTGCTCGGACGGCATTCGATCTTGACGCTGTCGTGGTCAATGTGACCGGAGGAACTCAGTGCCATACTGCGAAACGTTTTCGCCGTGCGCCGCCACTGCCCTGGGGCGGATCGCCGTAGCGAAATGCGCAGCAACGTGGTGTCGCTGCAGTGATTGCGCAGTCTGCGGCTGGCCGGCAAACACTAGTGTGCCAAAGCTGGTGACCCGCACACCTAAACCCCCGGGACAGCCAGTACCAACAGCGCTTCTAAGTTCTGCCGATCCTTAGCGGCGAGTTGCGCGGACGCGCCCGAGTGCAATTCCACCTACCGCACATCCGTGGGTTGACAATGCGGCAGGCGTCCATCCGTCACGTTGGCACACAACCCCACTGGCACAAGGCACACCCCATCGCTCAGGTTGGGATCGACATCGCACCCCGGATCGCCCTCGTAGCACACGAACCTGTGGACCCTGCGACGCCTCACTTCCCGTTGCCCTAGCTCGGCGAAGCGCTATTCCAACAAGCAGTTGGCGCGTGCCGACCCACCTTCCGGCAGACAACGGTAACCCTGGGCGTCCACGTCGCGGGGCGACTCCGGAACCACCGTGGGCATGGGTCCTCCGCCCACAGCGGGAAAGATCGTAAACGCTGCAGCCAGCGTTGGCCCCATGCGGTTGGAGTCACCAATCAAAACGGACAACACGATTACCCGCGCACCCGCGCCCCACGTGTTGCGGATGTCGCGCAAGGCGATACTGACCGACGAGCCGGGCGGGAGCACCAGCGGCGAAAGAAACGCGAGGCGGTCATGCTCACGCGCGATCCAAGCGCTGACGGGCACGCCATTCACCCACCCCTGCGTGGTCGCGGAGACCTCTGTACCGAGCGGCAAAACGACGGCGATTTCGGTGGACGTCGAGAGGCGACAACCAGCAAAGCCAGGTAAACGCGCACTGATCGAATATTGGGCAAGGTTGCCCACGTATGGGAAATCTACAAAGACGCGGACCTCGCTAAACGGCCGCCCAGCGCAGGAGTAAGCCAGCGCCGCCGCAGGCAACAACCCTGCGAAAACAATGGCGACAACGAGCGCGTGCATCCGACCGGGATTGCGGCTTCTGCCTTCGCACGGACAAGACCGCGTGGTTTCACCTCTTCACAAACGCTGACCGCTACGATGCGAGAATCGAGACGAAACGACGCCGACGCTACGCCGGCCAGCAGTAGGTGTCGAGCAATAGACCCAGGCGATAGGCCCTGGCGCTGTATTTTTGCTCGCTCGGCTTCAACAGCGTCGAGGATGGAAACTCCCTCGAGGAAGGGCTGAGCATTGCTCTTCCAGCACCGGTCACGGTACCCTGCGGTTATGGTGGTGCGCGATGCAGTTCACGGCGACGTGGAGCTCGACAAGCTGCAAGCAGCCGTTCTCGATTTCCCGGAAGTGCAGCGCCTGCGAGGCATCAAGCAACTGGGAACGGCGTCTTTCGTGTACCCGGGAGCCGTGCATACCCGCTTCGACCACTCCCTCGGCACCTGCGCAACGGCGCAACGCTTGCTGGCAGCGCTGCAAACGCGCCACGCCCGCGAAGTCTCCCCCGCGCTGGCCAGTTTGATCGGTGCCGCCGCGCTGCTGCACGACGTAACCCATGTGCCCTTCGGGCACACGTTCGAGGACGAGCGCCGGCTCTTTCCTCGGCACGACAAGGGCCAGCGCCTGGCTCTGTTGTTCAGCGGGCATTTGGGCGAGGAGCTCCACCGCCTCGGGATTGCCGAGCCCATGGAGGAGTTGCTCGGGCTGCGCGAGTATCGCCACGTGCCGCCGTGGGCGCGGCAGATCGTGGCCAGCACGATCGACGCCGATCTCCTCGACTACCTCAGGCGCGACGCGTATTTCACCGGCCTCGCCCAGCGATACGACGAGCGCGTATTTCGCTCGTTCGAGATTGCCGGCAATCAACTCGCACTCGCCCTGACACGCCACGGAATGGTACGACCCGACACGTTTTCCGAAACCGTGCAGTTGTTGCGCCTGCGTTACTTCCTCACCGAGCGCGTGTATTACCACCACACGAAAGTGGCCGCGGGCGCGATGATCTCCAAGGCAGTGGAGCTCGCACAGCAGCACGGGCACCTCAGCGAGGCGGAGCTACTGCAACTCCACGATGCCTCCCTGTTCGAACGACTCAAGGAAATTCCCTCGCGCCAGCAACCCGATCCAAACATTGTCCGCCTCGTCCAGCGATTGGAGCGGCGCCAGCTTTTAAAGCGCGGCTACGTGCTCTCGGCTGCGCGCCTCACCCGTGCCCAGCGCTCCGCACTGGTGCGCCGCTACCACGAATCCGCCGAAGAGCGTCGCATTGCCGAGGGCCACATTGCCAGCGAACTCCGTTGCAACCCGGGCGAAGTCATCGTCTACTGCCCGGCGTTGACTTCCATGAAAGAAGCGAGCGCCTTGGCAATTACACCCACAGGGGTCGAGCCGCTCGATCGTTATGACCAAAGTGGCGAGATCCATGCGTTACAGCGGCGCTACGAGGAGCTCTGGCGGTTCTACGTGTTCGTACCCGCAGAATTCCAAGCGGTCGCCGCCGAGGTTGCCGCAGAGTACTTCGGCTATCCGAGCGAGCACCAGCCACGGCGCGGAAACTAAAGCCTGCGGTGCCCCCTGTTACAAAAGGTGCAGCACCCCGGCGAGACGCTCGGGGGCAAAGCGAATGCCCACAAAGAACGAACCGAACAGGCCGTACACCGCGCTCGCTTCGTCGTAGCGGAGCTCGTACACAATGTCGCGGATGGCCTTGAGGTCGCGCGAGAACAACGTCACCCCCCATTCCCAGTCGTCGATTCCCGTGCACGTGGTGATGAGCTGGGTGACGCGATCGGCAAAGCGGCGTCCTGCCTCGCCGTGCTGGAGCATGAGTTTCTTCCGCTCCTCGAAGCTCAAGCGGTACCAGTTGTCTTGATCGCGCCGCGCCTTGCTCATCGGGTAAAAGCACACGATCGGGTAGTCTTCTGGCAGCTTCGGATGAATGCGCGACTCGGCGTAAATCGCCGTGCGTTTGCGCAGCGCCGCGAAGCGCTGGGCGAACTCAGGCGAGGTCGGATCGAGCTTTTGCTCTTCGAGGAGCAGCCGGGCCCAGTCGAGTTCGCTGGTGATGTACTCGCTCGCCTCGGTGAGCGACAAAAACTGATACACTGGCAGCAAGCAGGCACCGAAGCCGGTGCTGGCAATTTGCTGCCCGAGCTGTTGGATGCGCCACAAGTCCGGGTGAATGGCCATGATGCCGAAGTCGAACTTCGTCACCCCCGCTTGCGGAACGAGTTGCAACTCCGGCTCGCGTTGCACCTCCACAAGCCAGTTCTGGAACTCCTCGACTGCCGCCTCACGCGCCTCCGCACTTTGGCCGCGCCAACGGGGCCGATCCACGCGGTAAAATAAGTGCACCACTGGCCACCCGGCTGAGGGACGAAGACCCTGCAACTGCTCCGACATCGGCATGTTCTCCTCGCCCGTTTGCTACCGAACCTGCCCCTTAGCCGCAACGCGGCGAGCGGCCTGTGGGGGCAGGCCTTGTGCCTGCCCGACGGACGGTCCGCGCGGTTCCGCGCCTTCTGCCCTCTTAATCCCAGCTTGCGCAGCGCGCACCCAACGCCGGGCCGCCCGCTATCTCGTGGTCGTCCCCCGCAGCAGCAGCACAGCGGTGTCAAGCCCTCACAGTCTGACTTTCTGCCTCAGCCCGCAGTGATCCGCAAAACCAGTTGCTCGGGCCAGAGGTGTTGCTCTTCCTCGATCGCCCGATCCACGAACCCCCGCGCCCGCTCGTCGGGGATCGTGAAGAACGAGCGCACGAAATCGCGGTAGTCCGTGATCACGAAGGAGTGCAGATCGAAGATGTTCATGACTTTTTCCTCAAGGCGGTGAGTTCCCGGGCGAGTTCCGGCAGCGGCACCGCCTCCACCCGCTCGGCAAGGGGAAAGCGCTCCGCGCCCTGGTAGACGACAAAGCTGCGCCGGGGCCGCACGTCGGCCCGAGCCTGGTGAAAGCCCCGCGTCGCCGCCGGCGCCGTGCTGCGCTTGATTTCCACAGCCCAGCGCTCCCCGCGCGGCAGCTCGAGCAGCAGAACAGTTTCGGCGCCACCGCTCGTGCGGCAATAGTAGGCACTCGTTCCCTCGGGCGCGGCGGCGATGAGATTCTCGATCGCGAAGCCCTCCCAGCTCGCCCCCAGCCACCGGGTGCGCGAGCAGGGCATCGAGCATCTCGATACCGAGCAGCGCATGCGCGATGCCGCTGGAACGCACGTACAGCCGGGGCGACTTCACGAGCCGCTTGCCCACGTTGGCATGCCACGACTGCAGCCGCCGCAGGAGAAAAAGGTCAACCAACAGCCCACACAGCGGTTGACGGTGCGCGTATCGAGTCCGAGGCTGCGCGCCAGTTCCGCGGCGTTGTGAGGGCTCCCGTGCCGGTGAGCGAGCATCACCCAGAGCCGACGCAGGGTCTCGGCGGAAAGCCGCGGCCCGAACTGCGGAATATCGCGCTCCAGGTACGTGCGGATCAAATCCTCGCGCCAGCGCAGGCTGCGCTCGTCGTTTGGGGCGAGCACGCTCTCGGGGAATCCGCCGCGCAGCCAAAGCCGATCGAGCGGAATCGAGCGCGCCTCCAGCGCGTCGAAGGCGCAAGCTCCAGGAATCGCACCCGACCGGCGAGCGACTCCCCCGCCTGGCGCAACAATGAAAGGGCCGCCGAACCGAGCAGCAGATAGCGCCCGGTGCGCAAGCCCCGCCGCCGCGCCCCGTCGATGAGACCGCGCAGCGGCGCGAACAGTCCGGGCACGCGGTGCACCTCGTCGAGAATGACGAGCTTGTCGAGGTGCTGCTCGAGGTAGCGTTCCGGTCCCCCAGCCGGGCGAGGTCGCGTGGCGATTCGAGGTCGAGATAAAGCGCATCGCCCTGCGGGCGACCGCGTGCGCGAGCGTCGCCTTGCCGACCTGCCGCGCCCCGGGCAGGCAGACCGCTGGCGCCTCCTCCAGCGCGGCGAGGGCCTCGGGCAGCAGGCGCCCTATCATCTTTGCAAATCATGCTACGTAATGCGTGTTTTGCAAGGATCTATCCAGCGCGGCTATCACATCGAACACCCGTGCTCGCTCGCGATCAGGATGAACGAGCGGACAAAGTCGCGGTAGTCGGCGAGGGCGTTGCGGCGTAGTTCGAAAATATCCATGCGCTGCCCGCCGGATTCCAAAAGCCGCTCGGCTCCAGTGTCCACCACAGCTCCTCGACGGAGCTCGAGCCAGGGGCGAAAAGCGGTCCGGTGTCCTGGGGAACCAGGTTCCGGTCGTCCCAACCTGCCACCAGTTCCAATTGTCCGAAGACCCTTCTTCTCCCGTCCTGAGGCGGTCTCGCATGAGCCAGGACCCGGTCTGCCTTGATTCGAGGGTCTGGCCCCGAAGCATCGGCCGATGCGCCGAGCACGGAAGTCGCTTCCTCCCATCGTCCCGGGGTACGCCCACCGCAGCCTGCCCAGCCCGTATCGCGTGTCTCCGCCGACGAACAGCCTGTCGAGCACTTCCGGCTCGCTGGCGGTGGCAGGGTTCGCCGCCGCACCATTCGCGGCGCATATGAACAGGTAGCCGACCAGCGCCACCGGTGATCCCACACCGCCGTCTGGTTCTCGCCAGTACTGGTTGACGCACTCCGTCTCGCGAAGCGAACCGTCGTCAGCCGTGTCCGACCAAGGCTCGATTGCAGTCGCTGGCCTAGTAGAGAGAAGACGCATCCGGAATTCGCGGTCCAAAAGGTGATTGCTGGGGGCACCTTGTCGCTGCCACACCAATCCCTTCCCGGAGACATAGCGGGGGAGCCACGCACGCCAATCACCATCAACTTTTTCGGCCGGAAAGAGGTAGGTAAAGCGCACAAATTTCTGAATTTCTTTTCCACGTCGTCGTACTTGGGAAACGCGTCGGAGCCTCCGCTCGCGCGATCTCCGCCGTGACCGCACCCCAAATCCTGCGCGCTGGGACGTAGATGCGGCAGCGGTTGAGGCTGCCCCCCGGCGGCATGCCGATGTAGACGGGGGATTCGAGAAGCCAGGTCCAACGGTAGAGCGACCAGGTCATGCCTTCTCTCCAGCGCTTCCCCGCGCCTTGGCGTGGTAGCGGGCGTACACGAATGCTTGTCGGAGCAGGTCACGTGTGAAGAGGAGACGGTCGAGGTCGGACGCCAGGCCCTGAACGAACTCGAGCGGATTCGTGGCTTTTGTGTTGTCGTCGACATTCTCCTTCAAGAACTTCGTCCCCCGCGTGGTGATTGCCTGCCCCGCCTTGCCCTCACCGGCCTCGAGGTACAAAAAGCAGGCGTAAGGCCCTTGTTCCTCCTCCAGGACCCCGAGCGCCGTGGTGAAGACTTTTTCGTCGCGTACGGACTCCGCCAGCTCGCGACCCAGTTTTGCGCATTCAAGGTCGAGATTCTTCATTGCGAACCTCCTTCGGCACTCGTCTGCTGCGCATCTGCCTGTCCGGCGCTAGTTTTCTCGGCGCCAGGGTTAAGTACCCGAATCCGTCCCATGCCTCGCGTTCCCATGCCCCCGATGCCGAGGTGCTCGAGGTAGGGATGTGTGGTCTTTCCGAGCTCGAAGACCCTGGCGGCCGCGTCGATGGTTTCGCCATTGACTTGTGCCCTTACATCCTAGCCGCCGACCTGGGGGAGTGTTGCGGGGTCTTGCAAACGACGTCCCAGACGAGCACCATTGCGCGCGGGAGCGCCTCGTAACTGAAGAGCGCGCCTTCTTCGGCCGCCCCGGTTTCCGGATCGATCGACACCGAGGTACGCACCTCGAGGTTGCCGTTGACGATGTGCGCGAAGAGCTTGTCGGACACGATCACGACGCGCTGCTCGATGTAATGGGGAATGCCCCCGTTCAGTGTCGGCCAGCCATTTCCAACGGGAAGCGTATTTTTGCGTTCCAGCAGAAGCCGGCCCAGGTTCAGCGGCTGCTTATCGTTCGACGGCCGCCGATCGTGCCCCGGCGGGGTTCCACCGTGTTGTGGTCGTTCATAGACAGCATCGGCCAAGTCTCCTTTGATCTCGACACCGACCCGCCGCAATGCGTCCGGGCACGCGACCCACTTCGGCCCCTCCCTCGTGGCGACAGGGAACAGGCGCACATGCGCGTCGCTGAAGGCGACCAGGCCTGCAAAGCCGCCGCCGCCGGCACCGCGGGCGCAGCCGAAGACGGTGCAAATCGGGCAATCAGGCTAGCGGCAATGACCGCCTTGCCCGGCACTGTCGGGCTAGCCCTGCCCGGCGCAATCGGGGTAGTAGGGCTTCCGCTGGCCATTGATTTGGCGGGCCGGATTCGCCTCTTGCTGACCCATGGCTGCGTACGATCGGTATACCCCAACCAGACTCGAGCCGGGAATCTTGGGCACGCTGGTCACAGGATCGCGCACGATCGTCAGGTCCACCCGACCGAGCCGCGCTGCGCCGCTTCCCACGTGGACAGGATCGATCGCCATTCCGACGACAGTGAACTTTTCGTGGCTCTTGCTCATGATCCTGCTCCTTCCAGCCCTTCTTGAAGCCAAGCGAGATGCCATTCGAGCGCCCATCCGAGTGTTCCTCGCTTCCCCGCCTCCACGAGGCTCTCGAGAGCCGCACCCGTGATCCCGAGGCGGTCGCGGACAATCGCCCGCGTCAGATCCAGCCACTGAGCCTACGCGCCAGGAAACCAACGCCCCTCGGGATCGCGCCAACTTCGGGAACGCTCCTCGATTTCGTTCCAGGCCCCACGCAGCGCGCTGACGCTCGGTGCATACCGCACCAAAAGCTCCCGCGTTGTCCGCATCCGTCCGAAATCCTCGAGCGGCCGAACCTCGGGCTTTTCGAACCGACGCGCTGTCGAGTCCAAGAATACACTCGCGATGCCGCTGGGGTGGACGGCCACGCTGTCCCCGGGTCGCAGGTCCGCCATGTGGCGGTAGATTTGCCCCTTGGGATACTGGAAATCCCGGGCCCGCGCTGCTCCCGATCTTCCACCTGCACATGAGGGTAGAACACATCGTCGCGGCCGTCCGGAAGCCGCGTGGGTATTAGGACCACCTCCTGGCCCCGGTGATGGTCCAGCAACAAGACCGTAATGCCGGCGCGAGCGGCATTCGGGTAGGCGCCACAGCTCTGAATCCTGCCGGCCCATCGCATCTTCCAGGTTCCGCGCCGCCTCGATGACCGCCTGAAACGGCGTCAGCCGAGGAAAAGCCACCACACCGATCCGCAGGGGCATCCGCTCCCACACCCGCGCAAATTCGTCGCGCCGCTTAGCGATGGCCGCCTCGATGCAAGCAGCGGCACGGTCGAGCGGCACAAGCACCCGGAAGCGCCGCGGGCTGCGGTCCAAGACGATGAGCGGCGAGTAAACCCCAAGACACTCCGGGGCCTCGACAGCTCTTATGCGCAGCATGCAAACCTCGCCATCGTCCCCTTTCAGCTCGATCGGGCACGCTTGGCTCTCGTTTCTAATCGCGTCGTCGGGCTCCTCGGGCTCCAAGCACCGGCCGAGATTCGCGATCGTGACGAAGGCCTTACGATCTTCCAAATAAACCAGCTCGAACGGAGCGTCCCGGAACCGGCCCAGATACGTTTCCCGGTCCTCCCAACCCGAGCGAGTGCCGTCCGCCGGTTCCAGAAGCACGCGACGGGTGCGCCATCGGTTCGGGTGCGCGCTCACGATTTCACGGAACTGGTCCAGGAGCTCGTCGAAGAACGTCTCGCACGCACGCCAGAAGCGGTAAACGCGCCCGGGAGAGGGGAGCTTGCGGAAGAGCTGGTGCGTGAGCCAATGCGCACGCTCCTTATCTTTCAGCGTACTCCACTCCGGCGCTTCGGCGCGGTCTTCGACGATCTTCGAGAAAAAGCTCTGCCAGTCATTTTCGTACCGGTAGCCTTCTTCGAGGCTGCAGAGTACAGGGTCGCTCTTGACAAACGAGCTGAGTTTGCCCCCGATGTACTCGCGCACGGAATCGAACGGTCTTGCCGGGTCTATCGGGTTGTCCTGATTGCCCACCACAGGATTGAAGCGACGTCACTCGGCAATGCTTTGGGCGCGGAGCGAGTCCACGTGCTCGCCATTCAGCCAGGGCTCCAGGTCGAAGCCGAAAGTGAGCAGAGCCACCCGGTCATTCTCGTCGGCGACCTCGGAAATCCAGATAATGTCGCTCTCCCCGGCCAGCCAAGCATCGGGGCGACCGCGGCGGCGCTCCCGGCAGACGGCGCACGGGCACCTTTTCCGCGCGTTGTCGGTTTTCGCACTCGGCGGCGGCTTGTTGAAGCGCACCGAACATACCGGACAGACGTGGCGTCCCCCCGAAGATGGCGCCGTGCCAGCGCCCTCGATGGCCCATTCGCGGTGGACCGGCACGGCCAACGTTTCTCGGCCCCGGTGCAGCGCGGCGACCATCCGCACGAAGGAGCGAGTCGAATCTGACAGGGCAACGTGGGGCGGCGTCTCGAGTTGCGCCACGCCGGCGAGCTCATCAACCGCTAGCGCGATTTCATCTTCGAGCACGTTCGCGCACGAATCATCGAGGCCGCTGCTCCCGTCGGCCCGTTGGCCAGGAAAGGTGAACGCCGGGGTCTCGTCGCAGTAAACGAGCGACCCGACCGCCAAACCTACCTCGATCAGCCTGCGCACTTCCTCAAAGAACCGCTCGATCTCGCGCTGTGCACCTACCCAGTCGCCGATCTTGACCGCCCGCGCCTCGTAGTGACGCGTGCCGACACCGACCGTGAGCACGCGCCAGCGGGTCTAATATTTGAGCTGCTCGCCCCACTTGAAAGATGTTCCGGCGAGAACGGCACCGGCCACGGCCGATTTGAAGAGGGCCGCCGCGACGTAGGACTGGTCCCATAGCGTCACGTCGTTGTTGGGCCGGCGCGTCTCGGCGAGGGTGGACAGGAACGCCTGCCTCAGCCAGCCTTGCGACCCGACCACACCTTCCCGCCAATTCCACCAGCCATCGAGATCGTTGGCGGTATGAGGTGAAGGCGGATTGCCGAGCGCCTGTAGATCCTCGAGAAGGTTTTCGATGCGGTCGAGCAAATCCCGCCAGCTTCCCGGGTGCAGAAGGGGTGGCGGATCGTTGAGGAGGTTGCGCACAGGGTGGCCGAAGGGAGAGGCGAGCCACATGTGCGTTATATCCTGGTTCAAGTACTTCGATGTGGACGCAGGAATATTCTTCTCGATTCCCGAAGCCATGCCGTGGGCAGCTTGCAGCAGGCCGAGGAGACCTCTCCCCGACTTCCGGTGCTCGGTCAAAAACTCCGTCAGCGAGGAAGGCCACTTGTCCGGCGGAATGCTGCTCCATGGACGGTCCTTGAGCCACCTCAGTTTGTCACCCCACGGAAACGGCGGGTTCTCTTTCTTGTGCCAGCGCAGATCGTTCGTACTCAATTCCGACGCCGCCATGCGCTCGCAAGAAGTCCGGGTGCGCCTTGCCCGTCATGTGGAGCCAGCCGATGGCCTCGCAGGCCAAAAGCAGCGGCCGGTGGTCGCGGAGGGTCTGGATCATCTGTCCGCCCTCGCTCACGACGCACCTCCGGGATTCGGAAGGAGCTGTTCGAGAAGCTTGCACTTATCGTCCGCCTAGATCGGCTGGTCGTTCGGCGTTTCCTGTCGAAAGCCTCGCCACTTTTTGATTTCTGCCGTGCCCCAGCCGACGGTGCGTTTGGCCGAAATGCCATAGCTGGCCAGCAGCGTCTCGATGGATTCCAGCAGGTAGGGCAAGACATCTTTCGATTCCGTTGCCGCTTTTTTCCCCGGCCAGGGCTCGTAGAGCAGCCGGAGTTTCCCCTTAGTACCCGGCGGCACCACTTCGTAGACAATCAGCTACGTGCCGGCGCCGACGGCTGCGGTCATGCGGATTGATCACCTCCAAGCCGATCTTGTCGAACCAGGTCGGATAGAAAACCAGCACGCCCTGCCGAAACTGCTCGTCAGCTCCCTTCTCGTTGCCGAACAGGTGGAGGATCCAGTCCGGATCTTTCCACTCCTCGAATCGCTTTCCTTCCTCCAGATGTTGGCGTAACCCCGCCTGCATGCGACAGGCCCAGCGTAACATCCCCTTCCAGCTCGCGGCCGCCATGAACGGCACGCCGAAGACGCGATCCTTGTGCACTGGCTTGTCGAGCACGTGGAAGATCCGGTCGTCTTTGGAGTACCAGGGCGCGCGCAGTTCGAGCTCGACCTCGAGAGCGAGCCAATCTCGGTGCAGCAATTGTGGTGGCCAGGAATCGAGCGGGAGTCCAGCCGGCACGGCAATCGAGCCCTGGGCTGCCCGTTTCATGTAGCGGTTGCCGGCCTCGTTCTTCCGATTGCCACCTTTGGTGCTCCAAACCGTGCAGCCGTTCACAAAGCCAAAAGCCAGACCGCAGGGGAGCGGTCCGTCCCTTGGACACGCCTGCAGCGACGCGAGACGACCGCAGAAGTCGAAGGTCATGGCGAGCTCCTCCCTCCTCCACCCCTGAGCAGCTCCTGAAGGATGGCAAGCCCTCTCGCGAATTCGCCATCGTTGAGATTCGCCCACACGCCTTTCAATCGCTGACGCATCTCGTCCAGCGTCAGCAGGTCAGGCTTTACAAAGCCGAAGATGCGCGCGGGGTTCTTGAACTTGAAGCTGAAGACCTTCTTGCTCTCCGCAGGCTGCGGGTTAAGGTCCCCGCATGCGCGCCGTCCAGCGAGCCACGAGTCCCCCCGCGATGACTGTGGACTTCGGCTCGGGCCTGCCGATGACCCGATCGAGCGTGCTCGCATTGGCGTCCTGTCTGGCGAGGTAGCGTCCGTTGACGCATCAGAGGTTCTGCAGCGATGCCCAATCGAAGTCGTCGTGAGCTGGCTTGCGCGGTTGCTGCACATAATCCCCCAGTTGCTTGCGGTCGAGGGACTTCAGGTCGTCCGGATGTTTCAGGATTTGAATCAGCCCGTAGTCCCGGTGATGAGCGGCGTTGGCACGGTTTGCCTCGTCGCTCGGCTTGAGCACTGTCTTCCCCCCGACCGCGCCGTACTCAGCGATGAGACACAACGTCAGGTCCAACAGGGCCCACTCCACTGGTTGAATGGGGCGCAGTTCGAGGAAGCGCAGCGTGAAAGTCTGGTTCTGCTTGATCTGCGTGGCTTTGACCTTCCCGGTTCCGTCGAGGAGCTCAAAGCGGAATTTCCTCGCCCAGCCCGTGCAGCCGAACAGCTCGCAGAGGACGGAATGCCGCGCACCCTCGCATTGGTGCTTCGTCGGGTCGCACGCCTTCCCGCCCAATCCGCGCACGAGCACCTCGAACCGCCAGCGGATGGAGCCGAGCAGACCGGTCGTGGTCGCGCGGTCTCCGCTCCGGTTGGGGTCGCCGGTCCAGATGTCGGTGAGTGCTTTGAGCGTATAAACCTTAGTCATCGCTGTTCTCCGTGGGGGCGTACGTCCCTGAATCATCACGGCCATGGGCCCCAGCATCCACGGGTCCGAGCGATGCATCCCACGCGTCGTCCTTTCCGGTGCAGTCTGGATTTTCTCAATTCAGATGCCAGCGCAAGGGATTGGTCAGGATGTATTCACGGATGCGCATCAGCGATTTTTATTTCCGGATCATGTTTTCCTATAATAGTTGCGCTGCCAGACGGTCGCGCCGGGCGTGCCGCGGCGTTCATTGATGCGTTTCGTAGTGGCGGATTTGGACGACCGCACAATGGTCGGGATGGAACCGGCAATGGGGTTGCCGAATTGTTCGCTTCGCGATTGCCGCAAGGTCTTCGGTAGGGGCACGGCATGCCGTGCCCCTACGGTGCATGCCTCTGCAATGCAAATGATGCCATGCACATGGTTCGGCATAATGACGAATTCATCCAATGCCGCCAGCGGGAAATGGTCCGGAATCGCCACCCAACAGTCCCGGACGATTGCGCCGCATTCGTTCAGCCGCATCACCCCACCCTGGATTTCGCCAAACACAGGCGCTCGGTCCCGTGTGCAAATCGTGGGTGAAATAGGCCCCTGCCTGGCTGTAGTCGGACCCTTTCAGGCGGATGGAACGGCGGTGCTGTTGTTGTCGTTCGACATGGACCATGGTTGGTCCTTCCAGGATTACGTAGGGGCGACCCATGCGTCGCCCGTGGCGGTGGGTGGGGGGCTCTCCCAGGCGAGTTAGCGAGAGGTGGCAGGCCCCGGGCGGTGTTGACGGACGCTCATCACGAGGTTGACAGCGAAGAGAACGAAGGCGGCCCAACTGATCGGTCCTGAAATTGCCGACCACCGATACCACGCGGTGCTCGCACCCCAGGCGGTGATCACTTCACCAGCGCGGAGCACGATGCCGAGGTTCAGGAGCCAGTACGTGCCGTCGCGCAGGCGCGGGCTCCAAATGGGAATGCCGGCTGCCGCCGGCAGCACACGCATGGACACGCCGAAAATCATTTGCGTGAGAAACCCCAACGTGAACGCGTGGCGGGCAAAGTCGGCTACGGGTCCGACATAGGCGGTGCCCGTAACCGCCGCCCGCAACGGTCCGAGCAGGAGGGCGAGGAAGAGGTAGGCATAGGCGCTCCACAAGTATTTTTCCGTCCCCGGCATGCGGTGTGCCGGTGTTGCCCGCCCGCGGAAGAAGCCGAGCCGGCAGACGAAGCCAGCACCCGCCACTGCGAGCAACAGCCCACCGGCGCGCCCTGCAGTTGTTACCGCCACGGGCAGCCAGCCGCTCATCCCTACTAGCCCCAGGCACCACAGCAGCGTTCCCACTTGGTGCGCGGCGCAAATGAGCCGGTCGACCCCGCTCTCGCGGTACACTAAACCCAACGAGGCGGGCAGGATGCGCAAGCTCATCCCATAGATCCAGTTGCCCGCAAACCCCCACAACGCGGCCTCCCACAATGCGGAACGGTCCGAAGCGAGCACCGTCGGCGAGAGCAGCGGGAGGGCGCTTGCCGCTACCAACCACCATGAGCCCAATTGAACGTACACCGGCAGCAGCGGCGGGGTCACTGCCGCGCCCCGCAGTTGCCCTCCCACCGCACGCGCAAAAGCCAAACTGCCGAAAACCAACGCCGCGTGGGCAAGAAAAAGCAACGCACGCTCTTCTCCCCACAACGCTGCTCCGGCGGCGAGCCCAGCCCCGCTAGCGAGGCCGAGGAGCGTCAGGCGCTGCCACGGTCCCCCTTGCCATGCGCGTCCGCTGAAGCGCGGAAGAACATGGTACGCCACGCCGCACACGAACAATACGGCAAAGCCAAAGATCTGAGCGTAGGCGTGCGCATGGCGTGCGGACAGAGGAGAGAGCCCGCCGAGCAGGTCGACTTGCAAAGTCAGCCCGAGCCACAGGAGAGCGCCCAAGGTGGCACCGATGCTCAAAGCAAACACGATGCTCCATACGAAAAACCACGCCGCGCGTCGGGCCGTGATGCGCATGAGCTCCTCCACCTCGGGGGTCAGCGCACCGCGCCCTCCGGCCTCCCGCACCGTCGCTTGTCGCTCGTGTTCCTGTGCTCCTTGCATGGGTATGCTTCAGCGTTTTACGTGCTAGTTCCCTTTTCTCATATGGGAAGCGCGCGAAAACAAAAAGCGGCGCCGGGCGCGGCATTGTTCGGCCTACCCGGTGAGCGACCGAAGGTGGTGTTGGCCGTGCACGACGATGTGGCCGCCGTGCGCCGCGCTGTACGGCCGGGGGTGGACATTCTCGAGCTCCGCATCGATCAGTTCGCTGCGCACGACCCTGCGCACGTTGCCGGCATCGCTGCCACGTTGCGCCGCTTGCGGCGCCCCCTGCTGGCCACCGTGCGCCGAGCCGAGGAAGGCGGTGCGCAGCGCCTGGCGGACGAAACCCGCTGCGAGCTATGGCGCGCAGTGCTGCCGCATGTGGCAGCCATCGACGTGGAACTCCAGAGCGCACGGGAGTTCGCCCCCTTGCTCGATGAGGCGCGCGCGCAGGGCTGCCGGGTGCTGCTGTCGTATCACGACTTCGAACGCACACCAACGGCACAAACGCTCGCCACGCTCTTTCGGCGTGCCCGCGCTCTCGGGGCGGACGCCGTGAAACTCGCCTTGCAAGCACAACAGCCGGATGATGTGTGGCGCCTGGCCGCCTTCACTTGGGAGCACCGCGAGTTTCCTGTGATCACGATGTGCATGGGGCCGCTCGGTCCTTTGTCGCGCCTGTCCCTTCCGCTGTGCGGCTCGCGCTGGGTGTACACCAGTTTACAGCCGAAGTACGGGCAGATTCCCTTGCGGCGCTTGCTCGCCGATTTGCGTTTCTATTTCCCCTGACGCCCGCGGCCGTAGGGACGACGCATGCGTCGCCCCTGGTGCATCATGGGTCAGCGGCACGGCTACGCGGGCCGAGACGCCAATCGGTGGCATCCATTGATTGTTGGTTCGTTCGAATCGCTCGTCAGCAAGCGTATCAACCACTGGCGCGGCAGCCCACGTGCCGCCGTGTGGCAGCGCAATTATTACGAACACGTGATCCGCAACGAACACGAGTGGGAGCGCATTCGCCCATACATTGCGGATAACCCCCTGCAGTGGGCTTCGGACACGGAAAATCCGGAGGTGGTAGCTGCCCAGCATGCGCCCGTGCGCCCCTGGACGTGAATGGCGGGATGAATGATGGGCTCGTAGGGGCGACGCATGCGTCGCCTCCACGAGCGTGTTGGTGCCGCGTGCCAAGATGGCGACGCGTGGGCCACCGGCGGCGACACCGTCACCAGTCGACGTGTTCCCCATTCGCGATTCGCTGCTCGCCACTCGCCATCCATTCGCCACTCGCCGCTAACACCCCATCCCACACCCCAGCCAACGCGTGCGTCGCCCCTACGAAACGCCACCAGGCCCATTCGCCGCTGGCGGCCCCACCCCACACCACGGGCGAGGCATGCGTCGCCGCTACCGGAGGTGGCGCGCGCCTTACGGCTGGTTGTGGCAAGCGAGCTCTGCTGCGAGCAGCAAGGCGGCGGCCATGCTGCGCGGGTCGGCGCGGTTTTGCCCGGCGATATCGAATGCCGTGCCATGATCCGGCGAGGTGCGGATGAACGGCAACCCGAGGGTGACATTCACGCCGTCGTGAAAGTGCACCAACTTAAAGGGGGCGAGTGCTTGATCGTGATAGGGGCACAGCACTGCGTCGTAAGCGCCATGGTAGGCTTGAAAGAAGACCGTATCCGCCGGCAGCGGCCCCGCGATCTTGATGCCGCGCCGTTGGGCCCGCGCCACCGCGGGGCGCAAAATCTCCTCGTCTTCCCGGCCGAACAAGCCACCTTCGCCGGCATGGGGATTGAGTCCCGCGAGTGCCAGGCGCGGGGAGGGCAAGCCGAACTGTTGCTGCAGCGCGCGGTGGGTGATGCGAATCGTCGCCTCGACGATGTCGCGGTCGAGCCGGCGCGGCACTTCGGCAAGTGGCACGTGGGTGGTCATCAGCACCACGCGCAAGCGCGCTCCCGCCATCATCATGCGCACCGGCACGTTGCCGGCCAACTGCGCAAGCAACTCCGTGTGGCCCGGCACGTCGTAGCCTGCGGCTGCCCAATGGGCCTTGGCAATGGGTGCGGTCACGAGCGCTGCAGCCTCGTTCCTGCGGACCAACTCCACCGCCGCCGCCACCGCCCGGTACGAAGTGTCGCCGCACTGGCGCCGCTCCGCCGCACGGAGTCGCGCTCCCGGGAGAGGCAGCGGACCGCTGGTGGAAATTTCCTTAACGAGCAGCGAGCCCTTCCGCGTGCGGCCTGCGCGCGGGTAAGGTTCCAGGTGCAACGGCCAGCCGTAGCGGCGCGCACACTCCACAAACACTGTGGGCACGCCGACAAGGAGCGGCTCGAGGGAGCGGCGCACACGCGGCTGACGGAGTGCTTTCAGGATCACCTCGGGACCGACCCCCGCGGGGTCTCCCATGGTGATGGCAATCACCGGGCGCTCGTCTCGCGCGGGCATGGGCCGCTAGTCTGCGAAGATCTCCACGTGGTGGAGTTTGTACAAGTCTTCGCTGAGCCAACGCTGAAAGCGCTCCTCGAGCGCCTGTGAGTAGAGTTTTTGCCGCACTTCTTCTTCCAACACGCTGCGATCCACGCTGCCCTCCTGTTCGCGGGCGAGAACCCGAATCAGGTGGATCCCCAAACGGGTGCGCACGGGCGGGCTCACCTCGCCAACTTTAAGCTGCTCTTGCGCGCGTTCGAGTTCGTCGACGAGCTCGCCGGGCTTGAACCAGCCGAGGTCGCCACCTTCCCGGCCGGTTTTATCTTGCGAGTACCGCTGCGCGGCCACGGCAAAATCCAATCCGTCGGCAATTTGCCGGCGCACCTCTTCGGCCCGTGCCAAGGTGGCAGCCACTTGGTCGCCCCCAGCATCCGGCGGGAGCGGGAAGAAGATATGGGCGATGCGCACGCGCGCCGGGCCGATGTATTCTTCTTTGTGCTCGTCGAGGTAGCGTTGCACATCTTCGGGGGTCACCGTCACCTTGCCGCGAATCTCCCGCGCCAAAAGCTGCTGCCGGGCCAGGTCTTCCCGCACTTGCTTCCGGTAAGTTGCCATGTCGAGCCCTTGTGCCTTGAGGGCCTCTTCCAACTGGCGGTCATCGATCCGGTTGCGCTCTTTGACCGAGCGGATGTATGCGTCCACATCCTCATCGCGCACGATGATACCTTTTTGCTGCACTTCGCGCTCGACGATCTTGTCCGTAATCACTGCGCGCAGGAGTTCGGCCTCGGAAAGCCCGGTGGATTGGCGCAAGCGCAAACTGGTTTTGGCAAAGCGCTTGACCTCGTAAAGTGTCACCGGCTCGCCGTCCACCGTGGCGAGCACCGCGTTGATGCGCTCGCCGAACGCCGCGCGCGGGCTCGTCCAGGCGAGGCACCCGAAGATGCCGAAGGTGTAGAGCCACGCGACCACACACGTTCCCCCGATGAGCATCCGGTGCTGGTGGCGTTTGCAGTTACGCATACGTTCCCTCCAGTTTCTCGCGCAGGCTTCCGGTCACTTGCTCGACCACCTCTTCAATTTCCGCCAATAGCCCATCGCTATCGCGATTGCGGGCTTGGAAACTCAACTGAAAATCGGCCGGAATGCTGAAGCGGCCTTTGCCGGTACGTACGAGGGCGATCAAACGGTCGACATCGACATCCGCTTGCGGGTGGAACTGCAGCAACACGTGCTCGCCGGCAACTTTCACGCGTTGCACTTTGTGCACTTTCAAAACCCGGCGCAAATCCATCACCCCCAGCAACGAATCCACCTCGGGGGGCAAAGGCCCGTAGCGGTCTTGCAACTCGGCGGCGAGCGCGTCGAGTTCCTTGCGGCTGTGCGCTTGGGCGAGCCGGCGATAAAACACCAAGCGCTGGTTTTCATCGGCAATGTACCACCCGGGAATGAAGGCACTGATTCCCAGTTGGAGTTCGGGCTCGATGTCCTGCTCCACGGTTTCGCCGCGCAGTTCGTGCACCGCTTCTGCAAGCATTTGCTGGTAAAGTTCGAACCCCACAGCAGCGATTTGCCCGGACTGCTGTTTCCCCAGCAAGTTGCCAGCACCACGGATTTCCAAATCCGTTGTGGCTAATCGGAAGCCGCCTCCGAGGTCGTCGAGTTCTTGCAGCGCGCGCAGCCGCATTTGTGCCTCGCGCGTAATGAGCTGCTCGCCCGGGACGAGAAGATAGGCGAAGGCGCGCTCGTGCGAGCGGCCCACCCGCCCCCGGAGCTGGTAGAGCTGGGCGAGGCCGAAATGGTCCGCTCGGTCGATAATGATCGTGTTGGCGGTGGGAATGTCCAAGCCCGATTCGATGATCGCCGAGCACACAAGCACATCGAAGCGGCGCTCGACAAAGTCGGTCATCACCCGCTCGAGTTCATGCTCGTTCATCTGCCCGTGCGCGACCACGAAGGAACACTCCGGCACCAGTTGGCGGAGCTGGCGCGCGCGAATCTCGATCGACTCTACGCGGTTATGCACGAAAAACGCTTGCCCGCCGCGCGCCTTTTCGCGCAGCAGTGCTTCGCGAATGACTTGCTCGTCGTACCGGGTGACGTAGGTGCGCACCGCGAGACGGTCGACCGGCGGAGTTTCTATTACCGAGAGATCGCGGATTCCGAGAAAAGCCATCTGCAAGGTACGCGGAATTGGGGTGGCGGTGAGTGTGAGGCAGTCGACGAGTTTGCGCATTTGCTTGATCTTTTCCTTGTGTCGCACCCCAAAGCGGTGCTCCTCGTCGATGATGAGCAAGCCGAGTTGGCGAAAGCCCACGTCGTTTTGCAAGAGCCGGTGCGTGCCCACCACGATGTCCACGCTGCCGTCTTTCAAGCCGGCAATCACTGCGGCATTTTCCTTCGCCGAATGAAAGCGCGAGAGCATCTCGATCCGCACCGGATAACCCTCGAAGCGTTTGCGGAAGGTGTTCAAGTGCTGTTGCGCGAGAACGGTGGTGGGCACGAGCACGGCCACTTGGCGGCCATCCATCACGGCGAGGAAGGCGGCCCGCATGGCCACTTCGGTTTTGCCAAAGCCGACGTCGCCGCAGACTAAGCGGTCCATCGGTTTCGGCTTTTGCATATCGGCCAGCACATCCTCGATGGCGCGCAGTTGGTCTTCGGTTTCCTCGAAGGGAAACGCGGCTTCGAACTGGCGGTAGTAGGCATCCGGCGGCGGGTAGGGCTTGCGCTGCATCGCTTCACGGTGGGCGTAAATGTCGATGAGATCCTTGGCCATCGCCAGGATCGCTTCCTTGGTCTTCTGTTTGACCCGCGCCCAACGGGTGCTGCCGAGCTTGTCCAGCGGCGGCGGCGAGGCGTCGGCCCCGATGTACTTTTGCAGCAACCCGATTTGCTCGACGGGGAGGTAGAGCCGGTCGTTCCCGGCATATTCGAGGTGCAAGTAATCGTTCTCGATGCCGTTGATCTTAAGGTGGACCAGGCCGCAGTAGCGGCCCACGCCGTAGTCAAGGTGCACCACATGGTCGCCCGGCTTGAGCTCGCTCAAGTTGCGCAGCAGTTGGCCGACGTCGATGCGCTGGCTGCGCCGCCGCTGGCGATCGCCACCCAGCATTTCCCCTTCGCTGAGGAAAACCAGTTTCAAGTCGGGCAAGCGAAAGCCCGTGCTCAAATGGCCGAAGACGAACACCACTGCGTGTTGACGCGGTGCTGACAATGCCTCCTCGAGCGACGGCGCCTGCACCACGGTGATGCCGTGATTCTCGAGCAAATTGCGCAAGCGCGTGGCCTGCAAGCTTTGGTGCACCACGGCAACGACCTGGTAGCCCTCGCGCAACCAATCGCGGATGCGCGCCGCCGCTGGAGCAAACGTGACTTCGCGGCGACCCGCAACTCGCTCCACGCGCGCTTCCCGCACACCGTGAGAGGCAACGGTGAGCAACGGCGCGCCCTCGGCGGCAACCAACATCTCCAGCGCTTCAAGCTCCACCCGCGGCTGCGAGCCAAAGAGTTCGCGCCACTGTTTGGCATCGAGGTACAAGAGCTCGGGATCCAAGAGAAACTGGTTGGCTTCCACCTTGGCGGCGGCGCGTTTGCGAATGTCTTCCGCCGCGGCTTCGACGGCAAGCTCGATCGCGGCCGGGCCGTCAAAGCACAGCAGCACGTCTGGCGGCAAATATGCCGACACGGGTTCGAGCGGGGTATCGTAAGCGAGTGGCAGCAAGCGCTCCATACCTGGGAACGCAATGCCGCTCTCCAAGCCGGCCACCAACCGCAGCCGTTCCTCGCGGCTCACTTCGGCAGCAAAGGCACGTTCTTCGACGGCGCGGAGCACCGCGGGATGAAACATGCGCTCAGTATCGAACTCCCGCATAGGGAGCAGCAGGAGGTCCGCACAGGGTTTCAGCGAGCGCTGCGAGGCGGGGTCGAAGTGGTGGAGTTCGGTGATCTCGTCGCCGTCCAACTGGATGCGCACCGGCAGCGCATAGGCAACGGGAAAGATGTCGACGATGCCCCCGCGCACGGCAAAATCGCCCCGATCTTCAACCAGTTCCACACGCCGGTAGCCCCAGCGCACGAGCTCCCGCGCCAGTGTATCGCGATCGAGTTCGTCGCCCGGAACGAGATAGCGCCAGCGGGCACGGGCCGCCTCGCGTGGCGGCACCTTGCGCAACAGCGCTTCCACAGGGGCCACCACCAGCGGCGCCCTGCCGTGCAAGAGCTGGTACAGCGCGTGTACCCGCTGCGCCACCACCTCGGGCGTGGGCGAGAGTTCCTCGAGGGGCGGAGCATCGTACGCCGGGAGGAGATGCACGCGGCGATCGGTTGGACTCAGTGTTTCCGTTTCCCCGAGCCACCAGGAAAGCTCGTCGAACAGTGCCTCCGCGGCCGTCGGGTTTTCCGTCACGACCAACAGCGGGCGGCTTGACGCCCGCGCTACTGCGCGCAGGAAAAAACTCCGCGCCCCACCGCGCATCCCCTGCACGCGGACGACGGACGCATCGCCACCGCCATGGCCGAGCGCTGCCACCCGTTTGTATGCCTGCTCAAAATCGACGTGATCCGTAGCCATCAAAGGACAACGCGCTCTGCTTCCGAAAAGCAGAGCGCTTGCGGTTCGCTAGCACTCCGCCCAGATAGCGACAATGCACCGAGGGCGGGGGAGCCGCTACGCAGCCACAGGCAGCAACCGTCGCTGTCATCGCGGGCGCCTGTGTGCGGCTCCCTGCAGTTGAGCCGCACGGGTTGCTCGGGTAGCATGTTCGCACCTCGAACCGCGAGAGGTGTGGATCATGCCGAGCGCCGAAGAACTTTATGATCAGGCCGTAGACTGCGTTGCTGCAGGCGACCTGGACGCCGCGATCGACCACTACCGCGCTGCGATCGCGTTGGATCCCAACTTCGCTGACGCTTGGGAAGGGCTATCCATGGCCCTGGCAGATCAGGGCCTGTGGGACGAGGCCATTGCGGCTGCGGAAAAGGCTGTCGAGCTCGCTCCGGAAGAGCAGCTTGCGTACACAAACCTGTCGCGCATTTGCCAGCGCGCGGGGAAAATTGCCGAGGCTGAAGCCTGGGCCGCAAAAGCCCGCGTGTTGGATTGGAAGCGACAGTTGCGCGAAGGCGGTGAGTAGCAACGGCCACCTTGGCGGCGCAGCCGTCGACAAGAACTGGACCGTGGCACCCCATCCCACCAAGCCTAGCTCAGCGGCGCTCAGCCGGGCGCTGGTGCTGACTGCGAGCTTTTGCGCCGTCGAGGCTGCCGCCGGGTGGTGGGTGAACAGTTTGGCCTTGCTTTCCGATGCCGGCCACATGCTGTCCGACGTGGCTGCGCTGGCGATCGCATTGTTGGCCTCGTGGGTTGCCAGGCGCCCACCAACCGAGAGCAAAACCTTCGGGTACCATCGCATCGAAATCGTCGCCGCGTTCGTCAACGGGTTGGCCATGTGGCTCGTGGTGGGCTTGATTTGGCACGAAGCCTACCGCCGCTTGTGGTCGCCTCCGGCCGTGCTCGCCGCCGGGATGATTCCGGTTGCCGCACTCGGCTTGGCGGTCAACGCAGCCGTGTTGTGGATGCTCCACCGCGGACCGGTGGGCAACTTGAACGTGCGCGCAGCCATCGTCCACGTGTTCGGCGACGCCTTGGGCTCGCTCAGCGCACTTGCGGCGGGCCTGGCGATGTGGGCCTTTGGTTGGCAGTGGGCCGACGCTGTGGCGGGCCTCTGCATCGGCGCGCTGATCTTGTACAGCTCGTGGGAGATCGTGCGAGAGTCGTTGGACATCCTCATGATGGGCACGCCGCGCGAGCTCTCCCTCGGCGAAATCGAGCGGACGTTATTGGACTTCCCCGGCGTGCTGGAAGTGCACGATTTACATGTGTGGACGATGACGTCCGGCATGTACGAGCTCACCGCGCACCTAGTAGTTCGTAACGACGTGACGCATCGGGCATTGATCGAACACGTGCAAACCGTGCTCCGCGATCGCTTCGGGATTACCCACATGACCTTGCAACTCGACCCGGAAGACGCCTGCGCCGAAGAATTCCGCCGCCACGCCCGCACCGCCGGCTGAATGTTCGGCTCCCCACATCTCCGGCTCGCTCCGTCCAACCGGGAGACGTCCGCGATCGAGGGTCGGTACTCGCCGCAACGAACAACCACGAGTTCTCGGAGCATCGGTGGCGGAAATGGTCTTCGTGCTCGAGAGCGCTCCCGACGCGCAGCGCTGCTCCGCCTGTTGCAACACGCTCTGGTGGGCTAGGATGGCGGCGTTGGCGGCATCACGAGTGCTGCGGCTCGGAGCGTGAAGGGGAGGGGAACAGGGCAAACTCCCAGTTCGTTGGACTCGACCCGGCTGCTCTGAGCCGCGCGGCAAACGGAGGACAGAGCATGCACATCGTAAACACCGATCAAGCGGAGTACTGGAACAGCGAAGCGGGCGAGAAGTGGGTGCGGTACCAGCGGCTCTTGGATGCCCAAATCGGCCCACTCGGACGCGAGGCCATGGACCTTGCGCGGGTCAGCCCGGGAGAACGCGTGGTCGACGTTGGCTGTGGTTGTGGCCACACCTCGATCGAGCTGGCGCAGCGCGTGAGCCCGGGCGGACATGTACTCGGCATCGATCTCTCCACGCCCATGCTGGACCGCGCCCGCGAGCGGGCCGATGCCGAAGGGGTAGAGAATGTCACCTTCGTGCGCGGCGACGCGCAAAGCTATCCCTTCCCGCCGCGCAAGTTCGATCTCGTGTTCTCACGCTTCGGGGTGATGTTCTTTGCCGACGCTGTAGCTGCCTTTCGCAACTTGCTTGCAGCCTCGCGGCCCGGCGCACGTTTGGCGTTTGTGTGTTGGCAGGCGGTGACGGAAAACCCGTGGATGGCCGTTCCCCTGATGGCCGCGCTGCAGCATTTGCCCAACGCGGAGCTGCCTAACCCCGATGCGCCCGGGCCGTTTGCCTTTGCCGATGCTGACAAGGTGCGCCGCATCCTGAGCGCAGCCGGCTATGAAAACCTCGAGTTCCACACCGTGCGGCGCGAGCTCCTCATCGGTGCCGGGGAACCCTTGGAGGGGGCGGTTGAATTCTTATTGCAAATGGGGCCGACCGGAAAACTCCTCAAAGAAGCCGATGGCGAACTTCGCCGGCGTGTAGCGGAGAGCGTGCGCGAGGCCCTAAAACCGTACGAAACCGAGGACGGCGTGCGGATGTTAGGCACGGCATGGATCGTCACCGCCATCGCCCCTCGTTGAAGCAGCACGGCGGGGTGTCCTCGCAAGCTTCCGGTGAAGCTCGACAGAGCCGCGAAGCAGGCAAGAACAACGCAAAGTGCGGCGGCTTTCCAACACGGTGGGCTTCGACGACGCCCCCTTCCATCGGCGGCAGGCCGGACGGGTGCCCGTGGTCGGTGCGGTGTTCGCGTCGACCCGACTCGACGGGGTCTTGTTGGGTTCCGTGGAGCGGGACGGCGACGATGCCACCGACGTGTTCGGGCGGCTGGTGCGCGAGTCGCGCTTTTACGAGCACATCCAGGTGGTCCTCCTGCAGGGGGTGACGTTTGCGGGTTTCAACGTCGTGGACGTGCCCACCCTGAGCAGCGAGCTGCACCGCCCTGTGTTGGTGGTGGCCCGGCGGCAGCCCAACTGGGACAAACTGCGCCGCGCCTTGTGGGAGAAAGTGCCTCAGGGGCGCGGCAAATGGCAATGCCTGGAACGCTTGGGGCCGATGGAACCGCTCGCTGGAGTTTACGTGCAGCGCTGGAACTTATCGCTCGACGAGGCTCAGCAGTTGTTGGCACGCACGACTCTCTGGGGCCGCCTGCCTGAGCCTTTGCGCGTGGCGCATCTGATTGCGGGAGCGCTCGGCCGGGGCGAGAGCCGCGGCGGCGCGTGATAGCCGGTGTGGGGGGAGGGCGAGCGCTGGTTGTAGGGGCGACGCATGCGTCGCCCGTGGTGCGTGCGGGGGCGAGCAGCGAGTAGCGAGTGGTGAGTGGTGGGTTAGCGAATAGCGAATGGCGAATGGCGAATGGCGAATAACGAATGGGGAACGCGCGCACTGCGGGCGGTGTTGCGACCGGCGCCACGCGCGTTGCCCATCCTTGCACCCGCCGCCCGCGCCATCGTAGGGGCAGCCCTAGTGGCTGCCCTCGTTGCCGGCCACCACACGGCGACGGGATCTCTTCAACGAGACGCAACCCGTAGGGGCGCCGCATGCGTCGCCCCTACGACCCAGTGCAACCGTGTGGCCGGCGGAACCGCGGCTGACTGCTCCGTTACTGCGTTGTCGCGCCCAGTGCCTTCGGGAGTTCAGCACGCAAGCGGGCCACGATGGCGGCATCGAGGCGAAGCTGTTCGCACACCTGTGCGGTCGTTTCGCGGGTTTCGTCGCGCACATGGTCTTGGAGGAAGGAACACACCTCCGTCGCTGCCGGCTCGTACGTCACTTGCCCGAGTGCACGGATGAGGTTCTGCAGCAGCATTGGGTCGAGGAGTTCCGTCAGCGTCTGCCACCGCGCGCGCACGAATTTCCAAGCGGCCGGTCGTGCCTTACGGCGGCCGAGCAGGGCACCGAGCAAGAACGGGCGATCTTGTGCGCGCACTTCGTCACTGAGCGCGAGTTCCAGCGTGCGTTGGACGAGAGCCGGATGTTCGAACGACGCCAGAGCCATCAGGAAGCGGTACTCTTCCTCGGGTTCGTGGGCAAATTGGTGCTTGCGCTCGAGATACCGCTCGTAGAGCGTGCGGTCGCCCTCAATGGCGGCGACGTTGACCACCGCCGTCACCAGATTCGGGTCGAGCGACTGCCGGTCCTGCCAGTACCGCTCCAGCCGTGCGCGCGCTTCTTGCCGGATGGAGGCGACCCGAGCGATGGAGCCGAGGGCGGCAAGCAACGCCGCGCGCCGCAAACGGTCGTCCTCGCTTTCCGTGGGTCGCAGCTCCCAGCCCAAACTCTCCCATTGTGGCCGCAAGAGTTGCTCCACGAAGCTGGCAAAGGTGGGTTCGAATTCGTCGTCGATCACGTGCAGCCAGAGCCAACTGAGCTGATCGATCATCAAGCTCACCACCGCGCGATCGGTTTCCGCGCGGAAGCCGTCGAGCAAGCGGAAGTAGGCCGCGACGCTGACTCGTGCCGCGCGCAAGAGGGCAAACTGGTTATCGAGCAAGTTCAGGCGCTCGTGCGGTGCCAATCCCTGTTGAATTGCTGGGACGAGGGCGTGCAAGGCAGCATCGTCGAGCAAGAAGCGGTAAAATCCTGCGGCACTGCCATTGGGGTAGAACCAGCGTGCACCGGGGAGGTGGACCGACGCCGTCGCTCCCCGCCACACCTCGCGGTGCTCGCGGATTCCACGATCAGTGCCGTACTTCCACACAACCGGAATCACCCACTCCGTGGTGTGGCCGGTTTCTGCTTGAGCGGGGTCAGCAAAGAAGCGCTGCTGTTTCCCGCTCACTTGAATTCCATCGGTTTGAACGGTGGTGCGGAGTTCGAGGATCGGGTGCCCGGGCGCGCGGATCCACGACCGGGCCAATTCCGCAACCGGCTGACCCGACGCCGTGCTGAGCTCGCGCCAAAAGTCCTCGGCGGTGGCATTCGCCTCGCGGTGCCGTTGCAGGTACGCGCGCACCCCCTTTTGGAAGTTCTCGGCACCGAGAAAGTTCTCGATCATGCGCACCACTGCGGCGCCTTTCCAGTAGGTGATAACATCGAACCGCTCTGTCGCTTGCTTCGCATTCGCTACCGGGAAGGAGATCGGGTGGGTGGTCACGAGGGAGTCGAGTTGGAAGGGGCGCTGCAAGGCAGCAACAAAGTCCCGCCAGAAGTTCCACTGGGGGTTCAAGTCGGCGGTAACCTTCGAGCCCACGAAGGTGGCGAACGACTCGTTGAGCCAGAGGTCATCCCACCAAGCCATGGTCACCAAGTCTCCCCACCACATGTGCGTGAGCTCGTGAGCCGCGGTGGAAAAAATCGCCTTGCGCGTGGGCAGCGAGGCGCGCTCGGGGTCGGCGGCAATCACCGTGAGCCGGTAAGTGATCGCCCCCGGGTTTTCCATGGCACCGGCCTCAAAATCCGGCACGCCAATGGCGTCGACTTTGGCGTAGGGGTACGGAATGCCGGTGTAGTCCTCGAGGTACGCGAGCGACTGCGCGTGCGCGGCCAGCGCGTATGCGCCCTTTTCCGCCATTCCCCGCGGCAACCACACGCGCACCGGCACACCGGTGGGGGTGAACTCCAACGGTGTCGCTTCGAAGGGGCCGATACACCAAGCCACGAGGTAAGACGAAATCGGCGGCGTCTCTGCGAAGCGAAACTCCAACCGCCCGTCCGCACGCTGGCGGCGAGAGATTTCCGGTCCGTTACTGATTGCCACCGTGCCCGCGGGCACGACCAGCGTGACGGCAAAACGCGCCTTGAACTCCGGCTCATCGAAGCACGGGAACGCACGGCGTGCGTCGGCCGCTTCGAACTGCGTGGCAGCGTAGCGCAGGCCATCTTTCTCCGAACGGTAGAAGCCGCGCAAGCGAGCCAGGATCTCTCCGCGAAAGGCGAGATCCAGCCGGGGCGATCCCACCGGCAACGGCTCCACAAAGTCGATGGCGATCACCTCGGCATCGGCATCGGCTTCCACGCGGCTCGCCGAGTGCCAAGTGCCGCCCCAAAAGGCCTGCACGGCTTCGATCTGCAAATCGACGGCGTGGAGATACACGCGGGTACAGGGTTCGGAGACCTGCACGTCAATTTGCACGTTACCTTGAAACTGCCAGCGTTGCAGATCCGCCACGATCGAGAGCCCGTACCGCCGGGGCCAGACGTTCCGGGGTAGGCGAAAGTTTTTGTCTCCCATGAACAGGGCTTTCTACAGAAGCCCATTCGGGCGGGAAAGACCTTGCCCGTGGAGAGCGTTTGACTTCAGGGTGCACCCGTGGTCCAAACCACGCCCCATGAGCCCCATCAAGCGCGCCCTGCTGTGGGTCATGGGCGTCTTTTACATCGTGGCAGGCACGATGCACTTCGTGTCGCCGGACACGTACATGCCCATGATGCCGCCGTACTTGCCTTGGCACCGCGAGCTGATTTTCCTCTCCGGAGTTGCCGAGGTGTTGTGCGGCGTGGGCGTGCTGTGGCCGCCGACCCGACGACTGGCCGCGTGGGCGACGATCTTGCTGCTGATCGCGGTATTCCCCGCCAACATCCACATTGCGTGGAACAACGTGCCGCTGTTCGGCCGCAGCGAAGGAGCTGGAGTTTGGAATTGGGTGCGGCTGCCGTTTCAAGCCGTGCTGATCTTATGGGCGTACTGGTACACGCGTCCGGACGACACCCCCGAGGCCTCTGCTGCCGCGCATTCTCCGTGACCCGACGCGTGCCGCGTGCGCGTCAGGGAAGCGGCGGCTCCACGACTCCGCTCAGCAACGTCGCTCGCGTCACTCCGCCGCACTCGCCGGCGTGGTTTCCGGAGGTTTGGGCACAGTGCGTGGCGCTGCCGGGCACGGCCCGTGAGGCAAGTCCCACACCAGCCACTGCGCGGCGTAAAAAGGGGCGCCCATCAGCAGGTACGCTGCGCCTCCCACGGCGGCAAACGGCTTCACGCATGCCGCGCGCGAGTAATGGAGGAAGCGATCCTCCGGGTGGCGAATCTCGTGGGCCACATCGGCCGGCAGCAGGACAACACCACAAAGGCCAGCCGCGGGAAGCCCGATGAGTGTGCCGAAGCCGCTCGCAACTACGTCGGCAAAACGTCCGTGGCAGCTTTTGTAAACCCAGTTCCAGGCTTCGTAGTCGGCGGCTCCTGCGCGGCTGGGGCGTAACTCCAGCGCCAGCAGAAGCAGGAAACCAACCAGTACGAGCCGCAAACGCGTCGCCTGTCGCCCACATGGATTCGAGTCCATCGCCCCGCGCACCTCGCTCGGATTACTGGGTTCTCCTTATCACAAAAAGTGGTGGACAGCGCAGCGTAGGGGCGAGTGGTGGGCAACGGCAAATGGTGAATGGCAAATGGTGAATGGCGAATGGATGGTAAGTGCGGCGCGGGTGTGGCAACTCTTGACTGACATCTTGCCAACGGAGTATGGAACGCGCCCGGGGTTTTGGGCCATGCTGGCGGTGACGAATGTTGTCTTCGACGCGGATACTTCGGCGCAGCTAGCGCGCCGCATCCGCGCGCAGCATCGGCGCTGTTGGCGCAACGCCGCGCTGGCGGTGAGCCATCTCGGGCGCGGCGCGCATTACGTCGAGGGTTGGGTGGTGACGGCTGGTCCGGTCCCGTACGTCATCGAGCACGGTTGGTGCGAGTTCGACGGGCGTGTGATCGATCCCACCTATGCTCCGCACGTCACACCCGAGCCCCCGCCAGTGGCCTACTATGCCGGCGGGTCGTTCACGCCCGCGCAGGCGGAAAAGGCGCTGTTGCACAAGCTGCCGATCGTGCTGGAACACGAGCGCTCTTCCCACTGGCGGGCTTTCGAGTGGGCGTGGCGCGATGCCACGCGGCGCGCGCGGCTGGAAAGTCGGCCGCCAGCCCGCGTCGTCCACTGCCGGCGTGAACCCTTCGATGTGTTTATCGGCCGGCCGACGCAATGGGCGAATCCGTTTCACATCGGTGTTCATGGCACGCGGGAGCAGGTGATCGCGCAGTTCTGTCGGCGCGTTGTGCGCCACCCGGGGCTGTTGCGCGCAGTGTGGAATTTGCGCGGCTATCGCTTGGGCTGCCGCTGCTGGCCGCGGCCCTGCCACGGCGACGTGCTTGCAGAGTTGGCCAACGTGGAGCATGTAGGCGAGGGGCAACTTTTGGTCAGGTGGCTCGAAGGGTTTCGGCTGCCGATACCCGACGTTGCCAGGCACGAATAAGCCGCGAGCCTCGAGCAGAGGTTTCACCGCGGTCCGCACGGGCGATTTCTCAACTGCCCACCACGCGCTGGTAAATCTTCGGCAGTTCCCGCGGGAGGGCAGCAATGTCGTCGATCACGAGGTAGCGCGATTGCGGGCACATCTCCCGCAGGTAGTCGTGACCCGCACGATCCACGGTGATGCAAAACGGCACGATCCCGCGCGCCTCGCACTCCTGCAGTGCGGCGGTGGTGTCGCGCAGCCCGTAGGTGTTGCTACGGCGATCTTGCCCATAGTCGAAGTCTTGGGGGAAGCCATCGCTCAGCAGTAAGATGTGGCGCGAGCGCGCCGAAGTTTCCCCCATTTTCGTGATTGCATGCCGAAGCGCTGCCCCCATGCGCGTGCTGCGCTTGGGCTCGAGCGCTCCGATGCGACCACGCACGGTCGGACTCAAAGCCTCGCGGAATGACTTCACTCGATAAAACTCCACTTGCCGCCGCCCGTGGCCAGAGAAGCCGTAAATGGCGTATGCATCGCCGAGTTCCTCGAGGGCCTCGGCCATGATCACGAGTGCCTCCTTGGTGATATCGATAATCCGCCGCTGTGGTCCGGGCCGATTACGGCTGAAGCCGGCGCTTCGTACCGCGGGATCCACCGGCTCATCCGTGCTCGCGCTCATGTCGATGAGGAACAGCACGGCAACGTCGCGCTCTTCGCGCCGCCGGGCAATATAAAGCTTGGGCGAGGGCGTGCGCCGAGCCCGCTGATCGCCGCGCGCATCCACGACGGCGTTGAGGTCAAAGTCCTCCCCCGCTTCCAAGCCGCGCACGATCTTATACGAATCTGGCCGAATTTTCTGGAACTCGCGCCGAACGATCGGCAGCAACGCTGCGTAGTCCGCCAAGGTGCAGGCAAAGAACTCGCCTCCGTCGCTGTCCACGGGTAGCTCCACTAACCGGCACCAGCTTGGGCGATAGTCGTTGAGCAAGTAATCCCATTCGTCGTAGTAGAACGCCTCCCCTTGGACTTCGGTGGCAAACCACTTCCGCACCCGTGTGGAGGTGGCGGCACCTTCGTCGAGCAAGCTGCGCAACTCCTGGAGCTGTTCTTGCGGCAGTTTGCCCAAGAGATCGCTGATGTAAAACCCGAGCCCCTCGACGTCGCTAGCCACACCTTGTTTCAACTCCAAGGCAGTTCCGGTTTTCAGCAAAGCCTCCAGCAGTTCAGCGGACAGCGGCGCACCGGCCGATGGGCGTTCCTCGGCTTCGACAATTTCCGCACGCAACGACGGCAGGGGTTTGTCCTGATCGCGCTGCGGCGACGCATTCGCCAGCGAATCCGTGGGAGTAGCGTCGCCGTCGTACAAATCCACGGGCAAAAGGTAGGCGGGCACCTCTTCTTGCGGTGCGGTTTCAGTGACGAAGCCAGCACCCGCACCCACTCGCGCAAAGGCTTCGTCGAGGATTTTCGCAATGCTCCAGGCGTCGTTTACCGTGGCCGAGGGGCGATGGAGCGGCGCCAGCAACGGCCGCACGACCACAGCCGCAACCCGCAGCGGTTCCGGCAAAACCTCCTCGCCGGCTTGAGAGAGCTCCCATGCCAACAACCAATCGAACGGACTCGGTTGGCGCGCCGGGGCCAGAGTTGGGGCACGCAGGCAAAAGCGCTCACACAAAACACGCTGCTCTTTTGCCCAGCCGGGAAACGCGGCGGCAACTCGAGCGCCCACACGCACACCTTCGGTGAGCAAAAACCAATCGTGCAAGTGTGGCCGGTAGGCTGCTGTTTCCTCCAGTTCCTGTTTCCAATCAGGCCAAGCTGCTGGCGCTTGCGGCGCCGTGCCGTACAAAAAACGCCCGGCAATTTGCATCACCAGCAAGCGATAGAGTGCGACGTTGTCTTCGTGGGTAGGGAAGAAATCGATGCGGTCCGGAAGCTCAGCCACTCGTTCGTCGAACATTCCTTCCAGCGCTGGGCGCAGGGTCCACTGGCTCTGCGCGCGCAAGGTTAGGGGCATGGCAGAAAGCATGTGGGCAAGCTTGCGCAACCAGTGTTGCCCCTCGTGAAAAACTGCGGCGGTGGGCGACGCTCCGAGAATGTCCACGCTCGTTCTGGTATCGAGGCCAAAGTACGCTTGCGCCCGCTGGGGGTCGCTGCCGTACAGTTCGAGCCCGCAGCGCACCCACTTTGCCACTTGTTCCTCGTTGGCGCGCTCGTAAATCTGCGGCAAGCGCCGGAGCAGCTCGGGAGCTGCGGCAGGCACGAGGGCAGACACCTCATCGAGCGCAGCCAAGGCGGAACGCCGTTGGCGCGGAGACAGCGGCGCGAACAGCGCCCCCACCACTGGGGCAAGTTCCTTCCAGCGCTCCGCTCCTGCCCCCGCGCTACGCGCGAACACTTGTAATACGGCACGACGCAGTTGCGGAGTGAGGCTGCCCAAGGCCCGCGGAATCTCGCTGTACAAGACCCAAACCCGTTCCTCTTCTGCGGCAACGTCGAGCAAAGCTCGGAAAAACCCCTCTTGCTCCGCAGCGCTCCACTGCAGCACCGCAGGCGGCAACGCGGCAAAAAACGAGCGCCCCTTTTCCGGGCGGTGCACTTGTGCGCCCAAAGCGCACCACGACCCCAAAGCGGCAGGGTCAAGCTTACCGAGCACGCGCGGCAAGGATTCGAGGAAGGCACGGGCGACAAACTCTCCTCGCCAGTTTCCGCTTTCCACCAGAGCCGCGGCAAGGCGGTGCGCGCATAGTACGTGGGCGAAGGGAACGCGGTCCAACACCGGCGCTGTGTGGGCCAGGAAGTCCGCCGCCAGGTGCGGCGAGAGCTGACCGAGGGCACGCGCCGCCTGAGCCCATGCGGATAATGCCTGCCGGTCTTTCGTGCGCTCGCTTGCTGCAAGGAAAGCCTCGAGGCCGCGGCGCGGTAGTGCCGGCCGCTCCAGCAACGAAGCAAACGCCCGCTGCCACGAAAGCACGACCTCGGCCCCGCCCTGCTCGAACGCCGCGGCGGCTGCTCGCTGGATCTCCTCCGCCAATGTGGGTGCCACCTTCGCGTAGGTGCTGGCGATCTCCGCCAGCCATTCACGTACACGCACAGGAAGGTTGGCCGAAGCGGGCGTTGCTTTTGGTCGGTGGGAACGTGGCACGTTTCGCTTTCCTGCGGGGCAACTGCTGCGGTCGGGTAGCCCCCTAAGCTCCAGACGTGGTAGCCGATCGGACCATTTCGCTCATGGGAACAGGGCCGCTGCGAGCTCGTCGATCGCGCGCTGCGCTTCGACATCGTCGGTGAGGGCAGTACTCACCGCCACGCGGCAAGCTCGGCGCGGGGGTATGCCGCGCCCCATGAGTTGGGCCGCATAAATGAGCAGGCGCGTGCTCACACCCTCCTCGAGACCGGAGGCCTTGAGGTGGCGGACCTTCTCTCCCAGCGTGGCCAGAGTCAGGGCGGTTTCCATGTCGATGCCCGACTCGTGAGCAATCACTTGGGCTTCCTTCTCCCGCGGCGGGTAGTCGAAATCGATGGTCACAAAGCGCTGCCGTGTCGAGTGCTTCAAGTCCTTGAGCACGCTCTGATAACCAGGGTTGTAGGAGATGACGAGCAAAAAGTCCTGATGGGCCTCGAGGATTTCACCTCGCTTATCGATGGGGAGAATACGGCGGTGATCGGTGAGAGGGTGAATCAACACAATCGTGTCTTTCCGAGCCTCGACGATCTCATCCAGATAACAAATGGAACCGTGGCGCACTGCTTGGGTGAGCGGGCCATCGACCCACACCGTCTCGTCACCCTTGATGAGGTAGCGGCCGACCAAGTCGCTGCCGGTGAGGTCCTCATGACATGCCACGGTAATCAACGGAGGCACCGCGCCGTTGTTTCCTTGCCGGAGCAGCGCCGCCATGTACTCGACGAAGCGAGTTTTGCCGCAACCGGTCGGACCCTTGAGGAGCACGGGCAAGCGGCAGGCGTAGGCAGCACGGAAAATTTCGATCTCGTCGCCAACGGGAAGGTAGTACGGAAGTTCGCTCACCCGCCTCCCCTTAGCAAAGAAGAACGCAGCGGCGCACGTTGCCGCCAAAGGCACCGCGAGTGGTTTGCAAAAGCTGGTTGAGCCGTTGAACTGATACGAGGGTCCACGACCGCCAGGGCGCACCGGTCGAGGCAAATCCGCACGGGCTCACATGCTGTGCGCGCTCGCATTGTAAGTGCAAGGGCATTTCGAGGATTCCTTTCGCCATGCCTTGCACCCGATGTCGCCCGTGGCCGCGCCGCCCAGCCGGATGATCGCCTCACACGAGGCACCTGAATACAGCGGCGACGTGCGGTTCCACAGGGATCGAGGACAAAAAAACTGGCGACCCAGTCGGCCTCGGGCTGGGAGGGGGTGGGGGAAAACGCCGGACCCAAACCGAAGCCGCCGGGCCGCCAGCTCCACTTGGCGGCAGCCGGCAAACCAAAGCGGGAGGAGCGTCGCCTCAGAGCCAGGCGCTGCCGCCAATTCTATTGGAGCTGCTCACGCCTGCCCCTCCGGGCTGGCGTTGAGGTTGACTAAAGCAAAATACAATTCGTCGAGCGAAAAATATCGGCACCCAGCTGGAACGGCGGGAGCAAAGTCGCCCGGATCAACGGCAAATCCGCACTCCTCGTCCCCATACACGGCGAAGACTTCCGTGCCTACGCGGAGCAGATGCGCTTTCAGCACCAGCCCCCCTTGAACGGTGATGCTTGCGCTCGTTTTCATCGCTGACCTCCTCAAACGACACTTGTCGTCTCCAGCAGACACTGTGCCAGGCAAAGCTGGATGCCCGTGCGTTTACCGCGTCATGCACAAGTCATATTTCGGTGCCGCTTTTACGCATCAGTGTTGCAACCTTGCAGGTCCCACTGTGAGGCCACACCGGATCTCGCTCACAGTACGGTTGAGGGCGGCACTGCAACGTTCGGGACACGACCGACCCCAGGCAGAACGCTCCGGCCTTTCGCGGGCTGGAGAAAAGTGCTCGCGGCGGCGGTGCAATCGCTGCGCGCCACTTCAAACAGTGCAAGCAGTTGGCAGCGCCAACGAGTTTGGTAGACTGCGGGCCGCATCTTGGCGCAAGCGCCGGAAGGCCGGGGTAGAAAGGAACGAAGGGCGATGCATCTCGAAATCCAAGCACAGCACACGGAGGTTCACCCCCGCTGGCGCGTGTTGATCGATCGCGGGGTGGCAAAGTTGCAGGAGCTGTATCGCGACTTGCTCCGCCTACACGTCACCCTGATTCACAACCCGCACCATTTGCGAGGGGCCGAGGAAGTGCGGCTGTTACTGCACATTCCCGGGGAAACGCTCACGGCGCATAAAAATGCTGCCGACATGGGAGACGCCATTCACGCTGCCTTCGATGCCCTTACCGAAGAGCTCAAGAGCTTCGTGGAACGGCGGCGCGATGGGCACCGCCGGCCCAAGCACCCGCTGTGAACAGTAGGAATGGGACGTGGCACGGCGGGCTCACCGATTGCTCCCCGGCAAACTGCCCAAGCGGGCTCTCGAAGGGCTGCTCCGCTACCGTGGCGCTGCCGATCACCGCGTGGTGCAAGGGCCTGCCTTCGGCCGCGATGCCGCGGTGGTCGACCTCGGTGAGCGGCTGTTGGTGCTGAAAAGCGACCCCGTCACGTTCGTCGGTGAAGAGGCTGGCTGGTACGCTGTGCACGTGAATGCCAACGACGTGGCTGTGGTCGGCTGCCAGCCGGCGTGGTTTCAGGTCACCGTCCTGCTCCCACCGGTCGCCGGGCTCGATACTGCGCGGCGCATCATGCGCGACGTCGACGATGCTGCGCGAGCACTCGGCATCGCCATTACGGGCGGCCACACGGAGGTCACACCGGCGGTCACCCAGCCCGTGGTCGCAGGCGACATGCAAGGAGTTGCACGCAAGGACGAATTGGTCACCCCGCAGGGCGCGCGCCTTGGCGATCTTTTAGTCTGCACGAAAGCAGCAGCCTTGGAAGGCACAGCAATTTTAGCGCGCTCCTTTCCCCGCGAGGCCACTCGCTTGCTTGGTGCGGCGAAGGCACGGCGTGCGACTCGCTTTCATCGCAGCCCGGGAATTTCCATTGTTCCCGAGGCGTTGCTCGCTGCTCGCAGCGGAGCAACGGCCATGCACGACCCGACCGAAGGGGGCGTCCGCGCTGGCCTAACTGAGCTTGCGTTGGCTTCGGGACGCGGGCTCGAAGTTGACCTGGACGCCATCCCGGTCTTGGCGGAAACACGGATCCTTTGTGACCATTTTGGTGTCGACCCGCTCGGCCTCATTAGCTCGGGGATGTTGTTGGCCACGGTGCCTCCCGATCATTGGCCCGTTCTGTCCGCGGCCTGGCAACGGCGAGGCATTGCCGGACAAGTGATCGGCCGGGTGGTGCCAGGGCGCGGGGTACGCGCGCGGCAAGGCGGCAAGCGGGTGCGCTGGCATTGGTCGGAACGCGACGAACTGGCGCGCTTGCTGGCGAGCACCAGCACCCGGACGCGGCCAAGCCGGACCTCACAGCCGGCAGCACGTCGATAAGAAAGGAGAGCAGCGATGACGGAAACGGTTACTTGTGAACATTGCGGTCTACCTGTGCTCAAGGAGCGGGCTCAGGTAGTGGTCGTGGAAAGCTGGCCACACTTTTTCTGCTCGGAGAAGTGCAAGATCGAGTGGGGCGAGCTGGACGAAATCGAAGACGAAGAATTCTAAGGGAGAGCGAGCCGGTGGGGACAAAGCCAGCAGTGAGTTTGGCGGCGATGCGCGGTAAGCGCCGCGCCACGTTGGAGATGGCCCGTACATTGGAGCGCGCGGGGTTTGCCGGGATTTACTGTCCGAGCTTTGGCGACGGCTTAGGCTTGTGCGAAGCGATCGCGTTGGTGACCAACGAAATTCCGTTCGGTACCGCCATCGCCAACATTTACACGCGCCACCCACACGACTACGCGCTCACCGCCACCCTGATTCACGAACTCGCCCCTGGGCGCTTCCGCTTCGGCATCGGAGTGAGCCACGGACCTGTGCTGGAGCGTCTCGGCGTCCGCGCCGGCAAACCCACCCAGGACATGGAGGAGTTTGTCTCCAAGCTCCGAGAAGGCGCCGACCGCTGGGGGCCGCTGCCGCCAATCACGCTCGCCACGTTGCGCCCGCCCATGATTCGGCTCGCCGCTCGGATTGCCGAGGGAGCCGTGTGGGCCAATGCTTGCCGCTCGCACATGCCCGCGTCACTCGCTCACCTTGGAGCCCGAGCAAACGAGTCGGACTTCTTTGTCGGCAACATGATTCCCACTTGCATCGACTCTGATCGCGCTGCTGCCGCTGCCGTGCTGAGGAAAACGCTTACCGGTTACGTCATGCTGCCTAACTATCAGCGGTACTGGATCGAAGCTGGGTACGAAGAGGAAATGCGTGCCATTCAAACAGCCATTGCGGCGCGGGAATACGACCGCTTGCCTGCGCTGATGTCCGATCGCTGGCTACGGGATTGCACCTTGTTCGGCAGCGCCAGCGAAGTGCGCGAGGGAGTGGAAGCGTGGTACGCAGCAGGGGTGAAGACGCCGATCTTGGTCCCTTCCTCGACCCGTGGTGGGCAACTCGATGCCCTCGCTGAGGTGATCGACGCGTTTGCGTAAACGGCGAGGAACGACTCAGAGCTGGGCGAAGAAGTCATTCCCCTTGTCATCGATGACAATAAAGGCTGGGAAGTTTTCTACCTCGATGCGATAGATGGCTTCCATTCCCAGCTCGGGATACTCGACCAACTCCACCTTCTTGATGTTCTCTTGCGCCAACACAGCAGCCGGACCGCCGATACTTCCCAAATAAAAGCCGCCGTATTTCTTGCACGCCTCGGTAACCACCGGCGAGCGATTGCCCTTGGCCACGGTCACGTAACTCCCCCCGTGCTGCATAAACAGCGGCAAGTAGGCATCCATGCGCCCGGCAGTTGTCGGGCCAAAGGAGCCCGACACGTAGCCCGCCGGCGTTTTTGCCGGGCCCGCGTAATAGATGGGATGATCCTTGAAATACTGGGGCAAACCCTCGCCGCGGTCGATCCGCTCTTTGAGTTTGGCGTGGGCGATGTCGCGCGCGACGATCATGGGCCCGGTGAGCGCCAGCCGGGTTTTGATCGGGTACTTGGACAGTTCGCGGCGAATTTCGTCCATCGGCCGGCGTAAATCGATCGGCACCACCTCGCGACTGAGCTGCTTCTCATCGATGTCCGGGAGAAAGCGCTCGGGATGGGTTTCCAACTGTTCGAGAAAGATTCCCTCGGCAGTGATTTTTGCCTTCGCTTGGCGGTCAGCAGAGCAAGACACACCAATGCCGATGGGGCAACTGGCGCCGTGGCGCGGCAAGCGAATCACGCGTACATCGAGGCAAAAGTACTTGCCGCCGAACTGAGCCCCGATGTGCGTTTCTTGCGCCATTTTCAGCAACTCGGCCTCGAGTTCGGGGTCGCGAAGGGCGTGGCCACGCTCGTTTCCGCGAGTGGGCAAATGGTCGAGGTAGCGGCACGACGCGAGCTTCACGGTCTTGAGGGTCAACTCTGCCGACAAGCCGCCCACGACTACCGCAAGGTGGTACGGTGGACACGCCGCGGTGCCGAGCAGCCGCAGCTTGTCGCGCAGGAAATTTTTCAGTGCGGTGGGGTTTAAGACGGCTTTCGTTTCTTGAAACAAAAACGTCTTGTTGGCGGAGCCCCCGCCCTTGGCCACGAACAGGAACTCGTACCGATCGCCCGGAACACTGAGGATTTCGACCTGCGCTGGCAGGTTCGACTTGGTGTTCACCTCCTCGTACATGGTCAAGGGGGCAAGCTGGGAGTAACGGAGATTGTCGCTGGTGTAGGTGTCGAAAATCCCGTGGGCCAATGCCCGTTCGTCATCGTCGCCCACAGTCCACACTTGCTGCCCCTTCTTGCCGAACACGATGGCCGTGCCCGTGTCCTGACACGAGGGCAACACCATTCCGGCGGCCACGCACGCATTGCGCAGCATGTTCCAAGCGACAAAGCGATCGTTGGCAGAAGCCTCCGGGTCATCCAAAATCGCCCGCAACTGCGCGAGGTGGCCGGCCCGGAACAAGTGATTGATGTCACGCATCGCTTCCGCAGCGAGCCGCCGCAGGCCCTCCGCCTGCACCACGAGTACGTCGTGGCCGCGGAAGCGATCGCGCTCAACCCAATGGCCATCGAGGCGCCGGTAAGGGGTATCATCTTCCCCCAGCGGGAAAAGTTCCTGGAATGGGAAGTCGTTTGCCATGAGCTGTTCATACCAAGGCACCTTGGCGCTTTCACGCCGCCGCAATGCTCGCCATCCCCCGCGGCGCAGCGGTCTCTGCCGCCTCGCTGGAAGCACCACGACAAGCATTGACAACCGGGGGCTCGGCCTTCACCATACGCGCTCGTATGAACCGGAACCTGGTCGTCGGGTTGGTCGTTGCTGGAATTGTCGTCGTGGGCGGCACTCTATATCTGGTGCAATCGCGACGCGGAGAGCGCAACGGCGAGGAAGGGCGGAAGGCCGCGGCAGGCGTGCTCGCCTCTCGGGAGGAGCGCGGTGGTAGCAGCGGTGCTGCTGCGGCCGCTGGCGCCCGTGGAGCCGCTACCGGACACGCTACGGGCACCAGCTCGGGCGAGTCGGGAACTGCAGGGGCGGGCGCAGCCGTTGGCCTAGCTGGTCTCAAGCCCCGCGGCGGGAGCTTTGGGGAGGCGGTCGGAAGTGCAGCCGAAGCCCCTGCAGGTGAGGTGGAGGCGGTGGCCCCGCCAGCGGCAGACAAACTTGCCACACTAAAGCCGCAACGCGGCAGTGCCGAACAAACAACCACTGTGGTAGGCCAGATGCCGGCAGAAGGGGAGCCGCCTCCTGAAGTGGTATTCGAGGGCGGCAAAGATCAGCGTTTCGTCACGGAAACCCAGGTGCAATTGGAGAATGCTGGCAAGATTGCCGGGGATGCAGGCACGATGGCCTTTTGGCTGAAACCCGACTGGGAACCGAGCGACCAAAACGATGCCGTTTTCGTGCAAATTGGCGAGGGACAGCAAGCCATCCGTGTGGCCAAAAACGTCAACTTCCTGCGCTTTGAGTACTTCGACTCCAATGGCCGCGAGCTCGGCGTGGGTGTACCCATCGATGAGTGGAAACCGGGCGAGTGGCATCAGGTGTCCGCCACCTGGGTGCAAGGCCGCTTACAACTTTTCGTTGACGGCAAACCGGTCTCGCAAAACACCTTCGACATTCCTCCTTCCCTTGGCGAAGAGCCAAAGGCGTACGTGGGCTCGAAGCTGCCCTCGGGAACGCCGGCGGCGGGGGAGATGGTCGATGTGCGCATTTTGAACCGCCCCTTACAACCCAACGAAATCCAAGATCTCGCCCGCGCTGAAAATCGCCCGAGCGCAAACTAACGACTCGGTTCCTGCCAGCACGATTGGGTTGCCTGAGCGAGAGCGCACGTGGTAGCAATTTTCCGTGCGGCTCGCGTGCAGGTGGTTCTGGGTGCTTGCGTTACTCCTCCCTGGCATTGTTGGGGCGGAGGTGGCGCCCGAACAAACCGGCCAAGTGGAAACGCTACCGCCACCACACGCCCGCTGGGTTTTTGCAACCGACTTGGTGTTGGAACGCACGAGTGTGGTCGATGTCGACCAAAGCCGCTTTTTAGGTAGCGTCCCCGCTGGCTACGGAACGTTTTTGCCGCTCTTTGCCCAGAGGCGCCCGGAAATTTACGTCCCGTCGACTTACTACTCGCGCCGGACGCGTGGGGAGCGCACCGACGTGGTCGAAATCTACGACACCAAACACCTCGCCTTTGTGGCGGAAATTCCCATCCCTCCGAAACGTGCCCTCAACCGCATCGCCCTAAACCATGGCGCCCTCTCCGACGATGATCGCTTCGTGGCCGTATTTAACTGGACGACCGGCACCTCGCTGAGCATTGTCGACGTCGAGCGCCGGCGCTTCGTGACCGAGATCGACACTCCCGGTTGCAGTTTGGCGTTTGCCGCAGGGCCGCGCCGGTTCTTTGCGCTTTGCCCGGATGGCAGTATGTTCGTCATCGAACTCGACGACGAAGGAAACGAGCGTCGGCGCAGCCGTTCGGCCCCATTTTTTGATCCGCGTCGAGATCCAGTGACGGAGAAGGGGGTTCGGGCTGGCTCTATCTGGTACTTCGTTTCCTTCGAAGGCGTGGTGCACCCCGTGGACGTCAGTGGCGACGACATCCGGCCACTGCCGACTTGGTCGATCGTCGACGAGAACGACCGCCGGCAATCGTGGCGCACCGGAGGCTCCCAGCACTTGGCGGCCCATGCGCAGCTCGGGTGGCTGTTCGTGCTCATGCATCAGGGAGGTCCGGATACCCACAAGGAACCGGGAACCGAGGTATGGGTGTTCGACACCCGCGAGAAGAAACGCCTCCAGCGTATCCCCCTCCGATTTCCGGGAGCCACGCTGTACGGGTTTGCGATCGAGCCTGACGCCTCGTGGCGCTGGCCGTTGCCGTGGCTTTGGGAGCGGGCGCTGGATCGCTGGATTCCGCCCTTGGTCAAGTCGATTGCCGTCACCCAAGATGAGAACCCGCTGCTGATTACTGCGTGCGAGTTTGCCGGCGCGCTTGCCGTGTACGACGCACGCTCGGGGGCGTTCGTGCGGCGGGTGCAACCCATTGGCTGGATGACCGATTTGCTTTTCGCTCCCTACGGAGGCAGCCGCTGAGCAATGGATGTCGCGTATCAAATGCTCGTGCGCGTGCTCGGTGTTTTACTTTGGTCCAGCGCCGCCTGGCACAAACTCCGCGCACCTAAGGAGTTTCGGAACATCTTGGCACTCTACCGTATTCCGGCAGCGCCGCTGCACGGACTCCTGGCTCTCGGCCTGATTGTCACCGAACTTTCCCTTGCGCTGGCATTTTGTTTTGCCGGAGCCTTCACGCTGGCGTGCGCCGGCAGTGCTGCGCTCTTGCTCCTCTACGCCGGGGTGCTGGTGCGCGAGATTGTTGCGGGCCGCACCGATCACCCCTGTGGGTGCGCGGGCCCGCGCGGAGCAGCGAACATTAGCTGGGCACTGGTGTGGCGGAATCTCGTGCTTGCTGCGTTGTTCCTCGTGGCCACGGGGAGCGCGCCGGCTCGCCCCTGGACCTGGCTCGATACCTTCACCGTCGCCGCTGCCGCTTTAGCGCTGGTTGTCCTGTACTTAGCTTTGGAGATGCTCGCACAAACTCCAGCCGACAAACTGGCTGACAAGACGGACCGCACTTGACGAGCAACGCCAATGTCGACTGCGCTGATCGTTTCCCAAGTGTTGCTTTGGCTGGTAGTGGTCGGGTTGGCGGTGGTCGTGCTCGCGCTCGTGCGGCAAGTTGGGCTGTTGCAAGCACGCATTGCCCCAGTGGGCGCCTTGGTGCCACAAACCGCGCCGCAAGTGGGGAGTGTGGCGCCTGCGTTCGAGTTGCGCGACTTGCGCGGGCAGACCGTGCACATTGGCGGCACGCGCAGCGACCAACGCTGTACCCTGCTCGTGTGGGTGGCGCCCCAGTGCCCGGCGTGCAAAGCGCTCTTGCCGGTGCTCGACTCCGTTCGCCGCAGCGAGGAACGATGGCTGGACATTGTGCTCGCGAGTGAAGGGCCCATCGACGAGCACGAGGAAATGTTGGCTCGCCTGGGTTCCCGCTTTCCTTACGTACTTTCGACGGAGCTGGGCCTAGCGTATCAGGTGCCGAAGCTGCCGTTCGCTGTGCTGCTCGACCCCAAGGGCGTGCTGCGCGCCAAAGGAATCGTGAACACGCGGGAGCACATCGAAAGTTTGTTCGAGGCCTACCGCCATGGTGTGGGTTCAATTCAGGAGTACTTGCAACGGCAACGCGTCGCGGGTTAGGCGGAGGTCATCGATGCTGGAGCCCCTGTTTGCCACAATCGACACGTTGTGTGCTCGCTGGGCGCGGCGGTTGGCGGACCGCACCTCGCGCCGCAGCTTCTTGGCGCGGGTTGGGACGGCTCTCGTCGGCATGGCAACCTACCCGCTGTTGCCAGTCGCACGGGCCAGCACGGCGCGGAAAGAGGCCGTGCAGGGCGAGCCGGGGATTGACCACCCAGCGGGCGACCCATCGCGCTGCGAGTATTGGCGGCATTGTGCCATCGATGGGTTCCTCTGCAGTTGCTGCGGTGGCACACAGCGTTCCTGCCCGCCTGGCACCATCCAGTCGCCGGTGACGTGGATCGGCACTTGCCGCAACCCTGCTGATGGGAAGCTGTACATCATTTCCTACAACGACTGCTGCGCGAAGCACGTGTGCGGGCTTTGCTACTGCCACCGCAACGAAGGCGACAAGCCGGTCTACTACCCGCAGCGCAGCAACGACATCAACTGGTGCCACGGGATCAACAACGTGGTGTACCACTGCTCGACGGCAATCGTGCTCGGTGAGGCCAAGGGGGATGTGTGAAACACAGGGCGGCGTTCTCCGTGCTCATTTGGCTGCTGGGCAGCTTTTGCGTGGCCTCAGCTCAGGCCGATCCGCAAGCGGACTACGTGTTACACTGTCAAGGCTGCCACGGCCCCCGCGGCGAGGGCTCGCGTGATGGCGCCCCGCCCTTTGCCGGCAACCTGCGGCGCTTAGCGCGCACGGCTGATGGGCGTGCGTACCTACTGCGCGTGCCTGGGGTAGCGCACGCGGAACTCAGCGACGAACGCTTAGCTGCGCTTCTTAACTGGATGTTGGAGCGTTTCGATCGCGGAGAGGCTAGGGTGGAGCCGTTCACGAGCAGCGAAGTTCACGACGCCCGCCAGCAGCCGCTTCTTTCTGTTCCAGTGGCCCGCCGGCAAGCGCTGGCAGCTTCCCCACCATGACGCAGGTGATTCCCATGATCATCGGGTCGGTGCTTCGCCGTACGCGAAGAATCGGCTAAGGAACGGCACGTGTCGAATTGGCCGCTTCTGCCGATCGCCGGAGGGCAACGATCTACGCTAAACCCAGCAGCCCGCGGAGTGGGGATTCCTCTGCAGGGCTGTCTTATCGGCACTGTGGCCGCGGCTGTGTCGGGGTTGGCCGTGGCTGCGAGCTTCATTTGGTTCGAGTTGTACCCGTTGGCTTGGGTCGCGCTCGTGCCGTTGCTCATCGCGGTGTGGCAAGCGCCCACGGGGCGGCACGCCGCCGGTCTCGGCTGGATTGCTGGCTGGGCAACCAATCTCCCGGCATTTTACTGGCTCGTGTACACGATCCGCGTGTTCGGCGGCTTTCCGCTCCCCGTTGCTCTCGTATTCTACCTGCTACTGACTGCGTTCACTGCCGTCCAGTTTGCCGCCTTCGGATGGGTTGTCCACCGCTTGCGCCGTGGCCCGATGTGGCCCCTGGCGGTGGCCGCCGCTTGGGTTGTGCTCGAGTATTGGTATCCGAACTTGTTTCCGTGGCGCCTGGCCAACAGCCAAATGCAGGCTCTGCATTTGGTGCAGAGCGGTGACTTGGCAGGGCCGTACTTACTGAGTTTCGTCATGGTGTGGTTTGCCGCGGCCGCTGCCCACTGGTGCACCATCCGGCAAGCCGTGGCGCTCGTTGCTTCCATCGTGACCGCAGCCCTGCTTTGGGTTTACGGTTGGTACCGCTTGCCGCAGGTGGACGAGGCGATGCGGCAAGCGCCAGCCATTCGTGTGGCGCTGGTGCAAGGCAACGTGGGCATCGCGGAAAAGGGGGATCTGCGGTACTTCGAGGTGAACCTGGAAAAATACCGGCAGCTCAGCCGCGCGGTGCAGGAACAAGTTGATCTGCTCGTGTGGCCGGAGACGGTTCACCAAGAATGGATCCCAGCCGACCTGGGGCAGTTGCGCGGCAAGGAAAACCCGTTTCCTGATCTACGCTCTCACCTGATCTTCGGTGGTCTCGCCTACCGGTTTGTCGGTGCGGATAAGGTGGAACAGTTCAACAGCGCCTTTTGGATTGAGCCCGGGGGCATCGTTCGCGGCCGCTACGACAAGCGCATCCTCATGCCATTCGGCGAATACATCCCCGGCGGGGAACTCGTTCCCGCGGTGTACGCACTCAGCCCAGCCAGTGGGCGTTTAACCGCCGGGCGCAGCGAGCGGGTGTTTGTGCTCGACAATGGCGCGCGGGTGGGTCAACTGATTTGCTTCGAGGACATCGTCGGCGATATGCCACGGAAAACCACCTTGGCAGGAGCGAATGTGCTGGTCACCATTCTCAACGATGCCTGGTACGGCGACAGCCCGGCGCCGTACCAGCACCAAGCCCTGGCCCTCTGGCGCGCCATCGAAAACCGGCGATTCTTACTGCGCGGATCGAACACCGGGGTCACCAGCATCATCGATGCTGCTGGGCGGGTCCGCGCTCAGGGCGGTTTGTTCACGGAAGAAGTGGTCACGGGCGAAGCGCGGCTGTTGAACCTGCCGACCGTATACGCACGGCTCGGCGATGCCTTGCCGTGGATGGCGGCAATCTTCCTCGGTACGGTGCTCCTGCTGCAGCAACGGCGGCACACTTCCGCGGGAAAACTGCGAGAGGCGAGGTGTAACGGCGGAGCACTATCCACAGCTCAGTTGTTGTGAGTGGGAGGGCGATGCGTAGACCAATTATCAGGTTCGTGTCGATCTTTTTCGGCTGTTTGTGGGCGTTTAGCGCCTTCGCGGCAGTTAGCGGCTTGCAAAACCGGCTAGCGCCCATTGAGCGCGCGATTGCGAGTGTAGCAGCATCGCTCGCCCAGCTCGCTGGCTCAAAGGCCAACGTTGTCAGCGGCAACATCATCGTGACGGAGAGCGCGAGCCTAGAGGTCAATCACGAGTGCACGGGGTTGTTCGTCTTTGTCGTGCTCTTCAGCTTCATCCTCGCTTACCCGGCACCGTGGCAGCAAAAGGTCGCCGGCATGATTCTCGGGGTGGCGCTTCTATCCGCGGTGAATGTTGCCCGCATTGCCATGTTGGTGCGCTTGGTGGAGTTCTATCCCAGCCTCTTCGATTATTTTCACGAATACGTTTGGCAGGGAGTGTTTTTGATGTTGGTGACCCTGTACGCCATGGCCTGGGTGGAGCGGGCACGCCCAACATGAAGATTAAGTTTGCATTGCGCTTCATCGCCGCCTTCACTTTGCTTTTGGCAACCTGGGCAAGCGCGGGCTTCGGCACCGCGTATCGGACTGCTGCGTTGGAATTAGCCAGGTTGGTCAGTCCGGCTTTGACCGGATGGTGGCTCGAGTTCGGGGCAACCGATCGCTCGAACCCAGTGTTCACCAAGGGCGGCGTGGAAATTCCATTGCAAATCGATGTTTCCCTACTCTCGATGGCACAAGTACCTTTGCAGGCACTGATCTGCGCCACGCCCGGTTTAGGGTTGGTGGGCACCGTGGGGCGCTGTGTGATTGGCATGGTGGCGTTTTTTCTCGTGCACGTGCTCGTGCTGCTCATATACCCGGTTGTGCTGGCGCATCCGAGTTGGTGGACGGACACGCTCGGGGTCTTCAGTGGTCTCCTCAGCTTCGTGCTGGCCCCTCAGCTCCTTTGGTTCATCCTGACGTATCCTCGCTTAAAAGAGCTCTGGCACTTAGGATCGGTGTCGGCTCCTGCCGCTACAGGTACAAAGGGGCTAGCCTCATGAGAATTCGCAAAGGCTCCTCGCACGAGCTTCCCCCCGTGGGGCTGCGAGCCGTTGTGCTCGATTGCGACGGTGTGCTGTTCGATTCGTGGTCAGCAAATTTGGCGTACTACAACGCCATTTTGCGGGATTTGGGTTATCCGCCCATGACTCCGGAATTGGCCGAGCTTGCCCACCGTGGCTCGTCGGCACAATTCTTCGCCCACGTGTTCCAAGGCGACGAAGAAAAAATTGCACGGGCGAAGGAAGTGGCGGCGGCGACAGACTACGAGCCGTTCTATCGCCTCATGCGGCCGGTGCCGTCGCTTCATCGCGTGCTGCAAACCCTGCGCGCCCGCTACCGTTTGGCGATGGCGACCAATCGCGGCTACACCGCGCAGGAAATCGTGCGGCGGTTTGGCCTGACCGAATACCTCGAGACTACCGTTGGAGTGCGCGACGTCGAGCGGCCAAAACCGTATCCGGACATGTTGCTGCTATGCTTGCAGCGGCTCGGCGTGGAGGCGCACGAAGCAGTGTACGTAGGAGACGCCGAGTCCGATTGGCAGGCAGCGCAAGCCGCAGGGATGCACTTTGTCGCTCTTGGCGGAATTGCCGTGCCGGCGCCCCGCATCCAGACCTTAGAGGAGTTGCCAGCCGTGGTCGAAGAACTCGCTCGCCATGCTGGCCGCCAAAGGTTACGCAACGACGAGGCGGTTCGAGCTCGTTGATCAGCCCCTACGGTGCCGATGCACCTGCTCGGCCCGCCAAAACAAGGGGAGCGCCGCCAGTTGCATGGCCGTGGCAAAGAAGACCAGCGCGGGCAGCGAGTGAGTGTACAGAAAGCCAAGCACCCCGCTGCCAGCAAACCAGGCTAGTCCGAAAACCATGTTAAACACGCCGAATGCACTACCACGGCGCGCATGCGGGGTGAGGTGCGCCACTACAGCCCGCAACACGGACTCCTGCGCCCCAATTCCGATCCCCCACAGGATCACGCCTGCGGCCGCGGCGGCAAAGGTTTGGGAAAACAGCCACACCGGAGCCAGGGCCGAGAGACCAACCGCCACCAGTAAAGCGCGCATCCCAGCTCGGTCGAACCACCACCCGAACAGCAAGGCAGAAACGCCGTCGACAGCCATGGCCAGCGCATACAGGGTGGCAATCCACGCGGCGCTCACATGGCCGCTCTGCTGGAAGTGGTAGGCAACGAGCGGGTAGTCTGCGTACCCGGCTGCCACACACGCAGCACCGACCACGTACACCCAAAACGCGGGTGGCAAGCCGGTGGTCACCACGGCTTCCGGCGCCACGTGCAGTTCGCGCGGGCGCGGAAACAGGATGCGAGCCAGTGTCAAGAAAGCGAGGGCCGCGAAAGCCGGGAGCAACAGCCAGGCAAATGCCTCACGATAGTTCGACTGTGCGGCAACGATCCCTGCTACGACCAGAGGGCCCAAGGTAGCCCCGAACTGGTCCAGCACTTCGTGGAGACCGAACCCCCAACCGTGGCCCGTGCGGGCGGTTGCGAACGACAACATCGCATCTCGCGCTGGCGTGCGCAGGGCCTTGCCCGTGCGCTCGAGCAAGACCAGGCCAGCCGCAGGGACCCAGTGTCCGGTAAGCGCCAGCGCGGGGACAGACAGTACGTTCACGGTATAACCGGCGATGGTAAGCAGCCAGTATGCTTGGGTGCGGTCGGCGAGTACCCCGGACCACAGCCGCAAAACATAGCCCAGCAACTCTCCGCCGCCGGCCACCACCGCCACCGTGAGGGCACTGGCACCGAGCGAACCGAGGTACGGGCCGATAATGCTACGGGCACCTTCGTACGTGACATCCGCGCACAGGCTCACCAACCCCAACAACACGATGAACAAGACGGCGCGACCGGCCGGTTGCGATCGACAGCCGCCCGCCGGAGAAACCTTCATCGGCACGTTTTCCTGCAGCCCCTGTAAACGGTAAATTCGCTGCCCGAGCCGATGCCGCTAGCGGCGGTGCTTGTGCGTGAGCCTCGGTGCTTACCGGCAAAGCACCGTATTGCCCAGTACGGAGAACGTGCAGGTGGTCGTACCATCGGTTCCGAAATCAATCGTCCCGCAGCGCCCCTGGGCACCGGCACTTTGATCTCCGAACACCACAGCCAGTCGCAAGGGCAATTGGTGCTGTTGAATTTGGAAATTCGACTCCTTGCCAGAGACGCTGAACTGGACGCGGGTGCCGTCGCGGCTGATCAATTTCGCCTTCGTGATTCCCTGGGCGAGCGTACCACTCGGGTCGCGATACAAGAACAAGAAACCTCCCAGCGTCTGACGCACGGTCCAGTTCGGGCCACCTGGGAGCTGGCGGCTAAAGACGAGGTTGCCGTTGCGATCGGCCACTTGCAGCAGCATCCCTTCAGTGGCGACATCCAGGACGATTCCCGGGAAGAAGCTTCCTGCATTTCCTTGCACCAAGAGCACCTCGTCCCCTGCCGGCTCGGCATTACGCAATACCCGCAAAATGGCGCCCTGAATCGGTGCTCCGTGGGAGCATGCCAACGGAATCGTCGGTGTCGGAGTGGGGGTCCAAGTCGGAGTGGGGGTCCAAGTCGGGGTTGATGTTCGAGTGGGCGTCTGGGTAATCGTGGGTGTCCGCGTGCGCGTCAGGGTTGGTGACGGAGGCATGGTGTTCGTCGGTGTTCCAGTGCGCGTCGGTGAAACTGAGGGCAATGGCGGGCCTGTCGGTGTGGGGGTTGCGGACGGCGTCGGCGTGCTCGTCGGAGTCACTGTGGGTGCCGGGGTCTCTCCCGGGCCCGGTTCTACGTCCGATGAAAACGGCGCGGCCGCCCAGCCGTCGCCGTTGAAAAGATTGGCCCAGCGCGGAAACACATCGTACGCATACCGCACCATCGTGGGATTCGGGACGGCTTCGTGCCACACCACGACTTCCGAACCTTGGATCGTGGCGTGTGCCCACACCCAGGTCACCCCATCGTTGGAGATTGCAAACCCTTGCAGCGAGCTCGACCCACCAGCTTGCAGTCCAATTGCAGTCCGCGGCCGGAAGAAAATCCTCAGTCGATTTCCCTCCTGCTGAATGTGCGAAAACACCGGGCCGGAGTAGTTACCGCTAATCGTTCCGTATACCGTCCCCAAGGCAACCAACCCCATCCGCCGCCCATACAGCTCCTTTTCCCGCGGATGCGTGCCACCGGGAAGATCGATGGTGATCACCATTCCTGTTTGCGGCAAGGCAAGGGCTTTGAGGTACGCGTCGCGCATCCGCGGAGCGACAAGCTGAATGGGTTGAACAATCGGAAGCGGTGCCGGGAATTCACCGAACTTGAGACCACCACCAGTCGGCAACTGGACAAAGATGAATGGCAGGTTTGGACGACCAAAATCCTCGCGCCACGATTTGATAAGCGCGGGAAGCGCAACGGCGTACTGGCTGGGCCGTGCGTCGTCCGCCTCACCTTGCCACCAACACACCCCGCGAAAAGCCAATGGGAACAGTGGCTCGATCTTACGTTCGTAGAGTCGGCCCTTTTCACGCAGCCGATCCTCTAAGCCGTCTCCAGCCGGGCCAACGATGGAAGCACCGAACCAAAAGCGGATATTGGAGCCACCCACAGCCTCGTTGAGAATTCCGATGGGAACTCCGAGCTGCTCATGGAGCTCAACGCCGAACCAAAATGCTGCCCCAGCAGGACGCTCGCCCCAACGCTTCGTCTTGAACGTGCGAACCAATGGATAACTGTCGAGCTCGGTCTTGGTCGGCGGGCTGATCACCATGTTGGACTGCCCACTGCACAGCCACACCTCGCCCACGAGTACGTCGTCTAAAGTGATCTCGTTATCGCGTCCGGTCACGGTCAGGGGACGCCCCGAACTCGAAGCCGGCAGCGGATCGAGAGTCACTTCCCACCGCCCAGTAAACGGAGCAGCGGCCGTGGTCTTCGTCTGGCCAGCGAACCGAACCGTTACTTGCTCGCCCGGATCCGCCTCGCCCCAAACCGGGTTCGGCATCCCTGCTTGCAATACCATCCCGTCGGAGAAGCGGGCGTGAGAGAACCTCACGCGAGCCCAACTAGGCGTGCTCGTTACCGCCAGACTGGCGGCGACGAGCACAATTCTCATGAACCAGACCAACGGCACTCCCCGACGCACCGACACAGGAGCTATCGCCTACCCGATTGGCACGCTCAAGGCAAGCTGTCTTTAGAGACACGGGGCGACGCATGCGTCGCCCCTACGAATCGCGTTGGTGCAGGGTGGCAAGATACAAGGCACGGGTTCCGGGTTCCCCATTCGCCGATCCACACCATTCGCCCGCTGTTGGCGCGCGGTGGCGCCGTGACCCGCCGGCAACGCGGGCGAAGCATGCGTCGCCCCTGCGATCACTGCCCGCCGCTCGCTGCTGGAACGAGATGGTCCGTTGCTTGTCGGGCGCGAGGCCGGTAAAGGCTACGGGCGTGCATGATCGAGCGCGGGAACCGCGCCCCAGCATGCGGCTCCGGCTTCACCCTTGGCTCCGATATGCGGCGTTAGTCGCCATGGTCGCCGCTTTCTGGGGGTCGCGCGCCGCGCTTCTCGTCTCTTCGAGCTCTGCCAATCAAAATTGGGAGGAGCCAGTTTTTTTGTTCAGCAGCCTCGAGCTGCAACGTGCGGGGCTGGCACGCGTTTGGGATTACCAAGACGACCTCGACCATGGCGGCTCCGTGCCACTCATCGTCCTCGGAAGCCTTTGGCTCCAGTGGCAGGAGCCGTCGGTTGTTTCCTTGAAGTGGCTCGTGCTCCTGTGGTGGACGGCCACTGTTTGCGCCTACCTGTGGGTCCTCGCCTCCCTGTTTTCTTGGCGGGCCGCCTTGGTGGGCGGGGCAATGTGGTTAGGCTTGAGCCCCAACTTAGCGCGCCTGCAAATCACCATAGTGGGCTCTCATCCGGAAGGCGTGCTCCCGGCGTTGTGCGCCACAGCCTTGCTCGTTTGTGCAAGCCGAGCTTGTGCGACTAGCTGGTTCCTTTCGTTCTCCACGGCGTTGCTCGCCGCGGCTGCCGCCTGGATGTCGTACCTGCTTGTGCCTTGGGCGCTCCCTGTGGTGGGAGCTTTGATTGCACTCTCGCCCCGTTGGCCGAGCGTGAGCGCGGTGACCTCCGGGGTGGCCCTCGGCGCACTGCCGTGGATTTATCAAAACGTCTGCCGCCACCCATACCGGTGGTGGCAATGGATCGAACGGGCGTTTCCTTCGGACGCTGCGACGCACCCTACACCGCACCTGCCCGCACTGGGAATGCTGAATCACCTTTCGGAAGCTTGGGGTGGCGCTGCGCTAGGCAGCGCGACGCTTGCCGCTTTGATCCTGCTGGCGCTCCTGCTCGCCGTCGCACTCCTCTCGCGACTGCCGAGGAGAGCGGTAGTGCGTTCACCGCTTGCCGTCGGAGTGTTGTTCGCTGCCGCCGTCCTGTCCACCGCAGCGCTGGTCGTCGGCCGCATCAGCCCTCTGCCGAACGAAGGCTACTACTTCGCACGTTTTTTCGTGCCGCTCGCGGTTCTTTTGCTTGTGCTCGCCGCCGGCGGGATCGACGTGGCTGCGCAAGCTTGGGGTGCGCGGATTCACGGACTGGCAGTCGCGCTCGCACTTGCTGTCAGCGCATATCAGCTCGCGCCACTTTATGGCCAAGGAGCAGCTCGCAGCGATTTTCGTGAGGAGTGGCTGCGGGGTTGCTTGGTCTTTGGCGTGGCGGAGTATCCGCGTGCAGGCAGCGCTGAAGGTGCGTGCGCGCGGTTGCGGAAACTCGACGATCCCACCTGCCGCGAGCGGGCGTTCAACGGAATCGGGTGGAGCGTGGCGGACGAATACCTCCGACGAGGTACGCTCGAGCCGGCTTACCGAGCTGTAGCTTGCGCCGGCGAGCCTCCGCTTCGCCGGGCGGTATGCGGCGGAATGCGCTTTGTCTTCGCCCGCTCTCCTCAGGGAGCACGCGAGTTCCCGCCCGAGCTCGCAGCCACCTGCCAGCCGTGAAGGCCGAAGCGGGGTTCGCAGTCCCACGCACCGACCCGGGGGCGCCACTCGCATCCCCAGAGAGGCTCTCCGTCCACGCGGGGGATTCAAGCTGCGCGGAGTTGTGGTGAGGGCACGTCCGTCATCAATCGTTGTCACCCAGATCGAGCGCCTCGAGAATCAGGCATTCGCTCACGGGGGCGTTTCCCGCGCATTCATCGATGAGCTTGACGAGTGCCCGGCGCATCGACTGCAACGTGCGCAGCTTCTCGTCGATGTCCTGCACCTTGCGCTGCGCACGCCGGCGCACATCCGCGCACCGCGTCCGGGGCGCGGCGCGCAGCGACAGGAGCTCCTGGAGTTCCTTCAGGGTGAACCCCAGTTGTTGAGCTCGCTCGATGAAGCGCACCCGCAGCACGGTGTCCTCAGGGTACGCCCGGTAATTTGCCGCGGTGCGCGGCGGCTTGGTAAGCAAGCCACGGCGTTCATAGTACCGGATGGTTTGCAGGTTCACTCCTGCCCGCTTGGCGACCTCGCCGACTTTGAGTCCAATCATGGCCCGACTCCAGTAATGTGTTTACGGCCTCCACCTACGTCCAAGGTCAAGCCCTGGGGCAAACTTCCCTCCGCTGCTCAGCCAAAAAGACACTGAACGGCTGCAGCCGTTACGAAGAGAGGGCGCCTAACCGAGTGTAGCGGCCCATCTTTGCCGTATTGGTCGCTAACTGACCGCAAGCGGCGGCCAGCTGTTGCCCTTGGGTGCGCCGCCGCTTGGCAAAGATGCCGTGCTGACGGAGCGTTTGTAAGAACACCAGCACGGTCTCTTCACGCGGGGACTCATATCGTGGGAGGCGCTGCGGGTTGTAGGGGATGAGATTGACAACGCAAGGCAGGTCGCGACACCAAGCGGCCAACTGCCGCGCGTGCTCCGGCGAGTCGTTCACCCCGCGCAACAACACGTACTGAATCAAGAACAGCCCACGGGGCGTAAGCGGGTAGGCGAGCAAGAGCTGTTTCAGTTCCGCCAGGGGCACGGCGCGATTGATGGGCACGAGGAGGCTCCGCAATTCATCGTCAGCGGCGTGCAAGGAAATCGCCAAGCGGAGTTTCTGCCGTTGTGGATCCTGCCGAACCCATTGGGCGAGCTTCTCTAAGCCGCTGCGCACGCCGACGGTGGACACGGTCATGTGCGACAACGGGAAGCCAAGGCCGCCTGGGTCGGACAAGATTTCGATCGCCCGAGCAAGCTGCTCGAAATTGTCCAACGGCTCGCCCATCCCCATAAACACGAGATTGCGGATGCCATCGCCATCGTAGCGATACGGGCTCCCCTCGTACTCGCCACGCTCGGCCAGCAGCCCGCGCGCTAGCAAGCGCTGCGCAATGATTTCCGAAGCCGTGAGATTGCGGAGCAAGCCCATGCGGCCAGTTTCGCAAAACGTGCAGCCCATGCGGCAGCCCACTTGAGTCGAAAGGCAGAGAGTTCGCCAACGGGCACCGCGGTAGCTTTCCATAGGAATGATCACGCTTTCGACCTCGGCACCGTCGGCCGCACGCATGGCAAATTTCAGCAAATCACCGTCGGCACACTGACGCACCAACGCAGGCAAGCCGTCCGCGCGCACCGCCCGAACACTATCGGCATAGCGGCGGCGAGCCGTCGTCGGGTCGCCGCCGGCAATGCCCACGAACTCCGCCGTAGTGAAGTGCCAAGCAGGGGGCGAAGCCGCGCTTTGACCGCCCTGCAGCCGCGGCTCAGAGACGCTCGATGATGGTTCCCGTGCCGAGTCCACCACCACAGCACATGGAAATGAGGGCATAACGCCCACCGGTCCGCTCGAGTTCATGAAGTGCGGTGGTAATGAGCCGCGCTCCCGTACAACCCGTAGGATGGCCGAGGGCAATCGCGCCGCCGTTGGGGTTCACGCGCTCTGGATTCGGCTCGCACGCTTTCATCCACGCGAGCACGACCGAGGCAAACGCCTCGTTGACCTCGAAAACATCGATCTCGTCCATGCGAAGCCCGGTCAGTTGCAAGAGCTTGCGCGTGGCCGGGATGGGTCCCTTGAGCATTGTTACTGGGTCCACTCCCACCAACGTCGTCGCCACAATTCGCGCGCGCGGCTTCAGGCCGAGGCGCTTTACGCCCTCTGGAGATGCCAACAGCACGGCAGCCGCGCCATCGGACACTTGCGAAGAGGTACCAGCAGTGTGAATGCCCCCTGGCTCTACGGGTTGCAAAGCCGCCAGTTTTTCCAGCGACGTTTCCCGCAGCCCTTCGTCGCGCTCCACGCGGCGCGTCTCACCAGTGGGGTTGCCGTTTTCGTCGACCACCGGTGCCTCCACGGGAACCACCTCACGTGTGAAGCGGCCCTCGCGCCAGGCTTGGTTGGCAAGCACTTGGCTGCGCAGGCCGAAGCGGTCCGTATCTTCGCGGGTGATGCCGAACTCTTTGGCAATCATCTCCGCACCTTGGAACTGCGTGGCAAAGGCGTAGTGTTCGGCGTACGAAGGGGGAAATGGCGACCCGCCACGCATGTTCGAACCCAACGGCACGCGCGTCATCATTTCCACCCCACAGGCCAGCACCACATCTTCGATGCCGGCCCCAATGAGCCCGGCAGCTAAGGACGTTGCCTGCTGGCTCGACCCGCACTGGCTGTCCACCGTCGTCGCCGGCACTTCCATGGGAAGGCCTTCCCCCAGCCAGGCGGTACGGGCGATGTTGAAGGATTGCTCACCCACTTGCGACACACAGCCGCCAACCACTTGACCCACTTGCCGCGGCTCTACCCCAGCGCGCTCCAGTACCGCTCGCTGGATCTTCCCGAGCAAGGCGGCGGGATGCAAACCTGCCAAGCCACCCTTTCGCCGGCCAATGGGACTGCGCGCCGCCTCGATAATGAAAACCTCTTGCATAGTGTAACCTCCGAACTTGCGAGATACGGCGTAAAAAGCAAAGGTGTTTGCTTCTCGCCAGAGCAGCGCGGGCGACGCATGCGTCGCCCCTACGATGGCGTCGGCGCAGGGTGGCAAGATGCATGGCGCGCGTTCCCTTTTCGCTATTCGCCATTCGCCATTCCCTATTCCTCATTCCCCACGACTCGCCACTCCCTGCTCGCCACTCGCCGCTCGCTACTTGCCACTCGGTACTCGACACTCGCCGATGTAGCGCCAAGGGCGCTGCTGGTGTCGCCCCTGCGGTCACCACTCGCCCATTGTTGGCGCTGACAGGGCAACGTGCTAGGCGGGCGCGCATGACCAGCGATAAGTTTGCCGGCCGCGTGGCGGTCATTACTGGCGGGGCGGGTGGCATCGGCCGTGCCATGGCGGAGGAGTTTTTGCGCCGCGGTGCGCGGGTGGTGCTGGCCGACCTCGATCGCGCGGCACTCGATCGCACCGTGGCCGAACTTAGCGGCAACGGCGGGCAAGTCGCCGGGGTGGTGACGGATGTCACCTCGCTCGCCAGCGTGCGCGCGCTTGCGGACGAGGTTCGCCGGCAGTTCGGCGCCGTGCACCTGCTATGCAATAACGCCGGCGTGGCGGTGTTCGGTCCGCTGCGCGAGGCCAGCCATGAAGACTGGGAGTTCACCATGAGTGTGAACTTTTGGGGCGTAGTGCACGGCATCGAAGTGTTCCTCCCTTGGCTAGTGGAGCAAGGAACCGGTGGTCACATTTTGAACACCGCCAGCATGGCAGGACTGGTGGGGATGGAATGGCTGGGCATTTACTGTGCCTCGAAATTTGCGGTGGTTGGGTTGAGCGAAGCCCTCTATCGGGAACTCAAGCCCTTGGGAATTGGCGTCAGTGTGTTGTGCCCGATGATTGTCGACACACGGATCAACGAAAACTCGGCGCGGCTCCGCCCCGCGCACTTGCGCACGCCCGGGGTGGAGCCGTTGGTGCCGCCGGCCGAAGCCATGAAGGGTGGTGTGATTTCTCCGGCCGAAGTGGCGCGACGCGTGGTGCGCGGCATCGAGCGGGGTGACCTTTACATTCTGACCCATCCGGAACAGCGCGAGATTTTGCGGCGACGCGCCGAACGTTTGGACCGCATGTTCGAACCCGACTTATGGTGAGGAGGCTAGGGCAATGAAGAACCTCTTCGACGTCTCCGGCAAGGTGGCGCTCGTCACCGGCGGCTCGCGCGGCATTGGCGCCATGATTGCCCGCGGCTTCGTGGAGAATGGGGTGAAGGTGTACATTTCCTCCCGCAAGGCCGATGCCTGCGCCCGCACAGCCGAAGAGTTGTCGCGCTACGGCACCTGTCTCGCGCTGCCGGCGGATCTCTCCACAGAAGCAGAATGCCGCCGCTTAGCGGAGGAAATTGCGGCACGAGAGGCTCAGCTCCACATCCTGGTCAACAACGCGGGCGCCAACTGGGGGGCACCGCTGCAGGAATATCCTGACAGCGCTTGGGACAAAGTGCTGGCGCTCAACGTCAAGGCCGTCTTCCACCTCACCCGTGCGCTTCTGCCGCAACTGGAGGCGGCGGCCCGGCCTGGCGACCCAGCGCGCGTGATCAATATTGGCTCCATCGACGGTCTCCGCGTGCCGCTACTGGAAACCTACGCATACTCCGCCAGCAAAGCTGCGGTGCATCACCTTACCCGCGTGCTCGCCATGCAACTGGCGGCGCGGAACATTACCGTGAACGCGGTCGCTCCAGGCCCGTTCGAAAGCAAAATGATGGCCGCCACACTCGAGCGCTTTCGCGACGCAATCATTGCTGCCTGCCCGCTCGGACGCATCGGCGAACCGGAAGACATGGCTGGCATCGCGATCTACTTAGCGTCGCGTGCTGGAGCGTATGTCACTGGTGCAGTCATTCCGGTCGACGGCGGCTTGAGTGTGCGGTGAGTGAAGGATTTCATCCAACCTCGACCGATGAAATCGGCCTCGGTCACGCCCGAAGCAAAGCAGCGGCAAGAAGACGCGAAGGCAGCAGTAGCCTCGCTACGGGTGCCGATTCAGCGGGTGCGAGCGGAAGCCGAAGCGCTGCCGCTCCCGTCATACGCCACCGCGGGTGCGGCGGGGCTCGACTTGTATGCTGCGCTCTCCTCGCCGCTCACCCTCGCGCCGGGCGCGCGCTGCCTCGTACCCACCGGGATCGCCATCGCGTTGCCCCTGGGATACGAAGGGCAGGTGCGACCCCGCTCGGGATGGGCATGGCGTACCGGCGTGACTTTGCTGAACACGCCGGGAACGATCGATGCCGACTATCGCGGAGAAATTCAGGTGATTCTCGTCAACCTTGGGCAAGAAGCCGTCACCATCCAGCCGGGTGACCGCATTGCCCAACTTGTGGTTGCACCCGTAAGCCGAGTGGAATGGGAGGAAGTTGCCACCCTCGAACCCACAACCCGGGGCGCGGGCGGCTTCGGCCATACCGGCAAGTGATGACGCGGCGGGGGTGAAGTTCAGGGTAGAGTACGCTACGGAGGGAAACACGGTCCAGGGTGCAGAGCCAGGCGCTCGCCAACCTGACGGGGCAGCGAGCCCCAGAGCCGAGACGGCTCGAGGACGAACATGGAAAAGCGCGAACTATTGTACGAAGGGAAAGCCAAGAAGGTTTACGCCACTGCGAATCCGGACTTGGTGATTCAGTATTTCAAAGACGACGCCACTGCCTTTAACGCCCAAAAGCGCGGCACGATCGCTTCCAAGGGAGTGCGAAACAACGCCATCAGTGCCGCGCTGTTCGCGTATCTCGAACAGCACGGAGTGCCCACGCACTTCGTGCGCACGTTGAGTGAGCGCGAGATGCTCGTGCGGCGATTGGAAATTGTACCTGTGGAGGTGGTGGTGCGGAATATCATCGCGGGTAGCTTGGCCAAGCGGCTAGGACTCGAAGAAGGCCGCGATCTCCCTGGCCCGATCTTGGAACACTACTACAAGAACGATGCACTCGGCGACCCGCTGATTAACCCCTGGCATATCACCGTGCTGGGATTTGCCAGCGAGACCGAGCTCGAGGAAATCAACCGCCAAGCGCTGAGGGTCAACGAGTTGCTGCGCGAATTTTTGCAGCCGCGGGGGTTGCTGCTTGTGGATTTCAAACTCGAATTCGGCCGCCATCACGGACGGTTGCTGCTCGGCGACGAGATCAGCCCGGATACCTGCCGTTTTTGGGATGCCACCACCCGCGAAAAACTGGACAAGGACCGTTTCCGTTTCGACTTAGGCAACGTCGAGGGCGCTTACGCGGAGGTGCATCGCCGCATTTGTGAAACATGAGGAGGTTTGTCGTGCGCGCCCGAGTGTTTGTGATGCCCAAAAAGGAAGTGCTCGACCCGCAAGGCAAAGCGGTTGCGCGATCGCTCCACGCTCTCGGGTTTACCGAGGTCGGAGAGGTGCGGGTCGGCAAACTCATCGAGCTCGAACTCCAAGCCAGCGATCGCCAGCAAGCGCAAGAGCGCACCGAAGCGATGTGCCGCAAGCTCCTCGCCAACGGGGTGATCGAAGACTTTTCTTTCGAAATTCAGGACTGAACGAGGCAACCATGCGCTGGGGCGTTGTTGTGTTTCCAGGTTCGAACGACGACCAAGATACCTTGTGGGCCATCGAGCAAGTGCTGTGCGAGCCTGCGGTGCGCTTGTGGCACAAGGACACCGATTTAAAAGGAGTGGATGTGGTCGTGCTGCCTGGAGGCTTCTCGTACGGTGACTACTTGCGCTGCGGGGCCATGGCCCGTTTTTCTCCCGTGATGGAGAAAGTCATCGAATTTGCCGAACGGGGTGGCTTAGTTTGGGGGATTTGCAACGGGTTTCAAGTGCTGTGCGAGGCCGGGCTCTTGCCTGGTGCGCTGGTGCGCAATCGCGACCGCCGTTTTGTCTGCGCCATGAGCCATGTGCGGGTGGAGGAAAACGACACCCCGTTCACACAGTTGTGTCGGCGCGGCGAGGTGTTGCAAATTCCGATCAAGCACGGCGAAGGCTGTTACGTGGCCGATGCCTCCACCCTCGAACGGCTCGAACGAAATCGGCAAATTGTGCTCCGTTATGTGGACGCCAACGGCCGCGTGACGCCGGAGGCCAACCCCAACGGCTCGCTGGCGAATATCGCCGGCATCGTCAACGAAGGCCGCAACGTGTTCGGGTTGATGCCTCACCCGGAACACGCCGTGGAAAAATGGATGGGCAGCGACGATGGACTCAAGCTCTTTCAATCCGTTTTGGCCGCGCAACGCGGCGCACGCGTTGCTGACCACACTGCCGTGGCGCCTGGGCACTGATGAACTTAGAGCAGCTTCTCCGTCCGGTTGACGAATACCACGCGATCGAGCACGGGCTGACGCCTGAAGAATTCGAGCGTTTGTGCCGAGCGCTCGGACGAGCGCCGAATTTGGTCGAGCTCGGTGTGGTGTCGGTGATGTGGTCGGAACACTGCAGCTACAAGAGCTCGCGATTGCACCTGCGCAAGCTCCCGTCGACGGGGCCGCGCGTATTGCAAGGCCCAGGGGAGAACGCCGGCGTGATCGATATTGGCGACGGGCTCGCTGTGGCCTTCAAGATCGAAAGCCACAACCATCCTTCCTACGTCGAGCCGTACCAAGGTGCGGCTACCGGGGTGGGCGGAATTTTGCGCGACGTGTTCACGATGGGGGCGCGGCCCATTGCGATTCTCGACTCGCTACGCTTTGGTAGCTTCGATCATCCCCGCACCCGCTACTTGGTCGAGGGCGTGGTTGCCGGCATCGGCGGCTATGGCAACTGCGTGGGCGTGCCCACGGTCGGTGGCGAAACGTATTTCGATGCCGGCTACAACGCCAACATTCTCGTGAATGCATTCACGCTCGGGGTACTGCCCGCCAATCGAATCTTCCGTGCACGCGCTGCAGGCATCGGCAATCCGGTGATCTACGTGGGTTCCAAAACCGGGCGCGACGGCATCCACGGTGCCAGTCTCCTCGCTTCGGCGGAGTTCCGCGGAGAAGCGGAAGAAAAGCGCCCCACCGTGCAAGTAGGGGATCCGTTCACGGAAAAGCTCTTGCTCGAAGCTTGTTTGGAGCTGATGGAGCAAGATGCCATCGTGGCGATTCAAGACATGGGGGCTGCCGGGCTCACGAGTTCCAGCGTGGAAATGGCTGCGCGCGGTCACACGGGCATCCGGCTCGATCTCGACCGCGTGCCGACGCGTGCCCAAGGCATGACTCCCTACGAAATCCTGCTCTCGGAATCGCAAGAGCGCATGCTGCTGGTGGCGCGCGCCGGGTGCGAAGAGAAGGTGCGGGAAATCTTCGCCAAGTGGGATTTGGAAGCTGTCGTGGTCGGCGAAGTCACGGATGATGGCTTGTTCCGAGCAAATTTCTCCGGCCGGGAGGTGGTGCGTTTGCCGGTGGCGATCCTCACCGAACAAGCGCCCGTGTACGATCGCCCCGCACGGCCGCCCAAAGATCTCGACGCTCGCCAGCAACTTCGCCTCGACGAAATCCCCCAGCCGAGCGATTGGAACGCAACCCTGCTGCAACTGCTCGATTCCCCGAACTTAGGGAGCAAAGCTTGGGTCTACCGGCAGTACGATTTTTTGGTCCGCGGCAACACGGTAGTCGGTCCGGGCAGCGATGCCGCCGTGCTCCGCATCAAAGGGACCGACAAAGGCTTGGCCCTCAGCGTCGACTGCAACAGCCGCTACTGTTTGCAAGACCCGTACGTCGGCGCCGTAATTGCCGTGGCCGAGGCAGCGCGCAACATCGTGTGTGCAGGCGGCGAGCCAATCGGCGTTACCGACTGCTTGAACTTCGGCAACCCGGAAAAGCCGGAGGTCATGTGGCAGTTTGTCGAGGCCATTCAAGGCATTCGCGACGCGTGTCTGGCCTTCCGCGTACCGGTCGTGAGCGGTAATGTGAGTTTTTATAACGAAACCGAAGGCCACTCGATCCCGCCCACGCCGACGATTGCCATGGTCGGTCTCGTCGAGCCGGTGCGTGCGTTTACCACCCAATGGTTCAAGAACGAAGGCGACGCCATCGTACTGCTCGGGCAAACCCGCGAGGAGCTCGGCGCGAGCGAGTATCTTGCCGTGGTGCACGGCAAAGTGGCCGGAGTGCCACCGTGGATCGATTTGGCGGTCGAACGCAAAGTCCAAGAGGTGTGCTTGCGCGCCATCCGGGACGGGCTCGTGCAGTCGGCACACGACGTGAGCGAAGGCGGCCTTGCGGTGGCGCTTGCCGAGTGCTGCATCAGCCATCCGTCAGCACCGCTCGGTGCGGTGATCGAACTTCCGGCCACAATCCGAACCGACGCGTTGCTTTTCGGCGAGAGTCAATCGCGCATCGTGCTTTCCCTCAAACGGCGCGACCTGGCGGCGCTGCGCGAGCTTGCACAACAAGCCAGCGTGCCGTGCACGGTGATTGGCGAAGTGCGCGGCCGGAGGTTGGTCATCGCCCCGTGGATCGACATCGAGTGTGCTACACTGCGCGAGGTGTGGGCGAACGCTTTGCCCCGGCGAATGGAATTGACGCTGCCCGAGGGCAGGACGCCACGGCAATGAGCGAGCTAGAAGCGCAAGGCGGGCAGATGTCGGACGATCGGCGAGACGGTTTCGGGGAAAAGTGTGCCGTCGTCGGGGTGTTCGGTCACCCCGAGGCCGCCAACCTCGTCTACTTGAGCCTGTACGCCATGCAGCATCGTGGGCAAGAGGGCTCGGGAATCGTCTCCGCCCACGAAGGGATGCTGCTTTCGCATCGTGGCCTCGGTTTGGTCGCGGATGTGTTCCCCGAGCAGATCATCCGCCAACTAAAAGGTTCGGCTGCGATTGGCCACAATCGGTACTCCACCTCCGGGCAAACTCTGCTGAAAAACACCCAGCCGTTCGTGGTCGAATATGGCCGTGGCGGTTTGGCGGTGGCTCACAATGGCAATCTCGTCAATGCCCTCGAACTGCGCGAGCAGCTCGAAGCTCGCGGCTCGATTTTTCAATCGAATGTCGACACCGAGGTCATCATCCACCTCATGGCCAACGCCAAAGGCGAACGCACGATCGATCGCGTTTGTGCGGCACTTGCGCGCGTGCGCGGCGCCTATTCCCTGGTGTTCTTGACCCCGCGCGAACTTCTCGCCGCCCGCGATCCGCATGGCTTTCGTCCGTTGGTGCTCGGGCGCATTAAAGACGCCTGGATCGTCGCCTCGGAGACCTGCGCCCTCGATCTCATCGGCGCCACCTACGAGCGCGAGGTGGAGCCGGGAGAAGTGTTGTGCATTTCTGCGGCTGGGGTGGAAAGTTTGCATCCCTTTCCACGCCAGCCGCGCGCTGCCTGTGTTTTCGAGTACGTGTATTTTGCCCGCCCCGACAGCAAAGTCTTTGGCCGCAATGTGTACGAGGTGCGCAAGGAACTCGGCCGCCAACTGGCGCGCGAGCAACCAGCCGATGCCGACATCGTGATTCCTGTGCCTGATTCCGGGGTGCCCGCAGCGCTGGGATATGCCGAAGAGTCTGGTCTGCCCTTCGAAATGGGACTGATTCGCAACCACTACGTCGGGCGCACGTTCATCGAGCCGCGCGACTCCATTCGGCATTTCGGCGTCAAGGTCAAGCTCAACGCCCAGGCTGACGTGCTGCGTGGCAAGCGCGTGGTAATTGTCGACGACTCGATTGTCCGCGGAACGACCAGCAAGAAAATCGTCCAAATGGTCCGTCAAGCAGGGGCCACCGCCGTGCACCTGCGCATCAGCTCTCCACCCACCATTGCCTCTTGCTTTTACGGCGTGGATACGCCGACCACCGAAGAACTGGTCGCTTCTCGCCTGCCGGTGGAGGAGATTTGCCGCTTCATCACCGCCGACTCCCTCGGGTACCTGAGCGAAGAGGGGCTTTACGCATTTTTGCACGGCCAGCGCGGCGGTTTTTGCGATGCCTGTTTTACCGGCCGCTACCCCGTTCCGGTCACGGACATCGGCCGCAAGAACCAACTGTGGTTGTTCGAGGTGGCGGAGCTGTGAGCGAAAAGCGCACGGCAGCCTCGCGTCCGAGCGTTCCGTGGCCCAGCGGTCAGCGCGACCCGCGGGCAGCAACCTGGCGATGAAGTGTCCTTTTTGCCACGACTTGCAAAACCACGTCATCGATTCGCGCTTGAGCAAGGACGGCCACACCATCCGCCGCCGCCGTGCCTGTGAACACTGCGGGCGCCGCTTTACCACCTACGAGCGCGTCGAAGAGGTATTGCCGGTCGTGGTGAAAAAAGACGGCCGCCGCGAACCTTATGATCGCCAAAAAGTGCTCGCCGGGCTTAAGAAGGCCTGCGAGAAGCGGCCCGTGAGCACTGCCGCCATCGAGCAAGCCGTCGAACGCATCGAGCAAGTGTTGCAAGAGCGTGGGGAAAAGGAAGTTCCGAGTTCGCTGATCGGTGAAGCGGCGATGCGCGAGCTCCACCGGCTCGACCAAGTGGCGTATGTGCGCTTCGCTTCGGTGTACCGGGAATTCAAGGACGTCGACGAGTTCATGCGCGAGCTCCAGCGCTTGATGAAAGGCCGGCGCAAGTCGCCCGCGAAGAGGCGTTGACGTGGCCAGGCGGCAGTCGCCAGACGAACGCTTCATGCGCCTTGCCGTGCGTTGGGGGCGGCGCGGCGTCGGACAAACCCGACCGAACCCTCCCGTCGGCGCTGCGGTGGTCAAGGATGGGCAAGTCCTCGGTGCCGGATACCATCGCCGCGCTGGCTTGCCACATGCCGAGATCGAAGCCCTGAGCGCCGCTGGCGCAGCGGCTAAAGGGGCAACCCTCTACGTCACCCTCGAGCCTTGTGCCCACCACGGGCGGACCCCGCCCTGCACCGAGGCGATTCTCCGCGCCGGCATCCGCCGGGTGGTGTACGGCGTCCCGGATCCCAACCCCAATGTCGAGGGCGGAGGAGCCGAGAAACTGCGCGCGGCGGGAGTCGAAGTCACCCAAGGGGTTGCTGCGGATGCCTGCACGGAGTTGATCGCCCCGTTTCGTAAGTTCATACGCACGGGCAAACCCTGGGTCACGTTGAAGCTTGCCGCTTCCCTCGACGGGCGGGTCGCAACCGCAACCGGCTCGTCGCGCTGGATTACCGGCGAGAAGAGCCGTGCTTATGTACATCGTTTGCGTGCGGAGCACGATGCGGTTCTGGTGGGCGCCGGCACCGTGGTGCGCGACGACCCGGAGCTTACGTGCCGAACCCGCCGGCGAGCGCCGCAACCCTTGCGCGTGGTGCTCGACGGCCAACTGAGCACGCCCCTCAGCGCTCGGGTTTACGATGTGAGCCGCGCACCGACCCTGGTGCTCACCACCGAGCGCGCACCGCGCGATAAAGTGCAGGCTCTACGGGAGCGGGGCGTCACCGTGGTCGAGGTTGTCACCGGCGGGGCAGGAATCCCGTGGGAGGTTGTGCTCACCGAGCTTGGCCGGCGCGAGCTTTTGGCTGTTTTGGTGGAGGGTGGTCCGCATGTAGCTGCCCAAGCCTTGCGCGCTCGTGGGGTCGATCGCTTCCTCCTTTTTCTCGCCCCCAAGCTCATCGGTGGCGATGGCCGCCCGGTCATCGAGTCTCTCGGGGTTCGAGACATTGCCGAAGCCCTCTCCCTGCCGCCGCTGCGCGTGCGTCGCTTTGCAGGGGATTGGCTCGTTGCTACAGAGTGGAGCTGCCCATGACCACGGACAGTTTGGACAGGGCAGTTACTGCGCTGCGCCAGGGACAAATGGTAATCCTCGCCCAAGGTGGGGAGGGCGAAGCCGTGGTGTGCCTGGCCGCAGAATGCGTCACCCCAGAGGCAGTGAACTTCATGGCGACGCATGCGCGGGGCTTGGTCGAGCTAGTGTTGCCGCGCGAACACTTACAACGGTTAGGCATTCCCCTGCTCGGCAACCCAGGCAGTCCTCAGCGCAAGGCATACGGCGCCTCCTTCGAAGCCCGCCGCGGGGTGACCACGGGAATCTCCGCCGCCGACCGGGCGACGACCATCCTTACTGCGGTGGCCGACGACGCAACGCCAGACGACCTTGTGATGCCCGGCCATATGTTTCCGGTGATGGCGCGCAGCGGCGGCGTGCTGGCGTGGCGCGCGTTGCCCGAGGCTGCTGTGGACCTGGTTCGTCTCGCTGGGCTGAAACCTGCGGCGGTCACGTGCACGATTCTGGACGATGCCGGCAACGTGGCAACGGAGCCCGACGTCAACGCATTGGCCGATCTGTTCGAGCTACCGGTGGTGACGATCGAGGACATCGTTGCTTACCGGCTGCGGGCAGATTCTCTCGTGCACCGCGTGGCGGACGTGCCGATGGTCACTGCCTTCGGCGCCAAGTTCCGCATGGTGGTGTATCGTAACGACGTCGATGCCCACGAGCACATCGCTGTCATCAAGGGCCGCTGGAAGGCGGATGAAGCCGTGCTCGTGCGCGTTCATTCCGAGTGCCTCACCGGCGACGTGTTCGGCTCGCAACGCTGTGATTGTGGCGACCAACTGCGCCGCGCGCTCGAGCAAATCGATCGTGCAGGCAAGGGTGTGCTCGTGTACATGCAACAAGAAGGGCGAGGGATCGGCCTCGCCAACAAAGTGCGCGCCTATGCCCTCCAGGACCGCGGCCGCGATACGGTCGAAGCCAACCGCGAGCTTGGCTTTGCGGATGACGGGCGCGACTACGGAATGACGGCACAGATCCTGCGCGACTTGGGCCTTCGGCGTATCCGCTTGCTCACGAACAATCCGCGCAAGATCGAGGGGCTCCAGCATTACGGGATCGAAGTCGTGGAGCGGGTGCCGCTGGAAGTTCCACCCCATCGCGGCAACTTGCAGTACCTCCGCACCAAGCGGCAGAAAATGGGCCACTTGTTGTCCAACGTTGATCTGCCGCATCAGGAATAGCGCGATGCCAACGACGATTCGCGGAGATGTGCTGGGGGCTGGATTGCGCATTGGCATTGTAACGGCTCGGTTCAACGAAATTGTGACCGAGCGCCTGTTGCGTGGCGCACTCAAAGCGCTGCGCGAAGCCCAGGTGCGCGACGACGACATCGAAGTAGTGCAGGTGCCCGGGACCTTCGAGGTTCCCCTAGCCGCGGATTCCCTGGCCGGCGCCGGCCGTTTCGATGCCCTGGTGTGCCTCGGGGCCATCGTGCGCGGCGAAACCCAGCACCATCACTATATTGCTGAGGCTGTGTTTCGCGCCTTGCAGCAAGTGCAATTGGCTCGTCACGTGCCCATAGCCCTCGGCATTTTGACCACGGAGAACATGGAGCAAGCGCTCGCACGCGCCGGCGACGATCCCGGGAACAAGGGCTACGAAGCCGCTCGCGTCGCCGTCGAGTGCGCACGCTTACACCGGCAACTGGGATGAGCGTGGTCGGCCATGGGTGCACGGAGAAAGGGGCGCGAACTGGCCGTTCAGGCCTTGTATCAGATAGAGCTTACTGGCGAGTACCAGCCCGACCGCATTGCTTACCTGTGGGAAGACTCTGGCGCCTCGCTCGAGGCGCGGCAATTTGCAGGGGCACTCGTGCAAGGGACGCTTGAGCGCCGCAAGGAGATCGACCGCTTAATTGCCGAGGCCGCCGAGCACTGGCGGTTGGACCGCATCGCCCCGGTGGATTTGGCCATTTTGCGGGTGGCCACGTACGAACTCCTATCGGGCGACCGGCCGCCGGCAGCCGTTGTGATCAACGAGGCAATCGAGATCAGTAAGCGATATTCCAGCGAGCGGGCTCAAGAGTTCGTCAATGGCGTGCTCGACCGCATCGCCGAGCGCTTGGGAGTGAAGGAAACGCTGGAGGCGGAACGGAGCGACAAACATGGATGACCGCTACAACCCGTCCGTTGTCGAGGAAAAGTGGCAACGCCTTTGGGAAGAGCGCGGCACGAACCGTGTGGACCTCTTCCGCGCGCAGCGGCCCTATTACAATTTAATGATGTTTCCCTACCCCTCGGCTGAGGGGCTTCACGTCGGGCACGCCTTTGCCTTTCCCGGGGCGGACATTCACGGGCGCTTCCGCCGCCTTCAAGGCTATGACGTGTTCGAACCCATCGGGTTCGACGCTTTCGGCATTCACTCTGAGAACTACGCGCTGAAGATTGGTGTTCACCCGGCCGAACTGATCCCGCGCACCATTGCCAACTTCCGTCGCCAACTCCGTCGCCTGGGTTTGATGCTCGACTGGGACCACGTCGTCGACACCACCGACCCGAGTTATTACCGCTGGACACAGTGGATTTTCCTCAAGCTCTATCACTTCGGCCTTGCCGAACGAAAAAAAGCGCCGGTGAATTGGTGCCCGGCGTGCCACACGGTGCTCGCCAACGAGCAAGTGATCGACGGCTACTGCGAGCGCCACCCCGACGTGGCCGTCGAGCAACGGTTTACCGAGCAGTGGTTTTTCAAAATCACGAAATACGCCGAACGGCTGCTGAAAAACCTCGACTGGATCGATTGGTCAGAAACCACGAAAACGGCGCAGCGGAATTGGATTGGCCGGTCGGAAGGGGCGGCGATTGACTTTCCCCTGGCGCACGAACCGAGTCGAAAAATCCGCGTGTTCACCACGCGGCCGGACACCGTGTTCGGTGCCGCCTACGTGGTGCTTGCACCAGAGCACCCGTTGGTCGAGGAAATCACCACCCCGGAGCAACGCGCTGCTGTGCACGCTTACGTGGAGCGCACGCTCAAAATGGATCTCGTGCGGCGCCGCTCGGTTAGAGAGAAAACCGGTGTGTTTACCGGCGCCTATGCGATCAACCCGGCAACCGACCAAACGATTCCCATCTGGATTGCCGATTACGTGCTAGCCGAGTACGGCACTGGCGCCATTATGGCGGTGCCAGCGCACGACCAGCGTGACTACGAGTTCGCCCGCAAGTTCGCGCTGCCGATTGTGCGAGTGATCGAGCCCATCGACAGTGAGGCGGCGGAGCATGCTGCTTACGAAGGGCCCGGACGCTTGATCAACAGCGGCCAGTTCACCGGGCTCGACTCCGACCGCGCCAAGCGCGCAATTACCCAATGGCTGGCGGAGCGCGGCTTGGGAGAGGCGCGCGTAGAGTACCGGCTGCACGACTGGTGCATCTCCCGCCAGCGCTACTGGGGGCCGCCGATTCCCGTTATCTATTGTGACGGCTGTGGGATTGTGCCCGTACCAGAACAAGACTTGCCGGTACTTCTCCCCTACGTAGAAAACTTCCGCCCCGACGAAAGCGGCATTGCTCCCCTAGCCCGCGTGAAAGAGTTTTACGAAGTACCTTGTCCGCGCTGTGGCCACCGGGCCCGACGGGAAACGGATGTGTCCGACACCTTCCTCGACTCGGCTTGGTACTTCCTGCGCTATCCCTCCACTCACCGCTCCGACGTGCCCTTCGATCCCGAGCTCACCAAGAAGTGGCTCCCGGTCGACATGTACATTGGCGGCAACGAGCATGCGGTGCTCCACCTCATGTACACCCGCTTCATCACCATGGCGCTGCACGACATGGGCCTGTTGCCGTTCGAAGAGCCGTTCAAGAAGTTCCGCGCCCATGGCCTGATTACCAAGGACGGGGCCAAGATGTCCAAATCGCGCGGCAACGTCGTCAACCCCGATCAATACATAGAACGCTACGGTGCCGACGTCTTCCGCACGTACATGATGTTCCTCGGGCCCTACACCGAAGGTGGTGACTTCCGCGACGAGGGGATTGCCGGTGTACAGCGCTTCTTCGAAGGCGTGTGGCGGTTGGTCGCGCAGTTCGATCCGCACGCGCAAAGCTCGCCAGAGCTGCGCCGCAGCGTGCACCGCACGATCGCCAAGGTGCAACAAGATTTAGAAGAGCTTCGCTACAACACCGCCATTGCCGCACTGATGAGCTTGCTCAATGACATCCGCCGCCACGGCCCGGCCGATCGTTGGGTGCTCGAGTCGCTCCTCCTCATGGTTGCGCCCTTCGCACCGCACTTGGCGGAAGAACTATGGGAGGCACTCGGTCACCGGGAAAGCATCTTCGACGCCCGTTGGCCAGAGTACGATCCCGCGCAACTCGTCGAAGAGCAGGTGGAACTCGCCGTGCAAGTGAATGGCAAAGTACGCGGACGGATTACCGTGCCGCGTACCGCAGACGAAGCCGAGATCCTCCGCTTGGCGCTGGCCCTGCCCGCAGTGCAAGCGCAGCTCCAAGGCAGGAGCGTGCGCAAACAAGTGGTCGTTCCCGGGCGCTTGGTGAGCATTGTGGTGGGATGAACCTCGCCAAGGTGAACCTTCGGCGGACTCTCCTTGCTTTTGCGCTTGGGCTGAGCGGCGCCTGCGGCTACCAATTAGCCGGCACGGCTTTACGGTTGCCTCCCGACATTCGCAGCATTTCCGTCGCCACCGTGGACAACGCTACCACAGAACATGGCTGGGAGAAGATTCTCGTCTTCGCTCTAGAGCGGGAAATTGCCCAGCGGCAACAACTGCGCTGGGAGCCAGATCCTTCGCAAGCCGATGCCCTGATTACTGGCAAGGTGCGCAGCATCTCGGTGCGGCCCGTGGCGTTCAACAGCCGCGACCAGGCGATGCAGTATGAGCTCGCGGTGGTTGTCGACTTGAAACTCTCCCGCCGTGCGGATGGTACGGTGCTGTGGCATACCGAGAGCTTGCGCGTGGTGGGTGAGTACGCCACGAGCGCTAATGTGATCGTCACGAGCGCTGCCGCGTTCCAACTCCAACCGCTCGACGCCAAGAATTTGCGCGACCCCCAGTGGAATCCGCAAAGTGCCGTAGATCGCGAGGCGATCAACGTGCAACTTGCCGAGAGCGAAAAACGCCAGTTGCTCGAGCGGCTCGCCCGACAAGTGGCGCGCGATGCTTACAACGCGATGGTCGAGGACTTTTGACTCACCCGCACCGGATGGACGATGCCCAAGCGCACGCAGAGCTCAAGCCGCAGCCGAACCTTTGAGCCGAGCCACTTGCTGGCTCAAACGCGAGATACGCCGCGAGGCGTTGTTCCGGTGCAACACTCCCTTGGACACCGCCTTGGTCAACGTCTTCATGGCCAAACGCAACTGCTCTTCGGCAGCGCTCACTTCCCCTTTGGCAATCGTTTCGCGCAGTTGCCGCAGCACGTGCCGCACACGGGTGCGGATTGCCTTGTTGCGCTGGTAGCGCTTCAACGACTGCCGGTGACGCTTGATCGCTGACTTGTGACGTAAGGCCACGAAATGTTCCTCCCAATTGCAGGTCGCACTTCGCTAGCGGTTTGTTGCCCACCCGTCAACCAGCCAGTCCCATACCCGGGCTACTTACGGCGGCAGCGAAGGCAGAGGGGTGGATGAGCGAGAACCGAGCGATTGCACGGGCCGCTGGCCTGGTGGCCGTGTTCACCTTTCTGAGCCGCCTCGCTGGGCTCGTGCGCGATGCCAGTGTCGGTTATTTCTTCGGCACCGGACTTGCCGCCGACGCCTTCTTCGTAGCGTTCCGCATCCCCAATCTGTTGCGACGCTTCGTGGCCGAAGGCGCCATGAGCACGGCATTCATCCCGATCTTCACCGAGTACTGGACGACACGCCCACGCCAAGAAGCCGTGCGAGCGGCGCGCGTGTTGGCGACGATGTTCGCTCTTGTCGTCGGCGGCATTGCCCTCGCCGGCATCTTGCTGGCCGAACCGCTCACCGCGCTGTTTGCCCCGGGGTTTACCGCTGATGCGGAAAAGTTCGCGCTGACGGTGACCCTCACGCGCTGGACCTTCCCATACATTGCCTTGGTGAGTCTCGTGGCGCTGTGCTCAGGCATTCTTAACTCTCTCCGCCATTTCGCGGCTCCGGCAATGTCGCCGATTTTCCTAAACCTCGCCATGATTGGCGGAGCAGCGGCAAGCCCGTGGGTGAGTCCACCAGTCCAAGCTTTGGCCTACGGCGTGTTAGTCGGCGGCGTCGTCCAACTGGCTTTGCAGGTGGGCTCCCTTGCGCGGCTCGGCATCGTTCTCGCGCCGGAGTGGGAACCGCGCCACGAAGCGGTTCTCCGCTCGGCGCGGTTGCTGTTACCCACCGTGTTCGGGGCCGCGGTGTACCAAATCAACCTACTCGTCGATACCGTGCTCGCCTCCGCGTTGCCGGCGGGCAGCGTCTCGTACTTGTGGTATGCCGACCGCGTGTTCGAATTCCCACTCGGCTTGTTTGCGGTGGCCTTGGGGACCGCGGCGCTGCCGAGTTTTTCCGCGCAAGCGGCGCGGCGCGAGTGGGAGGAGATGCGTGCGAGTTTGCGCTTCGCCATTCGCTCGACGAGCTTCATTGTCACCCCGGCTACACTCGGTCTGGCAGCGCTAGCGTTTCCGATCGTCGCAGTGTTGTTTGAACGAGGAGCTTTTACCGCCGCGGAAGCGCGGCAAACCGCGTACGCCCTAACTGCGTTTGCCGTGGGGCTGTGGCCCGTCGCGGTGCTGCGCGTCGTCGTGCCCGCGTTCTACGCATTACAAGATACCCGCACGCCGGTGTGGACTGCCGCGGCAGCGTTCGTGGCCAACGTTTTGTTTAGCTTGAGCTTGATGGGACCGGTGGAAAGCGGACCCTCGCCGGTCCTGCGTGCGCTAGCGTGGCTTACCGTGCAGCTCCACCTCGCCGACTTCCGCCACGCGGGGCTCGCGCTCTCGACTTCGTTGGCCGCCACCGTCAATTTGTTGCTGCTCCTCACCATCTTGCGGCGGAAACTCGGCCCGCTTGGGTTGCGTGCGTTACTCCCCAGCTTTGTGCGCGACGCGGCCGCTGCGCTCGCCATGCTGCCACTGTTGTGGCGGCTCCAAGCCCACCTCACCTGGGCATCCAGCGAGCCGCTGTGGTGGCGGACTACTTGGCTCCTGGTGTGCGTTGCTGCGGGCGTACTTGTTTTCGCTCTCGTGCACACTCTTCTCGGCGGTCGAGAACTGCCTCGCCTTTGGGAAGCGACCCGCCGGCGTTACTCCAAAACGGTGAACGCGACATAATCGCCCCCCTGGAAGACCCGTTCGCCTGCCGGTAACTCCTGGCCGGCGCGCGACCGAACGTTGCGATTCCTGGCCGTTGGAGCCGATGGCAGCGCCGCGTCAACTGGAAGCCTCCGCAGCCTTAGCTTGTTTCCAAAGTTCGTCCCACAAGTCCGGGGTGGCCGCCTGCGGGTCGAGGCCGCGTGCCGCTAAGGCTTCTTCCACTCGGCGGAAGCGGGCAATGAAGCGGTCGCTCGCCTGCTGCAACACGTCTTCCGCGTGCAGGCGCAAGTGCCTGCCGAGCGAGGCAAGGGCGAAGAGCAGGTCACCGAGTTCGTGGGCAGCCTGCTCCGCCGATTCCTTGTGCAAAGCGGCTTCGAGCTCCGCCAGTTCCTCGTGCACCTTGGAGAGCACGGCGCGTGCATCGCTCCAATCGAAGCCCACGTGTGCCGCTTTTTCCCCCAAGCGGTGGGCGCGTTGCAGCGCGGGCAGTGCACGTGGCACACCGGACAGCACCGAGCGGTCTTTCTCTTCGGCCTTGCGCTCCTCCGCTTTGATCCGCGCCCAGTTACGCAGCACTTCCTCCGGCGTTTCCGCAGTCGCAGCGCCGAACACATGCGGGTGGCGACGAATCATTTTTTCGTTAATGTGCGCGAGCACATCCTCGACGGTAAATCGCCCCGCCTCGCGGGCCATTTGCGCGTGAAACACCACTTGCAACAGCACATCGCCCAGTTCCTTGCGCAACTCCTCGTAGTCTTCTTCCTCGATGGCTTCGGCCACCTCGTAAGCCTCTTCGATGAGGTAAGCCTTGATCGACTGGTGCGTTTGCGCGCGATCCCACGGGCAACCGCCAGGTCCACGCAATCGCTCCATGATACGCACCAGTTCTCCAAATAATTCTTCGGCTCGATTCATGGTCGTTGCCGCTAGCACGCAGGGCGAAGGCGGGCCACGCACATCCGCATTGTTCCATGAAAACCCCTCCGGTACATTGTGTCCGGTATGCGACGAGTCGTCATTTACACCACGACCTACTGCCCGTACTGCGTAGCGGCCAAGCGGCTGTTGGAAGAGCGTTCCATTGCCTACGAAGAGATCGATGTCACCGGCAACGACGAGCTGCGCCTGTGGCTTGTAGAGCGCACCGGCCGGCGCACCGTGCCGCAAATCTTCATCGACGACGAACCGATCGGCGGCTACGATGAACTCTCTGCGCTCGATCGCGCTGGCGCTCTGTAATCCCGCACGCAAGCCCGCAATGCCCCTTGCCGGGCGCCACCTCGTCCTGCACGGCGACTTGCCGCAAGCCGGTTCCCATGTTCGTTCCCGTTAGGAAACAGGGGTGCGGATTGACAACAGCTCGGCCATCCGGCATGGCTGGGGACAAGTCCGGCCGACCACCGGCCTGAGAGGGTGAGGCGAGATGAAAGCGCGTGCAGTGGTTCAAACCGCACCCCGCACGTTGGAGTTGCGCGAGTTTCCCTTACCCGAAATCGACGATGACAGTGCGCTGTTGCGCGTGGAAGCGTGCGGCATTTGTGGCAGCGACGCGGAGCAGTACGCCGGAGTGCTGCCCGTCCCAATGCCGGTCATCCCCGGCCATGAACCGCTGGGAATTATCGAGAAAATTGGCGATCGCGCCGCGCGGCGCTGGGGAGTGAACGTTGGCGACCGCGTTGCCGTAGAGCCACTCATCCCCTGCGGGCATTGCCACGCCTGCCGCAGTGGCAACTACCAAGTGTGCCGCGGCCGAGGGGGCATGTTCGCCCATGGCTACATCCCGACCTCTCGTCCACCAGCATTGTGGGGCGCCTACGCGGATTACATGTATCTCGACCCGTTCTCCATCGTGCACCCAGTGCGCAAGGATGTGCCGGCCAACATTGCCGTGATGTTCAACCCCTTAGGCGCGGGTTTTCGCTGGGCGGTGGAGGTGCCGCACACAGGCCCGGGGGACACGGTGCTGATTCTCGGACCTGGCCAGCGCGGCTTGGCGAGCGTGATTGCTGCGCGAGCGGCAGGCGCGGATCGAATCATCGTCACCGGCCTCGCCCGCGACCAGGCCAAACTCGCGTTAGCCAAAGAGTTCGGCGCGGACTATACGATCAACATCGAAGAGGAAGACGTGCGCCGGCGGGTTCAGGAGCTAACCGACGGGCGCGGCGCCGATGTGGTGGTGGAGGTATCGGCGAATTCACCCGAGCCAGTGGCGGAGGCCCTCTACTATGTGGCCACTCGCGGCCGGATCGTGCTCGCTGGCGTCAAGGGCTTCAAAACCGTGCCGAACTTCATCAGCGACCTGGCTGTCGTGAAAGAGGTCACGATCTTCGGCGCCTTTGGCGTCACCAGTCGTGCCTACGCCTCCGCCATCCGCTTGATCGAATCGGGGCGCGTCCCGCTGGCACAGATGCACACCCACGACTTCCCGCTCGAGCAAGCAGAGCAAGCCATCCGGCTTTTGGCTGGTGAAATTCCCGGAGAGTCGAGCATCCACTCCTGTTTGCTGCCGGCTGCATGAGGTCGAGCCATGGATTCTAACACCGCACGTTCGTACCGCTCCGCAGAACAACGGCCCCTGAAATTTGCCGTCTTTGGTGCGGGCATGGCGGGAATTCTCTGCGGCATCAAACTCAAGGAAGCTGGCCTGTCGCACTTCACGATTTACGAAAAGGCCGACCGCGTGGGCGGAACTTGGCGGGAGAACACCTATCCGGGAATTGCCTGCGACGTGCCGGCACACTTGTACACCTACTCGTTCGCGCCCAACCCCGATTGGAGCCATCGATTTGCACCTGGTGCAGAGATTCAGGCTTATTTTGAACGGGTGGCTGCTGACTACGGCATCTATCCCTTCATCCGCTTTGGCGATGAAGTGCGCCTCTGCCGCTACGACCACGGCCGTTGGTGGCTGGAAACCGCGCGGGGCTACCAAGATCGGGTAGACGTCATTTTCGCCGCCACCGGTGTGCTCCATCACCCAAAGCTTCCTGACATCGAAGGGCTCGACACCTTTGCCGGCGCTTGTTTCCACAGCGCTCGTTGGGATCACTCCGTGCCGCTCGAAGGGAAGCGTGTGGGGGTGGTGGGCACGGGATCTTCCGCGGTGCAGATCGTGTCTGCCATTGTGTCGCGGGTACAAAAGCTCGTTCTCTTCCAACGCACCGCGCAGTGGATTTTTCCGCAAGACAATCCCCCCTACAGCGAGGCAGAAAAGGAGGAATTTCGCCGCAACCCGGCGCGCATTGCTGAATTGCGCGAGCAACTCACACGCGCCTTTGTGGACAATTTCTCCAACGTCGTGGTAGACGCCGACTCTCCGCAAATTCAATTCATCGAGGATGTGTGCCGTGCCCACCTCGAGCAAAGTGTGACCGACCCGGTGCTGCGGGAAAAGCTGCGCCCGAATTATCGTGCGGCCTGCAAGCGCCTGGTGGTCTCGCCCGATTTTTACCAAGCCATCCAGCGGCCGAACGCGGAGTTGGTCACTGAAGGCATCGCCCGGGTAGAGCCGCGCGGAGTGCGCACCCAGGATGGCCGCTTGCACGAACTCGATGTGCTCGTGCTGGCGACTGGCTTTCAGGTCGATCGGTTCTTGAGGCCCATCGAAGTCATCGGCCGCTATGGCAAACGGCTCGACGATGTGTGGCGGGAGCGGCCGTACGCCTATCTGTCCATCTCCATCCCTGACTTCCCGAATTTGTTCTTGCTCAACGGACCAAACGGTCCGGTCGGCAACTTTTCCTTGATCGACGTCGCCGAGCTGCAGTTCGCGTACATCATGCAGCTCGTGGAGTTGTTGCGGGCCGGGCAGTGCCGGGAGATCAGCGCCAGCGAGGAGGCAACCAACCGCTTCGAGCACGCGCGGGTGGAGGCAGCGAAGAAAACCGTGTGGGTAACGGGATGCCGCAGTTGGTACCTAGACGACCGCGGCATCCCCATGGCTTGGCCGTGGACCTTCGAGCACTTCCGCGCGGTGATGGCGCGGCCGGATTTCACGGCCTTCGAGCTCGTTGCCTAGGTGTGGGAGTGGTGCTCCGCCGACATTGAGCGGCGTCGCCTCGCAATTACTAATGGAGAGCCCTCAGCCGCGCCGCTCGACCACAGGGAGGGAGGTGCGGAAGATGGAGGAAGGGGGACCATCTTCCGCACCGGGATGCCCGACCTCGACACGAGGTCTCGTCGATCGAGTGCCGGGACAAGAAAATCCGCAAGCAAACCATAGCGATGCCATGGCCACGACCATTCCGGGGCGCCAGCGGCGCACGTGCGCACTGGCTGCTGAGGGGAGGCAAAGGGAGTTTGAGATCGTGTTCCATGGCATCGTTGCCCTGTGACACCGCAACAATGGTGCCAACCCTGAACCCAGAAGAGCTGCTTAGCGTCCATGCGAAAACCAGGCTCGGTGTGTTGGGAATGAGACACTTTGCAGGCCATCACTGTGCTTTTTGGGAGACATCCACCGCCAAGCCGCCGCGCCGTCCGGAGGAAAGGACTAGGCGCAACCCGACCTGCACCGCAGGGAGCAGGCGAGAAACGGCTCGAAGCGCAGGCTGTGGGAACCCATTCCCGCGAGCAAGAGGAACGATCCCGATGGAGAGGCCGCTGCGGTTTCCTCTGGCTCTCAACTTGTGTGGCACAGTGCTGTTGCCGTATACGCGGGCGTGATGGGCTGCCGGTTGCTTCTTGCCTCGCTTTTCCTCATTGCCGTTGCTGGCGGCTGCGGAGGCTCGGGGGATGCCGAGCCTGCTGTGGACCACGCCACGCAAGGGGAGCCATTCGAGGTTACGCTCGACCGTGCGGTTGTGGAGCCTAACCCCTTCGATCCGCGCCAGGTGCAAATCGATGGCGAGTTTCTCTCACCGCGCGGGCAGCGGTTCACGATCCCGGCATTCGTATGGCAGGCGTTCGAACGCGCCCTTGTCGGTGGCTTCGAACGGCTCACGCCGGCAAGCGAGCTGCAGTGGAAGGTGCGCTTCACCCCCACCGAGTCCGGCACCTGGCGATGGCGTTGGCGGCTGCACAGCCTGCAAGGGAGCAACAGCAGCGAGTGGCGCGACCTCGAGGTCGCTCCCGCGCCGGTGTTTCATGGTTTTGTCAGGCCGAGCCCGCGCGACACGCGCTACCTCGAGTTCGACGATGGCAACGCGTTTGTCCCCATTGGCGAGAACATGTGCTGGTACGATGGTCGGGGTACCTTTGCCTACGAGGAATGGATCTCTCGCCTGGCTGCGCACGGTGGCAACTTCATCCGCATTTGGATGCCGAGTTGGGCTTTCGGGTTGGAATGGATCGAGCGCGGCGCCGACGGCGCCGTCGTCCACTCTTCGCTCGGCAATTACACCCGCCGACTCGATCGCGCCTGGCAGCTCGATTCCGTCGTCGAGTTAGCGCGCCGACATGGAATCCAGATCATGCTGTCCATACAAAACCACGGGCCGTTTTCGCTGACGAACAACTCCGAGTGGGCTGACTGCCCGTACAACGCTGCCAATGGCGGACCACTGACGCACCCGTCGGAGTTGTTTACCAAGCCCGAGGCGATTCGCCTCTTCAAACAACGGCTGCGCTACATCGTGGGGCGGTGGGGTTACGCAACGAACATCATGACTTGGGAACTGTGGAACGAGGTCGATCTCGTCGACCAACCTGGCAGCGATGCCCTAGTCTCCTGGCACCGCGAGATGGCCGCCGAACTGCGGAGCCTCGATCCCTACGCGCGGATGATTTCCACGAGCACGAGCCTCAGCGACGTGCTAGCGCCGAGCGCAACCTTCTCTGCACTCTGGGCTCTGGACACCATCGACTACACCCAGGCCCATTACTATTCGTTTGGGGTCCCGACGGATTTTACCCGTGTTTTCCCTGCGATTTTCCGACGGCTCGCCCGCTACCAGAAGCCGGTGTTCATCTCTGAAGCTGGCGTGGATTTCCGTGGACCAGCGGAAACCATCGAACAAGACCCGAACGCCGACGGTTTTCACGACTTGCTCTGGGCCGCACTGTTTTCTGGCACGCTCGGCATCGGCATGACTTGGTGGTGGGACAACGTCGTCCATCCTCTCGATCTCTATTTCCACTTCCGCCCTCTCGCTACGCTGGTCAGGGGTGTCGATTTCCCGGGCGAGGGGTTTAGGATCCGCAGCGAATCTGCCGTGGCCCCTGATGGCCGGCCACTGCAGGCGTTCCTCCTCGTGGGCAGATCGACGGTGTTGGCGTGGGTTCGAAATGCGCGCCACCACTACGCCGCACCCGACCCAGCAGAAATTCGCGATGCCAGGCTGCGGCTTGCCGACCCCGCAAACGGTCGCTGGTCTGCACAATGGATCGACACACGTACCGCTACGATCGTTCGAGAAGACGCCCTCGAGGCCACGAGCAACGGCGTCGAGTTCACCGTGCCTTCGTTCGCGCGCGACATCGCCTTGCGTATGCGCTTGGCCGAACCCTGAACGGTCGGGCGGGATTGCGCCGCTCGCGCACAGCGTAAGGCGTTTCTCCGGTTGACTTGCGGAGAGTTTCACGATCCTGCCGCGGGCAAGTCTCTTACTCGCTCCACCGGTGGCTTCGTTTCGAGTACCCGCTCGCCGGGCTGATGGCGAACGGCCAAAGCGGTCCTGTCTCGTGCCGGCAGCAGCGCGCGGCCGGATGCGCTGGCCAGCGTGCGCCCCTTGTTCAGGGTGGGACTTCCGCACTGCGGTGACCACTCCCAAGCTGAGGGAACGGCTACGACCCGAAGGCAGCGGTAGACGGGGCGCAAAAAAAGGACTAGTGGGTGTGACGCGCTTTCGGGGCAAAGGGGAGAACGAACATGCTTTGGGCGATTTTGGCTCTCGCAGTCGCAAACCTCGGGTTGATCGTATTCATTCTCGTGCGGCTCAACGCCGCGAAGACCGGTGCCGCCGATCAAATCGTGCGCGAGGAACTGCGCGCCGGCCGGGAAGAACAGCGCGCCGCCGCCAGCGAGTTGCGCAAGGAGCTGCAGGCCGGGCTCAACTCTTCTCTCGGTGTGCTGCGCGAAAGCATCGCTGCAGTCAACCAAGCGCAAGCGGCGCAATTCGAGACCCTGACCAACTCCTTCCGCCAGAACGCCGAGGTCAACCAGACTTCGATCGAGCAAATGCGCAACACCATCGATGCCCGCATCAAAGAACTGCGCGAAGGCAACGAACAAAAGATCAGCGAGATGCGTTCCGAGGTTTCCGAAGGATTGCGCAGCATCAGCGAGCGCATCGCAAAAACCTTGGAGGAGTTGGGTGCCACACAAAAAGCGCAACTCGAGACCATCGGGAAACAACTCAAGGAGCTAACAGAGTCGAACCAAACCACGCTCGAACGCATCCGCACGACTTTCGATGAGCGCATGCGAGAATTTCAAGAGGGCAACGAAAAACGCGTGGCCGCCATGCGGCAGGAAGTTTCCGATGGCCTCAAGGCGGTCAGCGACAACTTGGCGAAGACCCTTGCGGATCTCGGCAACACCCAGCGCACACAGTTGGAGAGCATGACAAAACAACTGAAGGACCTGGGCGATTCGAACCAAGCCACCCTCGAGCGAGTCCGCGCCACGCTGGATGAACGGATCAAAGAGCTGCAACTCGGAAATGAAAAGCAAGTGTCCGCGATGCGGCAGGAGGTGTCCGAGGGCGTCAAAACCGTGAGCGAGAGCGTCACGAAGACGCTGTCCGACTTGGGCACGACGCAGCGCCTCCAGCTCGAAGCCATGACCAAGCAGCTCAAGGAGCTGGGCGAATCCAACCAGGCCGCACTCGATCGGATACGGGGGACCTTCGACCAGCGCATCAAAGAGATGCAAGAGGGCAACGAGCGCAAGCTCGAGGAAATGCGCAAAACCGTCGATGAAAAGCTGCACGACACCTTGGAGAAGCGCTTGGGAGAGTCGTTCAAGCTCGTCAGCGAGCGACTGGAAGTGGTTCACCGCGGCCTCGGGGAGATGCAGAACTTGGCCAACGGCGTCGGCGAACTCAAACGGGTGCTCTCCAACGTCAAGGTGCGGGGCACTTGGGCGGAAGTGCAGTTAGGCGCAATTTTGGAGCAAATTCTCGATCGCCGGCAGTTCGAAAAGAACGTGCGCATCAAAGGCGACTCGGCGGAGGCAGTGGAATACGCAATCCGGCTGCCGGGCCCGAAGGAGGAGCCGAACTCGGTTGTTTGGCTGCCCATCGATTCGAAGTTCCCTCAAGAAGACTATTTGCGACTGCAGGAGGCGGCCGAACGGGGCGACGCGGATGCCGTACAACAGGCGAGCGAGGCCTTGGCGCGCACGGTTCGCCTGGCCGCCAAAGACATTCGCGACAAGTACGTGGACCCGCCGCACACCACCGACTTCGCCATTATGTTCCTCGCCACCGAAGGGTTGTACGCCGAAGTGCTGCGCCACCCCGCTTTGGTCGAGCAGCTTTTACAAGAGTATCGCATCGTCGTGGCCGGCCCGACGACCCTGGCGGCCATCCTCAGCAGCTTACGCATGGGCTTCCGTACTTTGGCCATCGAACAACGCGCTGCTGAGGTATGGAAGGTGTTGGGAGCGGTGAAAACAGAGTTCGGCAAGTTCGGGCAGGTGCTCGATAAGGTGAAGCGCCAACTGAACACCGCCACACGCACGATCGAGGAAACGGGGGTGCGCACGCGCGCCATGGAGCGGCGCCTGCGGGCCGTGGAGGAGCTCCCGGAAGAAGAAGCACACAAACTCCTCGAAATCCCCGCCTCGTTCGCCGCGCAAGATGTCGAGGACGAATTGGCCTGAGTCGCGTTCACGAGGTTGGGGGATTTCGCCGCTGATGCCACACAGCACCGCGCGTTGCGGGGTCGCCCGTGGCGGCGCGCACCGCAAGCAAACGGGGTTGACTGGATCGCAGCTTGACCTCGCCCTTCAAAAACAGCGGCGGAGCGGATTTGCCCTCAGGCGGCCCGGAGGGCGGCAGGACGAAAACGCTGACGCCGTTGCGCTGGCCGATGACGGCCCTCTCGCCAGCGGAGGAGTGCCCGCCGGACTCCCGCAGGGTCGAAACCAAACACCGCACACAAGTTCACGAAGGAAAACGGCCAGTTCCAGTCGTTTTGAAAGATCCAACTCTCCGCCTCCAAAAACGCAACTTGCCCCGCGGTTGTGGTTGCAAACGCATAGCGCCGGTAACACTCGATCCCATCCGCAAACACCGCCCACATCAGCGCACGCTCGCCGGAGCTTTGGATCGATCCCCGCGGGCTGAAAAACTGCTCCGGCAAAACGGCATCAGCCTCCAACATGTCTCGCAGGGTCCTCATGGCTGTTAGGTCTCGCGTGTCCATCTCTCTACCTCCCTCCGGAGCCGGCAGGAGAGAGGAGCAAGACCTTTGCCAACCGCGCGCACTTGCAAACTAAACTCGCAAAGCGGCTCTGCCGACAAGTTCCGTCACTTTCGTTTTCGTGCGCCGCACAATTGGTTAACCCGTTGTCGGTATGCTTGTTGGAGCTGGCGGGTGATCGGGCCAGGCACGCCAGTGCCAATCGTGAGTTCGTCCACACGAGTGACCGGCAGAACTTCAAGCACCGCGGAGGTCAGAAAGAGCTCATCGGCCCGGTGGAGCTCCTCTATTCTAATTGCGCGCTCAATCGTCTGGATGCCTGCGCTTTGGGCGAGGGAGAGCACGAATTCGCGGGTGATCCCAGGTAGGAGTTCGTTCAGCGGCGGCGTCACCAGGGTATTCCCGAATACCGCGAAAACGTTCGCCGTGGTTGCCTCGCACACCATTCCATCGTGTACGTACAGCGCCTCTCTTGCTTTGCGTTTTGCTGCAGCGGCGCGAGCCAGGATGGCGGGCACGTAGTCGAGAAGCTTATGGGCAGCGAGCGGGCCGCAGCGGTAGAGGGGCACGGTAATAACCCGCACTCCCAGCCGCTGCTCGCGAGTTAGCGTTCGCGGCAGGGGCAGGGCAAAGGCCATGACCGTGGGCCGCGGTGATCTCGGGGGAACGAGGCCTGGCGGCGCCGCCCCACGTGTGACGGTGATGCGCACGGACGCGTCGGCCTCGAGCAAGTGATTAGCGGCCAAGAGCTTCCGCACGGCACTGAGCCAGTCTACCTCCGGCAAGGGCAACGCGAGAAACTCTGCTGAGCGGGCCATGCGGCCGATATGCCCGTCGAGGAGGAAGGGCACTCCGCGGTAACACCGCACGGTTTCAAAAAGCCCGTCACCGTAAAGGAACCCGCGGTCCAAGGCACTCACCCGCGCCCGCGCCGCTGGCACCACCCGCCCGTTCAGCCACACAGATCCCGAGAGCTCTTGAGCCTCGCTCATCCCAACTCCTCCAACGCCGCGACAAAGGCGCGCGCCTTGACCCGCGTTTCCTCGTACTCGCGTTCGGCAGTCGAGTCTGCCACAAGCCCGCCACCAGTCCAGTATTCCACTCCCTCGCGATCCACCACGGCAGTGCGAATGAGAAGCGCAAAGTCTGCATCATCAACGGAGCGCAACCAACCGAGAGCCCCGGTGTAAAACCCGCGCGCACCCGCCTCGAGCTCGTGAAGGATTTGCATCGCGCGCCGCTTGGGGGCGCCGGTGACGGAGCCTCCCGGAAACATCGCTGCGAGGATTTCTCCCCACCCGAGACCGCGTCGCAGCCGACCACGCACCTCGGAGTACATGTGGTGCAACGTCGCGTACGTTGCCACTCGTTCGTGGGCCACCACTTCCACGGAGCCGGTCTCGCAAATGCGCCCCAAATCGTTGCGCTCGAGGTCGACGATCATCGTGAGCTCGGCTCGTTCTTTCCCGTCGGCGCAAAGCTCGGCGATGAGACGTCGATCTTCCTCTCCTGTGCGCCCGCGCGGGCGTGTGCCTTTAATCGGTCGGGTTGTGAGCCACACCCCACGGCGCGACAAAAACAGCTCGGGGGAGTTGCTCACCAGTTCAAAATCCCCACCGTGCAGGTATGCCCCAAAAGCCACCGGATTCCGCTGCTGGAGGAGCTCGAACAAGCGAATGCCCGAGACCACCCGGGCAGCGCGGAGCGGGTAGGCCAGGTTCACTTGGTATGCATCGCCTGCAGCGATGTAGTCCAGCGCCCGTGCAAAGGCGCTCGCGTAACGCGGGTACTCCCACGCCGCTTGCAGGGGAATGCCGTGGGGTGAACGAGCACCGCTTGCCAGAACCGCCGCTCCTGTAGCGGGGCCGGCACAAGGTTCTACCTGCGGGCTTTCGTACGCCAGGGCCAACAGTAACGGCTGGCGCTTTCTCCTTGGCAACGCGATGCCATGCAACGGCAGGCCAGCATCGTACTGGATGGCAACCACCACATGAATGGGGCACAGGCGAGCCGCACCCAAAAAGCGCTCACAAAATCGCTCGAACAGTTCGAAGGGAGTGCCCTGCCACGCTTCGCTCGTACCGTGTGTATACAGGCACCCACTCGAAAAGTCGCCCACCCGCAACACGGCCACTGGGTCAGCGGCGCGGAGCGTCAAGCCACAGCCCCAAGATTCCGGCCCCCAACCTTCCAGCCGCACAGAAAACGCTGGCAATTCGCACCCACCGCTGGTGCCGCGCACGGTTGACCCCTCTGTGCGTGGAAAAAGAGATTCTTGCGTGCACATGGAATTCCTGCTTTGCGGTGGCGTAACGAGCACACCGGACGGGTGCAACGTGCTGCGACAAGTTTATGAATGCCGTTGTTTCGTTGCTCGAGCGAACCGTAGCTGCAAGCGTGGCTTTGGACGTCGCTGTCCCTGAGTCGCACCCATCGAGCGCCCTGTTGGGCACACGTCGACACGGGAGCGGGTTTATTTTCAATCCGCTCGGTTTAGTGGTCACCGCCAACTACGTCACCTTGGGTGCCCGGCGCATTCAACTCCGCTCGGTCGACAACCAAACCTGGTCGGGCCGCCCCCTCGTGCAGGATTTCGTGCGCGGGTTTGCGGTGGTGGCGATCGAAGAGACCGGTCGGTTCCCCACGCTTCCACTTGGTTCTGTCGACGAACTCAAGGTGGGGGATCCGGTGTTTCTGTTGGGGAGCGGGCCCGAGAACGCTCGCCGAGTCCACGACGGCATCGTGTCGGCGATCGAACCCTTCGATGCCTATTGGGAATACCATGTCGATCGCGCCGTGTTCACCACCACGCCCAACCCTGGGTTTGGCGGCGCGGCCTTACTGGACCGGCAAGGAGTGGCCCGCGCTCTCGTGCTGCTCGAAGTTGCCGAAATTGGCCGCTTTACTCTTGCCGTGCCGTTGGACTACCTGGCGCAGCATCACGAGGAAGTGGTGCGCCAACCCCACAGTGCGCGTTTACCCGCGCGCGGGTGGCTGGGGCTTTTTTGCTACTCCGTGAGCAACCACGTGGTCGTCGGTGGTGTGATCCCCGGAAGCCCTGCGGAAACCGGTGGGCTCAAATCCGGCGACGTTGTCCTCATGGTAGGCGACGAGCGAATTTACGACCGGGGTTCGCTGTACAACCTCATTTGGCGTCACAAGCCGGGGGACCGCATACAAATGCGCGTCTACCGGAACAACGCCATCGTCTCCCTCGACTTCGAGCTTGGCAACGCGGAAGAATTTTTCGCGTAGCCTCGCCTCCCCTTCGGGATTCGTACGCCACTGGTACGCTTCGCCGGCCCGCCCTGCTAGAAGACAAAGCTCGTTTTTGTGCCATGAAAGTTGCCACCGTCCATAGCCGTCTGTTCGCTCCGTGGGTGGAGCCAATTGTTCAGGATCTCGTTTCCGCCGCGAAAAGTATCGGGCGGGAGATCGAGTCCCTCGTCTTGGAGGACCTCGTTCCTGTCTATCGCGCGCGCGACGACATCGAACGCCTTTACGTGCTGCCCTGCGTCGCCCCCGCAGGGAGAAAAGTTCCCGAACTTGTCCGTCTCCGCTTGCCCAACGCTCGTCCGTTCATCTCCTTCGAAGTTCAGGATCTTTGTTGGAACAAGATTGCCACCCAGAGGCGCTTGCTGGAGCGGGGCGTGGCCACTCCCGACACGCTGTTGACCGACCACGGGCAGGAGGTGGCGGCATTCGTCAAGCGGCACACCTACGCCATCTTGAAAGAACCCGAAGGTTGCGCTGGAGGCGGACACTGGGTGCTTTGGTACGAAGACGACACCCTCATGGCTGACAATGGCTACGCCGCTTATCGCTTAGTGCTCGACGTGCCCCCGCCAGCGCGCGTTGCCGAACAAGAGCTCCTCTGCCCGCCCCCGTACTATGTCCAGCGCCTGGTGGGAACGTTTACCCGGTATGGGTTTGAAATCGGGCAAGTGCTGCGCGCGTATGTGGTGGAAGAGGAAATTCCCTTTTGGTCCGAGCGGTACCGCGAGCACTATCGGCGGCCAGGCGACTGGATCCTCAACGTTGCCCGCGGGGCAAGATACCGCTTCGTTTTGTCGGTCAGCGAAGAAACCAAAACTGCGGCGTTGCGAGCGGCACGGGCGGTCGGAGCCCGGATCGCAGCAGTGGACCTGGTGCGGACGTCAGCCGACGGCCCCCTGGCGCTAGAAGTCAACACCGATGGCTATCACATGTGCATCGATCGCTCGTTCAAGCACCTTCCCGAATACCGCGAGTATTTCGACTTCGATCGTTACGTTGCCCGGGCGTTAGTCGCCGAGGAAGCGGCTGGTGGGGTGCGTAGCTTACGCCCCAGAACGGCGCCGAGACCGGCGGCACGAGGGAAGCGCCCTCGCTGAGACCGGCTCCGACCCCTGATTACCGCGCACTCGCACCGCAACGACCACAGCACAGGCAAGCTGCCGAACGCATCCTGCCGGCGGTTCCTCGCCCTGCATGCACCCGTGTTGAAACGCTCAAGCACCGTTTGCCCGCGGCGCGCGGCACACACGCGGACCCGCCGAACACGTTGGCCAGCTTGGTGGGTTTGTGCTAGCGAGCGCGCTGTGTCCCTCTCCTTGTTCCAGGAAGTGATCGTGTGGGCGGTGCCCGTGTTCGTGGCAGTGATTTTCCACGAGGTAGCGCACGGGTACGTGGCCTACCAACTCGGGGATCCCACCGCAAAGCAGGCTGGTCGGATTACGTTAAACCCGATCCCCCACATCGATCCATTTGGAACACTGGCCTTGCCTCTGTTGCTCATTGTCATGAACTCGCCATTTCTGTTCGGTTATGCGCGACCGGTGCCGGTGAATGTTGCCCGCCTACGACACCCGCGGCGCGACATGATCCTCGTAGCGGCTGCAGGGCCAGTAACGAACTTGCTGCTGGCACTTGCGTTCGCCGCCTTGTTGCCGCTCGCGTGGGTACCGCAACTTGCCCAGGCGGCACAGCCGCTGCTCGCGCAAATTGCGTTGCGCGGCGTGATCATCAACGTGGCACTCGCGGTGTTCAACCTGTTGCCCGTGCCGCCACTCGATGGCGGGCGGGTGCTCGCCGGGCTCGTGCCCCGGCCGCTGGCGGTGCTGCTCGCCCGCATCGAGCCGTATGGCATGCTGATTGTCGTAGCGTTGGTGGCCACCAATGTGGCAGGCGTAGTCATGCGCCCGTTGATTCGTGGTCTTTTGGGGTGGCTGTTGTGAGTGGAAGCGAGGGAAAGAAGATCGTCGTCAGCGGGATGCGTCCGACCGGGCGGCTTCATCTCGGCCACCTGCACGGCGCATTGCGTAACTGGGTGCGGCTGCAACACGAGGCTAATCGGTGCTTTTTCTTTGTCGCCGACTGGCACGTGCTCACCACCAAACCGGAAGGCACGGAGTCCATCGAGCAAAACACGCTGGAGATGGTCACCGACTGGCTTGCCGTCGGTCTCGACCCCGAGAAGGTGGTGATTTTCCGCCAGTCGCAAGTGAAACAGCATGCCGAGCTGCACTTGTTGCTTTCGATGGTAACGCCGACTCCCTGGCTCATCCGCAATCCAACGGTGAAAGAGCAAGCGCGCGATTTAGGGATGATCAGCGGTGAGTCAGAACAAGAAGTTTTGAGCCTGAGTTACGGCCTTCTCGGCTACCCCGTGCTGCAAAGTGCTGACGTGCTTGTCTACAAAGCCACCGCCGTACCGGTCGGCGAGGATCAGGCGCCGCACATCGAACTGACCCGCGAGATCGCGCGCCGCTTCAACCACTTTTACGGTCCGGTGTTTCCCGAGCCACGCACCTTGGTGACAGAAGCGCCACGCGTTCCTGGCTTAGACGGCCGCAAGATGAGCAAAAGCTTCAACAATGCGGTTTGGCTGCGCGATCCGCCCGAAGAGGTGGACCGCAAACTCTCCCGCATGATGACCGATCCCCGGCGCGTGCGCCGCACCGACCCTGGAGAGCCGGAGGATTGCCCCGCCTTTCGCCTTCACCGGATTTACTGTACGCCCGACGAAATCGATTACGTCACTCGTGGGTGCCGCACTGCCAGCATCGGCTGCCTCGAGTGCAAAAAGATTATGATCCGCCATGTGATCGAAGATCTCGCGCCGATCGCCGCACGACGGCAGCAACTCGAAGCGCAGCCACAACGAGTGGCGGAAGTCCTCGCGCACGGGCACGAGCAAGCGCAAGGCGTGGCGGAAGCCACCATGAAGGAAGTACGAACGGCCATAGGCTTGCCCACATGACGCCGACGGACAGCGCCACTGCCGAACAGTTGCCGCTGCCATTTTACCGCGTGCGGCTCGAGTCGTTCGAGGGTCCGCTCGACTTGCTCTTGCATCTCATCAAGAAGAACGAAGTCGAAATCACCGACATCCCGATTTCTGCCATTACCGAGCAGTACCTGCAGTACCTCGACCTGATGAGAGAGCTGCGCCTGGACGTGGCGGGCGAATTCTTGGTGATGGCAGCAACGTTAATGCTGATCAAATCGCGGATGTTGCTGCCGCCCGACGAGGAAGACGAAGAAGAAGAGGACGATCCGCGCCACGAGCTCGTGCAACAGCTACTGGAATACCAGCGATACAAGGAAGCCGCGTTGGCTTTGGCCGAGCGCCCGCTGCTGCATCGCGATGTGTTCGTGCGACGGCCCGACAAAGAACTGCAGCCGCCGCCAGGCACCGTCCGCGTGGGTCTCTGGGACTTAGTCGAAGCGCTGCGGCAACTGCTCGCACGACGTCAACCCGAGCCCGTGCACCGGGTTGTGCTCGAGCCTGTGTCGTTGCGTGCCTGTGCGGAGCGGATGCTCTCCCGCCTGGCAAAGCACCGGCGGCTGCAATTCGACGAACTGTTCGAGGCGGGCGCCTCCCGCTTGGAGATTGTCGCCACCTTCCTGGCTTTGCTCGAACTTGTCCGCCTCGGGGCAGTCGCGGCGGTCCAGGCACACTGGCAGGCACCGATTGAAATCGAACTGCTGAAAGACGACGTCGGGTGGGACTGGCTGGCAGAATGGGAAAAAACCGAGGCACACACTGCCTCGCCTGCCAGCGCAACCCTGCAGGAGGAATAAAATCGTGGAGGATCACCAATCCCCTTCGCCTCCGGCAGCGCCGGAAGTACCGGCAACGGATGGGCCCGACGCCTCGTCGGACGAACACGAGCTGACCTTCAACCCGGCCCAACTTGCCTGCATTATCGAGAGCTTGCTGTTCGCGGCTGGTTCTCCGGTGCCGTTGCGGCGCTTGGTGGAAGTGCTAGCGGGACCTTCCACTGCAGAAGTGCGGGAAGCCGTGGAGCTGCTGCGCGAGCAGTACGCCCCGGGAAAACGCGGTATCCAGTTGGTGGAAGTCGCGGGCGGTTATCAGTTCCGCACAGCACGCGAGTATGCGGTTTGGGTGCAGGCATTGCTGCAAGAGAAGCCCCAACGACTGGGACGGGCAGCGCTCGAGACCCTGGCGATCGTTGCTTACAAGCAGCCGGTGACCAAGGCAGAGATCGAAGCGATTCGCGGCGTCGACTGCGACGGTCCACTCAACACCCTCCTTTCCCGCCGCCTAATTAAAATTGCGGGCCGCAAAGAAACCGTCGGAAGGCCCCTTCTCTATGCCACCACCCCCGAGTTCCTGGAGACGTTCGGACTCAGGGACTTGCACGACCTCCCTGCTCTGCAAGAACTGTCGAGCGCGCTCGAAAGCCTGAGTGCGCCAGAAAGCACCGACGAAGATGTCACCGCCCAGCAAACAACCCTCCCGCTCGCCGATAGCGAGCAAACCACAACCGCAGATCAGCAAAGCGCAGCCGAAGCTGACCGACCGCCGGCAACGTCTGCAAAAGATCCTCGCCCAGGCGGGCCTGGCCTCGCGACGACAAGCGGAGCAGTGGATCCGCGAGGGGCGGGTGCGGGTGAACGGCCAGGTGGTAACGGAGCTGGGCGCGAAGGCTGATCCCTTTACCGATCGCATTACCGTCGACCGACGCCGGGTCGTTCCCGTTCCGGAACTCGTTTACCTCGCAATGCACAAGCCTGTTGGGGTGGTGACAACAATGTCCGACCCGGAAGGGCGCCCCACCGTGCGCAACTTGCTGCCGAAATTGCCGGCCCGGGTGTATCCAGTCGGCCGGCTAGATTACCACTCGTCTGGGCTGCTCTTGTTCACCAACGATGGCGAGGTGGCGCTGCGCCTGACGCATCCCCGCTACGGGGTGGTCAAGGTGTATCAGGTCAAAGTGAAAGGTGTACCGAGCGAAGCCACGTTGGCAAAGCTCCGCCGTGGCGTGCGCCTAGAGGACGGCGTGGCGCAGGTGGAGTCGGCGCGGGTGCTGCGCTCGAGCGGGACGAAAACGTGGCTCGAAATCGCGATCCGCGAAGGGAGAAGGCGCGAAATCCGCCGGCTTTGTCATGCGGTTGGTCATGATGTGGAGAAACTCAAACGAGTGGCAATCGGACCGATTTCTCTCGGCCGCCTCGAGCCGGGCGAGAGCCGCTTGCTCAACGAACGAGAGGTGCGCGCCCTACGCCGCGCTGTTGGCCTCGACACCTGAGGTTAGCAAACTCTGGAAATCGCGGACGGCGATTCCCACCAGCGCGACGAAGGCCCTTCACCCCATCATCCCTTGCATGAACACCGACAACGGAGCACATATTGCATGATGAAAGGAGCTCTCATGGCGGGCCCGCGGCACGTGCGTACAGCGATCATCGGTAGCGGCTTTGGCGGCATCGGCCTGGGAATTCGTTTGCGCCAAGCCGGCTTCGAGGACTTCACCATCCTCGAAAAAGAAACTTCGCTCGGCGGCACTTGGCGGGACAACACTTATCCTGGCTGCGCCTGCGACGTGCCGTCGATGTCCTACTGTTTTTCCTTCGCGCAAAAGACCGATTGGACCCGCAAGTGGGCCCCGCAACCGGAAATTCAGGCGTACATGGAAGATATCGCCCACTCCCACGGGATTGTCCCGCACATCCGCTTTGGGGTGCGGTTTACGGGCGCGCGTTTCCACGCCAGCAGCGGCAAGTGGGAAGTGTTCACGGACAACCGCGACACGATGTGGGCCGATGCGTTAGTCATCGGCATCGGGCAACTGCACTATCCGTACATCCCTGCCATCGAGGGCCGCGAAAAGTTCCGCGGGGTGCAGTTCCACTCGGCCCGTTGGAACCATGAATTCGACTTCCGCGGCAAGCGCGTCGCCGTCATTGGCAACGCGGCCAGCGCCATCCAGTTCATCCCGCAAATTGCGCCGCTCACCGAGCGGCTGTACATCTTTCAGCGGAGCGCCAACTGGATGCTCCCACGCGGCGATCGCCCTTATCGCAAATGGGAACATTGGGCATTTGCCCACGTTCCCGGGTTAGCGAAGTTTTACCGTGCCCGCTTGTGGGCTGCACTCGAACTGTTCTTCTTGCCGGTGATCCAACAAAAGCCGTGGGCGATGCGTTTTTACCGTCGCCAAGCGTTACGGTACTTGGAGGAAACGGTTCGCGACCCCCAACTCCGCCGCCTCTTGGTGCCGGACTACCCAATTGGCGCCAAGCGGATTCTTATCTCTGACGACTATTACCAAAGCCTCAACTTGCCCCAAGTGCGCTTGGTCACCGACGGCGTGGCAGCCTTGGCGGAAGATGCGGTGGTGACCAAAACCGGCGAGCGCCTCGCGGTAGATGCGGTGATCTTTGCCACTGGTTTTCGCACCAATCCGTTCCTCGCTGGGCTGCGCATCGAAGGGCTCGGAGGCCGCCTGTTGGAAAACGACTGGGCGCAAGGTGCGCGCGCTTACTATGGGATCACAGTGCCTGGCTATCCGAACTTCTTCCTCCTGTACGGCCCGAACACCAACCTCGGGCACAACTCGATCTTGTTTATGCTCGAGTGCCAATTCCAGTACATCCTCGAAGCCCTGCGGCTGTTGCAACAGGGGGCAGCATACCTCGACGTTCGCAAAGACGTGTTCGAAGCGTTCAACCGCGACATCCAAGCCGCGCTGCAGCACACCGCCTGGGCACACGTGGACCACAGTTGGTACAAGGACGAAGCCGGTCGCATCACGAACAACTGGCCCTACTCCACCTTCTGGTACTGGTGGAAAACGCGTCATTTGAACGCGGCCGACTACCGCATCGTATCGCTGGCCGAGGCAGCAGCCGCGGCGCAGGCCGAAAGCTTGCCCTTCGCAGCCACTGCGGGCGCTCGTTAACGCCGCGACAATCATTGCCGAGCAACCGCGGCACCCATGCAGACACCGGCAGCCACCACGACGGCGGCGCGTGGCAGCTTCACTTCCCAGCAGTTGTGCCGCCACGTCCAACGCAACGTCTGCCACCGGAAACGCCCGCATCGGCCATCGCGCTGGGTCTGGCCGCGGATTGTGCTTGCGCTCTTCGTCCTTGCCAGTTGCGGTAGCGATGGCGAGTCGCCGAGCGCAGTTTCCGATGCCAGTCTCCAATCGTCCGAAGACGTGTGCCGCACGCCGGCAGTTCGCGGCTACGGCTTCGATCGTTTTGGTGGCTGGAAGGGAATCCGGTCGGCGCCGACTGGACGCTTTCGCGTGGAGCGAGTCGATGGCGTGTGGTGGTTCGTTACCCCCGATGGGCACGTGTTGTTTTCCGCCGGAGTGACCGGTGTTGACCCGGTGGGCGACTATGTTCGCGGTACGGATACGTCGCCGTATCTCGACCAGGTGCTTCGCCGCCACGGCTCCCTCGAGGCTTGGGCGGATAGCACCACCCAACGCTTGTGCGCCCTTGGCTTCCGTGTCTTAGGGGGCTGGATGGGTGCGGCCGACCTGGATCTCTTTGCCGAGCGCTTCCCCTACACCGTCAACGTCGATTTCTATGAAGCCATGCCTGCCGTTCGTGGCGGCTCTCCTTCTCTGCGGCCACGGCGTGACGTGTTTGTGCCCGACGCATTGGAGCGGGCCCGCGCTCTCGCGGCAGAGCACAGCCTCGTGCAGCGCTGCGCACGTGACCCCTGGTGCGTTGGAGTTTACGTCGAAAACGAAGTGCCCTACTTGCCCTCCTTGCTGGCTGGGGGCGGCCACCTCGACGTCTACCTGGCGCAAGCCCAAGGAAGCCCGGGGAAAATGGCGCTCGAGCAGTTCTTCCGCGAGCGGTACGCGGGCGACGTGGGCGCCTTCAATCGTGTGTGGGGCACACAACTGGCAGACTTTTCCGACCTGCAACAAGCAAGCTCGTTGGGCAACTGTCCGGCCGTGCTCGGCGTGGCCGACGACCTTTGCTACTTGCGCGAGCCGGAGCCGCGCCGCCGCGATCGCGTAGCGTTCGAGGCTCGAGTAGCCGAGCGCGTGGCCGAAACTGCCAACCAGGTGTTACGGGAAGCAAGCGCAAGTGTTCTCAACCTTGGGCCCCGCATCGTGACGGGCCCGTTTGCTGAGGAAGTCGTCCGGGCGCTGGCTCGGCCGGTGGATGTGTTTTCCACCAACAATTACGACATCACCGCTTTTGCGCGTTCGCTGTTACCGACAGAGGTGATCGATCGCTTGCCCTCGTTGGGCTTTACCGCCATCGATCCCTTCCAACGCTTACGTGATTTCTGGAAGCTTACCGGAAAGCCAGTGCTGGTCACCGAGTGGTTTTATCGCCGCGCGCGACCGGACGGCTCCTTTCCGCCGTTTTTGCCGGAGGTACCCGACGGCCCTGCGCAAGCCGCCGCCGCGCGCGCCTATATGGAGGAAATCCTGCAAATGCCGTTCGTTGTCGGGGCACACTGGTTTCAATGGGTCGATCAACCCAAAGAGGGCCGGCGCGATGGAGAAAACCAACTCATCGGCATCGTCGATATCGAAGACAATTTGAACGAACCGCTGGCGAGCACCCTCTCCGAGGTGAACCACAGCATCCTCTTGCGCCGGCTTTCCCTGGCGCAGTAGTGCGAAGCGAAGAAACCTGCCGAGCACCACCGATGCCCAAGCGTACAGTCAGCACGCCGGAGACTGACGAGCACTTTATGCGGCGCGCGTTGGTGTACGCGCGCAAGGCCGAGGCCCTAGGTGAAGTGCCCGTGGGGGCCGTGGTCGTTCATGAAGGACGCATTGTCGGTCGTGGATACAATCAGCCGATTGCGAAACACGATCCGACGGCTCATGCCGAAATCGCAGCCCTGCGTGAAGCCGGGCGCCGCTTAGGCAATTATCGCCTGCCGGACTGCACCCTCTATGTGACCATCGAGCCCTGCCCGATGTGTGCCGGTGCGGTGGCGTATGCGCGCATTGCCCGGCTCGTGTTCGGCGCACCCGACGTCAAGGTTGGCGCCTGTGGCAGCGTGATCGATCTGATGGCCGACCGCAGAATCAACCATCACACCCGAGTGCAAGGTGGCGTGCTGGCAGACGAGTGCGCCGCCCTCTTGCGCGAATTTTTCCGCCGGCGGCGACAACGCGCCAAGAAAAACCTTGGTTGAGCGTTATCAGCCGAAGGTTCCTAGCTTCAGCACGCACTGGAGCTGCCGCGTCCCGCGCGGCAACCGCCGCAACTAAATATTCTTCGCAGGTCCTTTTTTTCCCGCCTTGCGGGTAAGGCTGGCCAACTCCGAGAGCGACGAGGATGAACCGCCCTCACCGAATGTGCAACCGATGCACTCCCCTCACCCAAAAATTCTGTGATGGCTGAAGAACAAAACCCCGTACAACACGAGCGCAAACACCACAGCACCCCAGCGGATTTCGTTCGCGGCAAAACGAGTGCGGCCTTGCCACAGTGCGACCAGCGGAATGAATGACGTTTCCTGGTAAAATCTCGCCAACTCCGGAGTGGTCTTGCGGCGCCTCCAATCCTGATGCGCCGCGCCAAGCACGGAGTACGCACAAAGCCCGCCGAAGAAGGCAAGATCGATTGGGCTTCGGAGCACGAGCAAATGACCGAAGTCAAGCAGCGCAAAGCCCATGAAGGCCGGATGCCGCGTGACCCGTAAAACACCGTGAGGCTGGGCCGCGCTTTGGCGGCTCAGGGTAGACACCGGATTTGGCAGAGAGAATCCCAAAACAATGAGGAAAAGAGCCGCCAGGTTCACGCCCATGGTCAGCCACCAGATCCCGGGCACCATCGCAAGCGCCGGCAACCACACACCGCGAGAGGTGCGGTGCAGGAAAAACGTGGTCACTAAAGGAATAAACGTGGCCAGTGCCACGAGCGAGTAGACGCCGCGAAATCCCTGCTCTCCGAACCGCGCAACTAAGCGTGCACGGATTGGCGGATGGCTCAACGCGGTGTGTGTGCCTGCAAACGCAAGCCACCAACCGACGATTTGCAAGGGTGGACTCATATGCGGCGGAAGGTTTTTCCCGATTCGTCCTGTACCGTGGCCCGCCTTACCACCTGAGGCCGACGCTTGTAAAGCAAGCGAGCGAAAAGATGTCCTTGGCTTCTTGCAAACCTTGTCGGTGTGGATGGAAAAGATTCGTCCCGGCGTCCGGTGGTGAAGCGGCTAACGCGGAACGGTTGGAGCGAGGCAGCGTTGTCGAAGCGCCTGCGAAGAGCTGCTGACGAGTGGCTCGCAGGAGTGGCCGCCGCTTGCTTTGCCTTGTTGGTGCATGGCTGCGGGCATGACGGCGATCCTGCGGCCGAGCCGGTGGAGATTCGTTTCCTCGAACGTCCCGCTCAGGTCTTGGGGTGGGGGGCACCCCGGTTTACTCCCGATGGGCGAGCGCTGTCCTTTGGGTTCGCGCATCGAGATCGCCCAGACCGGCGTGACGTTGGGATGATTTCACTCGAAACCGGCGAGTTTCGTTGCCTCACTTGCGCACTACCACGCTCGGCAGCATCGCACCTGTGGTTCCCCGATGGCGAGCGGCTCTTAGTGTACTACTTCGGAATCTTCACGGAAAATTTTTTCGTCTTCGAACCGCAAACCCCGGATCGGCTCTTTTCGATCCAGGGGGTCAAAACCGCCGAAATCACGCACGATCGTTTTCCCGTGCTCTCTCCCGATGGCAAGCGGTTGGTTTGGACCAAGGTGCGGCTCGACGGCTTCCACATCGTCAGCGGCGAGCTCGTGCGTGACTCCGCCGGGTACCGCGTGGAAAACGTACGCCACCTGTATCCGCCCGCAATCGCGGGCGAGGGCGATCTTGCCGCCTGGTCGCGCGCGCACGCTTGGTACGAAGCGAAGTCGTTTACCGATGATGGCAAAACGCTGGTGTTTTCCGCCACCCGCGACGAAGCCGCTAACGTCGACATTTATCTGCTCGATCTGGCCACGGGGGAAGTCACCCGCGTGACCCGTCACCCGGAGTGGGACGAAACGGCGGAATTTTCCCCCGACGGCCGCTGGCTGGCCTTCGAGTCGACGCGAGCACACGTGGTCCTGCGGCTGTTGTCGCTGCTACGCATGCCGCCGCTCGTCGACTTCGCGGCGGTGTTGCCCATTACCAACATCACCTTGACTGGCCCGTTGTTCGCCACGCACGAGCCTTATTTGCTGGATCGATTAGGCGACCGCGGCGCTTATACAGGTCAGCGCTTGAGCCGCGAAGGTGACGAGGGTTGGGCCACGCGCGACGGTGTGCGCTGGCACCCAGACGGGACTTTGCTTGCCTGGGGTGCGGTGTTGGGTCCGACGATACGAGACACCCACATTGGTCTCGCCCGCCTTCTCTCTCGTCCGCCCCTCAGGTCGCGGCCGTCACCCGTGTCGGTTGATCCGGCTTGGGCTCCGCTGCTCCGCGATGTGCCGCTGAGGGCAAGCAAAATCGATCGGGTTTTGTCCGGGCCGTACGGTGGAGCAGCGCGGCTCGTGGTCGACGGCAGTTTGGTTACCGGAACTTTTGCCATGGAGTTAAATGGCCTTTCCCTGTTCCCACGAGAACGCCTCGACGGTCGGTTAGCGGTAGAGTTGGCCACTTCCGATACCGCTCGCATCGAGGGTGACGTTCGCCTTTCTGGCGGCACGGCTGGTTTCCTGGATGTTCAATTAAAAATTACCGGTACCGAGGCCCACGGCCACGTGCGTGTGCAACGCGGGGCCGAATCCTACGCTACCGAGCTGCCGTAACCGTGTGGCAGCGATGCCACGTTCTCGCGCCGGTTTGGAGCATAGGTCTAGAACCGTGGCCCGGCATTCACCACGGCGATTACCCAGCTACCCGAGCCTCTTCTCCATCAGCGGGAACCGTCACCCATGCATCCAGCGACGACCGAGAGCGGAGGGGGAGACTTGCGCGGGTGGTCAAGGTAGAGTCATCCGCGGGCCGGCAACGAAGGTGAAGGTCGCACCGCTCCGCTCGAGCTAAGAAAGTGCATCTCGTTCTTGCCAAATTTTGTCCGCCGGGTGCAGACTCGCCTGGTCATGACTGCACAGCCCAGCACCCCAACGGGCTCGAGGAAGCGCGGTATCGGCCCGTGCCCATGAACTTATGTTTCCTTGCACTCTCCGTCGTGCCCCTCAACGTCAGCCGATCGTGGGCCGCTCCGGGCGACCGAGATCTGAGCTTCGGCGTGAACGGGGTGGCCTCTGTCGACCTGACCGCGCTGGTTGGCTTTGCACCTGCCATTGTTTTCGCCAACGGGTTAGCTCGCCAGAGGGACGGCAAACTGGTCGTCGCAGCCGACTTGAATACGACCGCCTTCGACTATGTCTCTCGGTGTGCAGTGCTCCGCTTCACGAGCAGCGGAACGCTCGATCCGAGCTTTGGCGCCAACGGTGCTGTCCTGGTAACGGGCCTCACTTGCCAAGGCTTCCCGCAAGGGTTCGGGTGCCGCGCGGCGGCCATCAAAGCGATGGCAAGATTGTACTGGGGGGCAGACCGGGTCTTCGCCTTGTGCAAGCAATTTCGGCGCGCTTGTACGGCTCAACGACGACGGCAGCCTCGATGCGACATTCGGCGACGGCGGAGTGGCCCTGACCGGGTTCCAGGCCGAGATCAAATCGCTGGTGATCCAGCCGGACGGCCAAATTCTAGCAGCAGGACGGTTTATCAGGTTCGGGGGAGACGATATTCTGGTTCTGCGCGCTAACGCTGCGGACGGTTCGCTCGACCCATCCTTCGGCGGCGGGGACGACTACCCCCTCACGCATTTGTTTGCAATCGATGGAGCACTCGACATCGCCCTGCAGCCGGATGGAAGGATCGTCGTGTCAGGCTTCCAAGACCGAGACAGTGCCCTTAACGACTGGGCCATCGTCCGATACGAGTCCAACGGTTCTCTCGATCCCTCTTTTGACAGCGACGGTATCGTCATCACCGACATGGGGGCCTACGGCACTGCCGGCGACCTGGCAAACAGCCTCGCCTTGCAAGCCGACGGCAAAATCGTTGTTGCTGGAAGGGGGTCCCCCCCCTGCTCGGGTGGCGCGCTACCAGTCGAATGTGCAACTCGACCCGAGCTTCGGCTCCGGCGGCAAGTTGACCCCCAGTGGTGTCTCCGATGATGTGGTCGATGTCGATATCCAAACCAATGGCAAGATTGTGGTCACGGCACGGACCCAGTTTGTCGGCCGGCTGCTACCGGGCGATGGCAGCATGGACCAAAGTTTTGGAACGAGCGGCCACGTATCCCAGCCAGGACCGGGAACTGTTCAGGCAACGGTGATCGAGCCGTTCTGGCGCATCGTCGTGGCCTCCTCGTCAGCGACGGTTGCGCTCACCGCGTTCGAAGGCGACGCAACAGGCGCCTGCCCGGAGATCCTTCCGGACATTGACTGTGACGGGGTCGACGACGTCATCGAAGAGAGTTGCCTGCCTGGAGCGAAGACACAGGCCAACCTCACTGCCTCGCCCACGGCCACCGGGCGCGGCTGTGTGATCTTGCAAACCAACTGTGCGCAAAACAACAACGTTGCTGCGTTTGCAGAAAACCAGCTCGGTTCCGACGCGCAGTTCTCCTACCCTTATGGGCTCGTTGGCTTCACCTTGACGGGCTGCCCTAACGGCCACGCTCTCGTACAACTCACGGTCGAAGGTGCTGACTCGCTCGCCGGCATAACGTTTCGCAAGCACGGACCGACGACGCCCGGCGGCACGCCGCCGGTGTTTTATACGCTGGCCGATGTGAACCCCGCAGCCATGGTCCTAGTATCCGGCAACACCATCAGCTTCGAACTCACCGATGGCGAGCCCGGTGACGACACCGCAGTCGACGGCATGATCGTGGACCAAGGCGGGCCCGCCACCCCGGCCTCGGTCGCCGCCTCTGTGCCCGCGGTGGCCCTCCCGGCTGCTACCTTCGTATTCGCGCTGCTTCTGCTGCTCGGTTTTTCTGCGCTCGCACGGGGCAATCGCTGAGCACTCTAGCTCCACCGCTCAAAGCCGCCGATCTTTTCAGGCTCCATGCGCCACACACATCCCCGTTTGGCGCACTTGCAGAATGCCCGCACCGAGGGTCAGGAAGAACGCCGCGAAATCACCAGAGTGGGTGCTGCAGCCGAGGCCGTCGAGCTCTCGCGCCCCGCGCTCATCGTTTCCGCGCAAGCGGCCGCCGGCCTGGGGATGGGCTCGGGCACGAACGGCCAATGCACTCAGAAGAAATAGAAACGACGCTGCCAGCGGCAAACCGCAGCACGTGACGTTCATCGATGGTGGCAGGAATGGCATCCGCGCCTACGAATGCGAATCCGCGGTCACGCTGTTCACCTGCCGAACTCGCGCATGAGCGGTACGGTTTCGATGTTGAGCTGCCCCTCGAGACCAGCTTCACGATGTACTTCAATTGCCCGCCACTCCGGCGACATGGCCATGCGCAGAAACGCAGCGCGGCTGGGATATTCGACAAGCACAACCTCGTCCCATAACTCCTCGGCAGCGCCGATGGTGAGAAAGGTGACGTTCCCGGCAAACAGGATCCGGCCTCCGCTCGCCTCCACCAGCTTCGCCACTTCCATTCCGTAGCGCATGTAAGCCTCCCGGCCGGAGAGGTGCGCATCGCGCCCGTCCGGATATTGCGCTTTCTCCCGAAACTTGAGCAAATTCACCATCACGATTGGGCCATCGGGAGAAGCTTCGTCTTGCAAATGCGCGATCTGGCCGGCATCCGGATACAAACGGTTTTCGACAATCATCTCGGCCTCCTTATCAGCGGCTTGCGAACGTTGGGCGGCGATCGAACACCCGGCCCACGCTCCACCGTCAGCAGCAGGGAACGCCGTACCACCACGAATCTGTAGACGAAAGAGGACAACCGGCGCCTGCCGCGGAGCCCTTCCGGACGTCGTCCGTGACCGACTGCCGGGCCGCAGCTCGCCCCAACGCCAATCTTCCTGCTGAACCAACCGCGACAAGCTTCTCCAAGTTCCAAACGTCATGTCCGCCGGTCCCTGCACGGCGGGATACGCCACTGTTGACTTCACCGGGTGCACTCGCCAGCTTGGTGCCTTGCTCGCACGCTCGGTGCGGGACTACGCTTGAGGTCCTCTCACTGCAACAAGTCTAGAGAAAGGAGTTCGAGATGGATGCAGCCGCAAAGAAAACTGCCTTACGCATGATTCCGTACGGCCTGTATATCCTGACCGCGGAGAACGAACGCGGTGATGTCGCTGCCGCCACAGTGAACTGGGTAACGCAGGCAGCGTTCGAACCGCCACTCGTGGTTGTCGGCGTCAAGGCCGACTCCAATGCCCATGCGCTCATCAAAGAAACAGGCTCATTTGCTCTGAACATGCTGGGCAAGGGGCAGCAATCGTTAGCGTTCACTTTTTTCAAACCTGCAGCCAAGGAAGGAAACACGATCTCAGGCGAACCATTCGAGCGCGGAGTCACCGGCGCCCCACTGCTCGTGCGTTGCCCGGCGTACGTGGAGTCGCGCGTGGTCGAGTTTCTCGAACGAGGTGATCACTCCGTGGTTGTCGGAGAGGTGGTCGCTGCCGGTGTGCGGCAAGCTATCGAGGCTCGGCCGGACGATGCCATTTTGTGGCTCAAGGAGCTGGGCGAAAAGGTTTTTTATGGTGGCTAGTTAGCGTTCCGCCCGCAGCGCGGCTGCAGGCCGCGGTGGCTGCGCGCTAACGATCAGAGCCAGCCACGGGCCCCTCGTGCGCACCGACCGCAGCCGAATTTCCATGCGTACCCTGCCCAGTCGATTCCTTCTGTTGCTCGTGCTGATTGGGGTGGTTGCCGGTGCGGTGATGTGGCAACGCATCCGCGAACAGAACGCTTCTTCCTCCCCATCGGTGCGCGAGGCCGTGCGCACGGTAGCAGTGTTTCCTCTCGTTCCGGCGGACGACGAGAGCCGTGCTGTGGCTTCGGGCACGGCTCTTTTGCTTGCTCATCGGTTGAGCGGGAACGGTCCCTGGCGGCGCATTCCTGGGCAGTGTCTGCTCCCTGCGACCGGAGCACCCGTGGTCTGGGACGCCCACACGGCGCGCCAGCGCGCCCTAGAACTGGGAGCCGCCGCCTTCGTGCTCGGTCGCGTGCGGGTTGCCCAAGGTCAGGTCGAAGCTGAAGTCCAGTGGTACGACGTTACGGATCCGGTTCCGCGCGCCGCTGCGCGGGCCAGCGGAGCATTGCGTCGGCTCGCCGGAGTGGTCGACCGCTTGGCCGAAGAACTCGAAGCCGGGCGTGTTGCTACCGAGCAAATCCGCATCGCACGTGTGGCGGCCGTGACTTCCGATTCCTTCCCCGCGCTGCTTGCCTACTTCCGCGCCGAAGAACACTTGCAAGAGGGCAACTTGCCCGCGGCTGAAGAACAACTCGACAGCGCCGTGGCCGAAGACCCGCAATTTGCGCTCGCGTACTATCGCTTAGCTGAAGTGGCCAGACGGCTTGGACACAGCGAGCGTGCTGCGCAGGCACGCCAGAACGCCTTACTGTTGAGCAATCGCTTGCCCGTGCAGGAACGCACCTTGTCGGATTTGCTCGTGCTTCGGCTCCGCCAGCAAACCGCTGAAGCGGAGCAAGGTTACCGCGAGTTAGTGCAGCAACAGCCAAGTGAGTGGGAGGCTTGGTGCGCCCTCGCAGAGTTGGCAAAACGCCGGGGCGAAGTTGCCCGATCGGAGGAAGCACTCCGTCGAGTGCGCCAGCTTCTCCCCTCGCAGAGCGATGCCTGCGGCGCGGGGACGCAAGACTAACCTTGAGGAACAACCAGATCCGCTGCGGCACTGGCGGCGGAGGAAAAACCACGAGGTAGGCTAGACAGAGCTGGCAATCAGGTGCTAATCGAACCCCATCGTTGTTTCTTGTTTTCGTGACGCCGGCGTCGGGCTGGCTTGTTTACGGAAGAAGAAGGAACGGTAAGTCAGCTCGAACGAGAAGGAGTCACGCCATTTCAACGAAGGTCTTTGTCGGCAATCTCAATTTCCGCACCACGCAACAACAATTGTCGGAAGCGTTTTCCGAAGTCGGCCAGGTGCTCAGCATCTACATGCCTTCCGACCGTGAAACCGGGCGTCCACGAGGCTTTGCCTTCGTCGAGTTCGCCACCAGCGACGAGGCGCAGCAAGCGATTGGCCGGTTCGACGGGCAAGAGCTCGACGGGCGCAAGCTGCGCGTCAATCTTGCCGAGGAGCGGCCCCAGCGTTCGTTTGGTTCACCGCGCCCGCGCTCGAACACGCCCACGGTGGGCTGGGCAGCTTCTGCCGGGGCACCACCTTATCGCGACGAGCCGCGCAACTTCAAAACCAAAGGAAGTCGGCGCAATTTGCGCGCGCGTAAGCGCAGCCTGAACTACTGAGCCTGCGGCAGCGCACCGGCTACTCGGTCGAGTGCCTGCCTCGCGGGAGAGCCAACGGCGCCTTTGAGACGGAGGCCTACCGTTGACGTTTGCCTGCGGGTGCTCCCTTTGCCCGAAATCGTGGAAGCCACGCCCCGCGGGTGGGGCTTGACCAAAGCGAGGCGACGCGTCAGTGCACTGCAGTTAGGAGACTGACCAGGAGAGGAGCCCCGCGCATGATCGAGTTGTATACGGCCCCAACGCCGAACGGTTGGAAGATTTCCATCGCGCTTGAAGAACTCGGTCTTCCCTACGAAGTGCGGGTCGTCAATCTTCTCGCTGGGGAGCAAAAGCGCCCCGAGTATTTGCGGCTCAACCCCAATGGGAGGATCCCCACCATCGTCGACCACGACAACGACGACTTTGTGGTTTTCGAATCGGGCGCCATTCTCGTTTACCTGGCCGAGAAAACTGGTCGCTTAATGCCGCAAGATCCGAAGGGGCGCTCGTTGGTTCTCCAGTGGCTCATGTTCCAGATGGCGGGCATTGGTCCCATGATGGGCCAGGCCAACGTGTTCTACCGGTACTTTCCGGAAAAGATTCCGGCGGTCATCGCACGCTACCAAAACGAGTGTCGGCGACTCTTCGAAGTGCTGAACACGCGCTTCGCGGAGCACGAATACTTGGCGGGTGACTATTCGATTGCGGACATTGCCAATTGGGCTTGGGTGCGAACGTACAAGTGGTCGGGAGTGTCCATCGATGGCCTCGACCATTTGCGGCGCTGGATGGATCAAATGGCAGCCCGTCCGGCCTGCCAGCGCGGGGTCCAAATTCCAGCACCGGTGCCGAACCTCACGGAGCCGGAAAACGAAGAGGCTGCGAAGGCCTTTGCAGAAGCGGCCCAAAAGCTTCTCCAACGGTAGTGCAACCCTCGCTACAAATCTGAACCTTTGCTGCCTTGTGGTCCGCGGCGTCGAAGCTCGCAGTACGAGCGGCTGGCTGCTGTCGAGCTCGACGCACATCGCTCGCGCTCAGGCTCATGCCGCGCGACAGAAAAACGGGAGCACCGCACGGCTCACGGGCGCGCCGCCCGCGCTCCTTTCGCACGGACTCTTCGAACAAGCATCGCGCCCACACATAACCGCTACGACGCCCGTGCGCTCGGAGCGCCGGCCCGTGAGGTCCGCTTCCCCGGCTGCGGCACTCGTGTTCCGCGAGCTTCCGCTCTGACGCCGCACCGGATCCCTCGGGGCGCCATGATTCCGGTCGAAATCCGCCGCACCGTCGTGATAAGCAACACCTGCCGTGCCGGACGCGCGTTTGGGCTTATCGAGCCATGAAGCGGAACAACGCCTCGAACACTATGGGCCCAACGAACTCGGTGCTGTTCATCGTGGCGGGCCGCTACGCCAGTTTCTCTCCCGCTTCAGCAACCCACTCGTGTTGGTGTTGCTGTTTGCCAGCACCCTCTCGGCTGCGGTGGGGGACGTTACCGGCGCTGGCATTATTGCAGTGATTGTGTTGCTGAGTGTCACCCTGGACTTCGTCCAGGAGTACCGCGCCGAGCGCGCGGCTGAAGCCTTGGCAGCGCGCGTGGCGCTCACCGCGCATGTGCTGCGCGATGGCGTGGTACGTGAGCTCCCCTTCTCCGCCATCGTCCCCGGCGACGTCGTGCTGCTCGCCGCCGGCGACCTGGTGCCGGCCGACGGTGAGCTCATCGAGGCCCGGGATGTGTTCGTGCACCAAGCGCGGCTCACTGGGGAGCCGTATCCAGTGGAAAAACAAGCGAGTGCGGCTCTGCCCGCAGCCGCCACAGAAGAGCTCACGCCGGACTCGGCTTCCGCCGTGTTCCTGGGCAGTTCCGTCATTAGCGGCACGGCCCGGTTGCTGGTGTTGCGCACTGGCCCGCGCACGTTGCTCGGTCGCATTGCCGGCACGCTGCAACGCCCCGCTCCGCCGACCGCGTTCGAAATGGGCACGCGCCAGTTCGGGCTGTTGATCATGCGCTTCACGGCCGGCTTGGTGCTGTTCGTGCTGCTGGTGAATCTCCTCTTTGAACGGCCGCTGCTCGAATCGTTTCTGTTCGCTGTGGCGTTATCCGTCGGCCTCACTCCCGAGCTCTTGCCGATGATCGTGTCGGTCACCCTCGCCCGCGGCGCGCTGCGCATGGCACGAGAAAAAGTAATTGTGAAGCGACTCTCGGCGATCCAGGATCTCGGCGCCGTCGACGTGTTGTGCACCGACAAAACGGGCACGCTCACCGAGGCGAAGATTCGCTTGGAGCGGCACGTGGATATCGACGGCAATGAAAGCGAACGGGTATTGGAGCTTGCTTACCTCAACAGCTTCTTCGAAACCGGGCTCAAAAGCCCGCTCGACGAAGCCATCCTCGAGCATCGGGAGATTAATGCCTCCTCGTGGCGTAAGATTGACGAAGTGCCGTTCGACTTCGACCGGCGCCGGGTGTCGGTGTTGCTCGAGCGCGACCACCAGCGCGTGCTTGTGGTCAAGGGCGCGCCGGAAGAAATTCTCCGCTTGTGCGCGGCGTACGAGGCAACCTCCGGCGACACGCTGCCGCTCGACGATGCCCATCGGGAACGTGCGGCAGCGCTCTTCGAGCAACTGAGCAGCGAGGGCTTCCGCGTGCTCGGGATCGCGTGGCGTGCAACCGAGCCCACCCGCGACCACGCCGGTGTGAGCGACGAAAGCGAGTTGGTCTTCGCTGGCTTTGCCGCGTTTCTCGATCCGCCCAAGGCCTCGGCCGCGGGCGCGATTCGGGCTCTGGGCGAGAGCGGCGTCGCGGTCAAAGTCCTTACCGGCGACAACGAAGCCGTCACCCGCCACGTGTGCGCCCAACTCGGGCTGCCGGTCACTGGGGTCCTGACCGGCGCCGACATTGCCCACCTCAGCGAAGAAGCCCTCCAGGCTCGGGCGGAAGAGTGCAACCTGTTTTGCCGCCTCGATCCGATGCAAAAAAATCGCGTCTTGTCGGCACTCAAAGCGCGCGGGCACGTCGTCGCCTACCTCGGCGACGGCATCAATGACGCTCCGTCGCTGCACACTGCGGATGTCGGGATCTCCGTCGACACGGCTGTCGACGTGGCCAAACACGCCGCCACACTCGTGCTCTTACAGCAAGACCTCGGCGTCCTCTACGCGGGCATTCGTGAAGGGCGCCGCACCTTCGGCAACGTGATGAAGTACATCATGATGGCTACCAGCTCCAACTTCGGAAACATGTTCAGCATGGCGGGCGCCACGTTGTTCCTGCCCTTTTTGCCCATGCTGCCGATGCAAATCTTGCTCAACAACCTGCTGTACGACTTCTCGGAAATTCCCTTGCCGCTCGACGAAGTGGACGAGGAAGACCTGCGCCAGCCACGCCGCTGGGATATGCGCTTCGTGCGCGACTTCATGGTGCGCATCGGCCCCATCAGCTCGATCTTCGATTTCCTCACCTTCTACCTGTTGCTCGCTTGGTTTGCCGCCAATGAAACCCTATTCCACACCGGCTGGTTTGTGGAATCGATGGCCACGCAAGTCCTGGTGATTTTCGTAATCCGCACGCGCCGCAACCCGTTCCGCAGCCGCCCACATCCGACGCTGGCCGCAGCCGCCATGGCTGTGGTTGCCACTGCCGCACTACTGCCGTTTTCTCCCTTGGCCCCGTACCTCGGCTTTGCTCCGCTTCCGCCGCTGTTCTTCGTTGCCTTGGCCGCAATCCTGTTCAGCTACTTGCTCCTCGTCGAAATCGCGAAGCAGCGCTTTTTCCATCACCAGGGATTGTCCGCGGTGCACTGAGGTTGCGGAGAAGCACCGCATCCCGCACAGGCCGCAGCCTTGAAACGAGCGCCGTCGGCCCCGCGGCGCGCAAGGGGGCCCCAGCCGCCTCTGGCTTGCGCCAACGCAAACAACACGGGTAATTTGGAGCCGTTTCACGCTGGGCGGAACCGCGATGTCTCAATATGTGGCCAATGTGTCTGAAGAGGTGCCCGTCGAGTCGTACGACGACTTGGTGCGCTACTTCGAGGCGGCCTGCAAGCCGCGCGAGCAGTGGCGCATCGGTACCGAGTACGAGAAGGTAGGCGTGCGCGTTGCTGATGGCACCGCAGCTCCGTTTACCGGCGGAATCGAAGAAATTCTCCGCCGCATGGCCGACCGCTTCGGCTGGACCCCTGTGGTCGAAGACGGCCGGGTGATTGCCCTCGCTGGCGAGCGCGCCTCGATCACGTTGGAGCCTGGTGGCCAGTTGGAACTCAGTGGAGAACAGTGGCGAAACGTACACGAAGCAGGGAGAGAGTTTCGCGAACACGTGCGCCAGATCGTGACCGTCGCGCGCGAGTTGGACATCGCCTTCATCGGACTCGGCATGCAGCCCCTCAGTCGTGTCGAGGAAATCGAATGGGTCCCGAAGCGCCGCTACCGCATCATGGCCCCCTACATGGAAAGGGTGGGCACACTCGGACACCGGATGATGAAACAAACCGCCACGGTGCAAGTGAACATCGATTTTGCCAGCGAGTCAGACGCCATGGCGAAGCTGCGCCTCGGCAATGCCCTGGCGCCCATCCTGAACGCCATGTTCGCGAACTCGCCGCTCAGTGACGGCGATTTAAATGGCTTTTTGAGCTATCGCGGCCACATCTGGACCGATACCGACCCGGCTCGCTGTGGTCTCTTGCCCTTCGTATTTTCGGCGGCGGCGGGGTTCGCGGACTACGTCGAATACGCACTCGACGTGCCTATGTATTTCATCGTTCGTGGCGACCGATGGGTCGACATGACTCATCTGACCTTCCGCGAGTTTTGGCAACACGGTTACCAGGGGGAACGTGCCACATTGGCCGATTGGAACTCGCATCTCACGACGTTGTTCCCCGAGGCACGGATGAAGCGGTACATCGAAATTCGCTCGGTTGACAGCCAGCCACCGGAGTTCATGCTGGCCGTGCCGGCACTGGTGAAAGGCGTGTTTTACGATAGCGATGCACTGCTGGCCGCGTGGGACTTGGTGAAACATTGGCGTTGGGAAGAGCGGCTCGAGGTGTACCACCACGCTCACCGGCAAGGACTGCACGCGCGCTTTCGCCGCGTGGAGTTACGCGAACTTGCCCGCGAGCTAGTGGCGATTGCCGAGTACGGCCTCGATCGGCAACGGCCGCCCGGCGAAGAAAGCGAAGCGATGTACCTCGAACCGGTGCGCGACTGGACGCGCAAAGGCAGCTGCCCTGCGGAGCGGGTGATCGAGAAATGGATCGGGGCTTGGAATCGCGAACCGCACCGCTTGGTGGAAGGGCTCGCATACCGAGCGGATGCTGCTGAAGGTTAACGGTCGGCGTCTATGCCGCGCGCGGGGATCGTAACGTTACTGACGGATTTCGGCTCGGCTGACCCCTACGTCGGCATCATGAAAGGTGTGATCCTAGCGCGGGCGCGCGACGCTGCCATTGTCGACTTGACCCACGAAATCCCCCCGCAGCAAGTGCTGCTCGGTGCCCTAGCGTTGCGGAGCGCGGTGCGTTTTTTTCCCGCCGGCACAATTCACGTGGCAGTGGTCGATCCAGGGGTGGGCTCAGAACGGAGAGCGCTCGCCATTGCCAGCGGCGGGCAAGTGTTTCTCGGTCCGGACAATGGGCTCCTCACCTTGGCGGCTGCCCGCAATCAGCGCGAGCAAGTGCGCGTGCTGGCAAACCGGTCGCTGTTCTTGCATCCCGTGTCGAACACCTTCCACGGTCGAGACATCTTTGCCGCGGTGGCTGGCCACTTGCTCGCTGGGGTGGACTTCAGTGAGCTTGGTCCGGAAGTACAAGACCCGATCGAACTGGACCTCCCGAGACCGGCGCCTGCGGGCAGTGCGCTGGTTGGCCGCGTTTTGTATGTCGACCGCTTCGGCAATTTGATTACCAACTTCGATGCAGCCAGCCTGGCGCACTTTGCTCCCGAGCGGCTTTGGTTTAGGATCCGCAACTCATGGATTCACGGACTCGTGCCCACGTACGCCAGCTTGCCCGCCGGGGGCTTGGGGGCGCTATTTGGCAGTTGGGAGCTCGTGGAGATCGCCCAGCGAAACGGCAACGCGCAACGCTTGCTGCAAGCAGGTGTCGGCGATGAGGTGGTGGCAACAGAACGGGATGCCCACGCCACCGGCAACTAGGGAAGGCGTGGAACCGATCACGCCCCGTGTCGATGATCGGTACCGCGTCTTGACCCCGCCGGCACCGCCGGCGCGACGACCGCGACTCTGGCTGCACTTAGTTCTGTTTCTCGTCACCTTCGGCACCGTGACCATCAATGGTGCTCTGCTCGAAGGTGTGGATTTATTGCAAAATCCGAGCGGCATTTGGGCAGGACTGCCCTTTGCAATTGCGCTCATGTCGATCCTTACCATTCACGAACTCGGTCACTATTTCACCGCCCGCTATCACCGCGTGCCGGCTAGCTTGCCGTATTTCTTGCCCGCACCGCCATTTTTTATCGGGACGTTCGGCGCCTTCATTCGCATGGAGGCAATTCCGTATAGTCGCGCTGCGCTGTTCGACGTCGGAGCCGCCGGGCCATGGGCTGGGTTTGTTGCCGCCGTGGTGGCCTTTGTCATTGGCTTGCAGCAATCCCGCATCGAACCGCTTCCTGCAGATGGCTTGGGGATCGAGCTGGGCGATTCCTTGCTCACCAAAGCGCTCGTGCAGTGGGTGCACGGCACGGTGCCCGACGGCTACGCGCTCTACTTTAGTCCCGTCGCCTTTGCCGGCTGGGTGGGCTTCTTCGTCACCGTGTTGAATTTGCTTCCCATGGGGCAGCTCGACGGCGGGCACGTAACTTACGCCTTTTTCGGTCGCCGGCATGCCCTGTGGGCACGCATCGCGTGGGTGGCGGTGGTGGCCTGCGCCTTGTTCTTCTGGCCTGGTTGGTACTTCTGGGCGCTATTTCCCTTGTTACTCGGTTTCGACCATCCGCCGACCCGCACCGACTGGATCCCGCTGCGCGGCTGGCGGCGGCTTGGGTTTCTCCTGACTTGCTTATTGTTCGTGGTGCTGTTCGTGCCGAAGCCAATCGCTCCCATGCAATCTCCACAATCGATGCAGCGCGAGGGTGTGCCGATGGAGCGAGAACGGGAAAATCTGCGAGAACTTGGTTTGCAGGAAGCGTAACCATGGCCAATCTCGTGCGTCCGAGCTGGGACCAGTATTTTCTCACCATCACGCGCACCGTTGCTGAGCGTTCCACCTGTTTACGGGCAAAGGTGGGGGCAGTAATCGTGCGCGACAAAAACATCCTCGCCACCGGCTACAATGGCGCGCCGTCTGGCCTGCCGCACTGCCTGGACGTTGGCTGCCTCATCTACCGTTCAACCACCCCCACTGGAGAGGTGGAAGAGAACTGCTTCCGCACGATCCATGCAGAAATCAACGCCATTGCGCAGGCGGCGAAAAACGGCACCTCGATCCGCGATGCAACGATTTACATCACCCACACCCCGTGCATCCACTGCTTCAAGGTTCTCGTGAACACCGGCATCGTGCGCATCTGCTACGAAAAGGAATACAAGCTGCACACGCTCGCCCCCTTTCTCGAGTACGCACCGCACGTGCGCCTGCACAAAGTCGAGCTCTAAACCCGCATCACGGGTTCTTGCGGCTTGCCGGGCATGGCGCTGCGAGCTCCGAAACACCTCGAATCAATCGAGCGGATAGTGTCGCGGCTTTCTCCAACACCCTCCCAGAGGCCCTTGGATCAGCGAGAGCAGCAAGTGGGCTGGGGCTTGCCAGCGCTCTTCTTCTAGCGAACAAGCATGTTGGAGAGTGCGACATGAAGGCAATGGTCCTGCGACAACCAAAGCCCATCGAAGAGCTGCCGCTCGAGCTCGCTGAGCTGCCCGAGCCTCAGCCTGGAGAGGGAGAACTCCTCGTGCGGGTCGAAGCTTGTGGCGTTTGCCGCACTGACTTGCATGTAGTGGAAGGCGACTTGCCGCCGGTTCGCGACTCCGTTGTGCCGGGCCACCAAGTGGTAGGCACAGTGGCGCAATTGGGTCTGGGAGCCAGGCGTTTTCGTGTCGGCGATCGTGTGGGGATTGCTTGGCTTCGGTGGACCTGCGGAACTTGCCGGTACTGCAGCACCGGACAGGAGAACTTATGCCCGAACGCGCGCTTTACCGGTTACCACGCGGACGGCGGCTACGCCGAGTACACCGTCGTACCAGAAGAATTTGCCCACCCGATCCCGCCTGAACTTGGTGCTGCCGAGGCCACACCGCTGCTTTGCGCTGGCATCATTGGCTACCGCGCACTGCGCCGCGCCGAAACGCGTCCGGGTTGCCGTTTAGGAATGTACGGCTTCGGTTCCTCGGCCCACATTGCCATCCAAGTAGCGCGTCACTGGGGGTGCGAAGTGTACGTCATGACGCGCGAGTCAAAGCACCGCGAGCTCGCACTCGCCTTGGGTGCGGTGTGGGTAGGGGACTCCCAGGACAAGCCGCCCGTGCCACTCGACTCGGCCATTTTGTTCGCTCCCGTGGGCCACCTCGTACACCCCGCTCTGGAAGCGCTCGATCGCGGCGGCACGCTAGCGATTGCCGGAATTTACCTGACCGACATTCCTCCGCTCAATTACGAGCGCCATGTGTTTTATGAAAAAAACCTGCGCAGCGTCACTGCCAACACCCGCGCTGATGCGGAAGAGCTGCTCGCCCTCGCCGCAGCCATTCCGATCCGGGCACGCGTCCGGGTGTTTCCGCTGCACGAGGCCAACGAGGTCCTCCGGCGGCTCAAGTTCGACGGGCTCGAGGGCACGGGCGTGTTGGTAATGGCATAGCCGCGCCCTTGCAGCGCGCGGAGGAACCGCCCCTCGACACACAAAGGCGCCCAGCGCTAGCGGCGCGTCCACCCCGACTACGAGCCCGCTGAGCTCACTTGTCAGCTAGCTCCGGCGCTCTCAAAGAAGGGCCCGCCCAGCCGTGCGCGACTTCACGCAGGCAACCCAGTGTGCGCCGGCAAACCCAACATGAGGTTCAGATTTTGAATCGCGCTGCCGGCGGCACCCTTGCCCAAGTTATCCAGCACGGCAACGAGGAGCACGTGCCCCGAAGGATGAGGGATCGCGTGCAACTCCATGCGGTTGGTGTCGTTGCAAGCAAGCGGGCTCAGCGCGTCTTCGGCCAGCTCGCCGTTTTCGCTGTAACGATGGAGACGCACGAAAGCCTGCCCGTCGTACCGCTCCGCCAGGGTATCCCACACTTGCCGCGGCGTGCCGCGCAGGTGTCGCGCGTGCAGGGGAATTTGCACCCGCATCCCGCAGCGAAACGGCCCCACTGCGGGTTCGAAGTACGGTTCCGTAACGAGCCCCGTGTAGCGCATCATCTCCGGGATATGCTTATGAACACGCTGCAGGGCGTAGGGTGCCTCGTAGGGCAGTTGGGCAAGCCCCGCTTCGGGGTCTTCCCAGCGCTCGATCAGTGCCCGACCGCCACCCGAGTAGCCGGAGAGAGCATGGCAAACCAGCGGAGCCTCGGGCTCCACGAGACCAGCATCGATTAACGGACGAACCAAAAGGATAAACGCGGATGCATAGCAGCCAGGATTCGCGACCCGCGTGGCGCCACGAATCGCAGCTTCCTGTTCTGGGCTGAGTTCCGGGAGGCCATACACCCAGTCCGGATGTACGCGGTGGGCTGTGCTGGCGTCGATTAGGCGCGTGCCTGCCTTTGCCGCCCACTGCGCCGCTTCGCGCGCAGCCTCGTCGGGTAGGCAGAGAATCACCACGTCCGCGGCGGCCATGGCTTCGTAGCGGGCTTCCGGATCTTTCCTTTGGGCGTGCGGCAGCACAATGAGGTCGAGATCGCCGCGCCACGACAGCCAGTCCCGGATTCTCAGACCGGTGGTACCCTCCTGGCCATCCACGTAAATTTTCGGTCGCATGGGGCTTACGTGTAGGGGCTCGCTGCCGAGGGCTCAACCGTTTGCCCGACTGGCGCGCGTCCCCGCGGTCGCCTGCTCCGAACTCACCGCTGCAATTGCCTGGTCCAGCGTGTCGACGATCTGGCGAAGTTCGGCCGTCTTCACCACGAGCGGCGGGCACAGGGCGACCACATTTCCACTCGCACGCACGATCAGGCCGCGTTCCAAGCACGCTTGCCGGACCCGCACCGCAAAGGGCCACTGCCCACCTCCCGGCGCGACTCCTTCGTGGAACTCAACCGCAGCCATCAGGCCAATCACGCGGGTTTCGCGCACGGTCGGATGGCGTCGCACCGGTTCCAACAATTTTGCGAAGTAAACCTCCAGGCGGCGTGCTCGCGACATCAACCGGCGGCGGCGCATGAGATTCAAGTTGGCCAAGGCCGCCGCACACACCGCTGGGTGTCCCGAATAAGTAAAGCCGTGGTGGAGAGAAAAATCCGGGCCGGCCTCCACCAAGGTGCGATAAATCTCTTCGCTCAGCAAAACACCACCCAGCGGCAGGTACCCACTGGTGACACCTTTCGCGAACGAGATTAAGTCCGGTGTCACCCGCCAACGCTGGATTCCGAACGGGTAACCCAGCCGACCAAAGCCCGTGATCACCTCGTCGCAGGCAAACAAGATGTTGTGTCGCGTACAAATCTCGCGCAGGCGCTGGTGGTACCCGTCTGGCGGCACGATAACTCCGCCCACGCCTTGAACAGGTTCCACCAAAATGGCACCGATGGTGTGCGCCCCCTCGCGCTCGATCGTTTCCTCCAGTTGGTTGGCGCAAGCCAGGCCACAGGCTGGGTGCTCGAGTTCGAGCTCGCAGGCGCTGCAGTGCGGGCGCGGCAACCGCAACACGCCCTCCATCAGCGGCTCGTAGTATTGGTGGAAATACGGCAGGCCGGTCAGACTCGCAGCGCCCGTCGATGAGCCGTGGTAGCCGCGGTTCAGGGTGACAATCCGGTATTTTTCTGGATGCCCTTTGAGCCGCCAATAAAGGCGCACGAGGCGGATGATCGACTCATTGGCTTCCGACCCGCCGGAGGTAAACAGCACGCGGGTGAGGCCGCGCGGGGCAAGCCGCACGATGCGGCGGGCAAGCTCTTCAGCCGGTTGCGAGGAAAATCCCAGAAGGGTGGGCGCATAGGCAATGAGATCCATTTGCCGCGCGACCGCGCGGGCGATGCTCGACTGCCCGTGGCCGACCGCCACGTTCCAGAGCGAGGCAAGCCCATCGATGTAGCGGCGCCCATGTTGGTCCCAAACGTAAATTCCCCGCCCCTTCACCAGCCTCAGCGTGCCCTGCTGCATCAGATGGTATGGTGATGCGAAGCCACACACCAAGTGGCGAGGGGCAAAACGATGCACGGTGTCTGTCATTGCGTCTCTCCTCGAGCAATTGCACAGGAGAAGACCGCCCTCGCACCGCTCCGCCACACAACTCCTGTGTGCGATTCGACAAGCCGCGGACGCTGCTCATCTCCGCGTCCACGGCGGAAAACGTGTGTTGTGGGCTGTTGCGACACGGCGCCCCTTATACCGAACTCCGCCGTAAGAAACGAGGGCTCCGCGCAGAACCGGGCCTGCGCATTGCGCGCGAAAAACTCAGGGCATGTGGGTCGAAAGCTAAAGCGGCGTGCACGCCGACCATCGCTTCGCCCTCGCTCCGCTGAGTTCAGTTGCCGCGCACCCGCAAGGCATGACGGCCCGGGGTCAACGGCAAGTCAAGATAGGTTTTCACGCCCGGGCTTGCTTGGCACAATGCAGGAATGGCGTTCACCAGACGCATGGCCGTCGCCACGCAACCGTCGATGTTGTGGTCGACGCTGTGGAAGCCCACCTGCAAATCGCACCGTAGCGAAGGCATGCCTTCGATGGTCACCCGATAGGTCCCTGGCCCGACACCTTGTGGCCAGTGCGGTGCCAAATCGTCGCGCAGGCGGGTGACGTGTTCCACCACAATGCGTGGCTCCCCACCGACCATCCCCATGACTTCGAAGCGGAGTGCCGCCACCGTACCCTTGCGAATCGTTCCGCAGGAAATCGCGAAGTCCTCGGGCGCAACTTCGAGTTCATGGCGCTGCTCGATTCCGTCCAGCTCGACCCCCAAAGCATCCGCCACCATGCGCACCGACGCACCCCACGCCATCGATAAAGCACCCGGCATGAGCAAGGGCACCGGTGTTCCCGGTGGCTTACCGAAGCCCATCACCTCGAAAAGCGTTTGCGGCTGATCGTAGGTGGCGTAATTGAAAATCTCCTGTGCGCGGATGGAATCGATACGCTCGCACAAACTCGAGAGCGTGATCGGCAGCGCATCGGGGGAAAAGCCTGGATCGATGCCCGAGCAGTAAAAACTCGTCTGCCCGCGACGGCAGGCCTCTTCCAGTTGCTCGGCAAACGCGGGGACGACCTGCCAAGGGTAAATCAACGGCACGAAGGAACTCGTGACGACGTTCTTTCCCGCGGCCAATAGCCGGCACATATCTTCAATGGCCTCGGCCGGCCGGTAGTCCGTCGCACCGGTGTAACAGACACAGTCGGCCGGTGTGGCAATGAGCGCCTCTGCATCGTTGGTGGCCTTGATGCCGATTGGGGGAATGCCACAGAGCTCGCCCGCGTCGCGCCCAACTTTCTCTCGGCTGGAGACCCAAACCCCCACGAGCTCCAGCTCGGGATGCTGGGCAATGGCACGCAAAGCATGCTTGCCGACATGCCCAGTGGCCCATTGAATGACTCGGTATTTCCGCATGTGCACCTCGCGCTGCTCGGCGTTACTGCATCGTCGCGCGGAACTCAACACGGTGGCACCATCCCGGAGCGCGTCTACTCCTTCCGCGGTGCTGAGAGTGAGGTGCGAGTGGCGAGCGGAGCATGGAGAGTGGTTTGGATCCACTTGGATCCACAGTAGTGCTGCGACCGATGCCACGCGCCTGGCCATCGCGGCACCCGCCTTCGACATGGTCGTAAGGGCGACGCATGCGTCGCCCCTACGGTGCTACAGCGCGGCACCGTGCCCATTCGAGCACTGGCGCCCCTTCACCCTGTTTCCCTCCCCCCCTCACGGGGGAAAGGGATGATCTCTTGCTGGGCTCTGCACGTTTGCCGCACGTGTACTCACCCCGCGATATGACCCTACACCCTCGCGCCCCAGCGGGAGAGAGTACGGCGTTAGCCGCGGGTGATGGGGCGACCGGGGAGCAGTGAGCACCGAGTGGCGACCGGTGGGAAATAGCGAATGGTGAATGGCGGGCCGGGAAGACGCGGATTCCCCATGGTGTGGCGACCGGTGCAACGCGCGTTGCCATCCGGGGACCCGGGACCAACGCGATCGTCGGGGCGAAGCATGCGTCGCCCCTACAACGCGAGCGCCGCCACGCTCCTCCTTTCGGCTGCGTGTCACCCTAGGCAAGCGTGGTACGCAGTAACACCTCGCCGGAGGATCGCTCCCAAAGCTGCCATGCCTTGAGAAGCAACGATGAGCGGCCGAGGCGTTGCAACTCGCCCGCAGTCACGAGGCGGCGCTCGCTCCCCGGAGGCGCAGCACGGAGCCAGCGCTCGATTTTCTTCGGCGATTCGCTCCGCGCCCGCACCTCTGCGCGAAAGCGGCGCTTCACAATGGCGTGGTGGAAGGAACCGAGAACCAACGCCTGGCCGACATCCTGCTCACGATTGTCTCGACCACGCTCACGCACGATGGGCATCCACAGGTGCCGGAGATAAGGGAACGCCCCGCGCTCAACGAGCAACTGACCGGTCGGCGCAAATACCAGATCGACCACAAGTTCGATCACCGGCTCGGAGCGGCGCACACCAACTGGCGGTGCCCCTGCCAAAATTTGCGCAGCGCTTCCTGCGCTCGGACAACGAGCCTTCCACGGGCATCGCTCGCACTGGGCGGTGCGCGGGGTGCAAATGCGCTGCCCGAGTTCCATCAGCGCTTGGTTCCAATTCCCGGGCGCACGTCGAGCAAGAAGCCGCGCTGCCGCGCGTTGAATGATTGCGGTGCCGGTTGCGCTTTCGCGGCCCAGCAGCCTGCGCAGCACCCGCCGCACGTTGGCGTCGAGCGCGGGGATCGGTTTCCCATAGGCAATCGACAGCACTGCGGCTGCAGTGTACGAGCCCACTCCGGGCAGTTTCTGCGCAACCGCCGGATCGCGCGGAAACTCGCGATAGCCGTGCTGCACTAACCAACGCGCTGCGCGGTGGAGGTTCCGCGCCCGCGCGTAATACCCGAGGCCGGACCAGGCGGCGACAACCTCTTCGGTATCGGCTGCAGCCAACCCTTCCAGTGAAGGGAACCGGGCAACAAACCGCGGAAATGCCGTGGCTACAACCTCCACACGAGTTTGCTGCAACATGACCTCCGCAATCCACACCTGGTACGGGTTGGACGACGCTCGCCACGGCCACGGCCGCGCCTGCTGCCGGTACCAGCGGAGCAAACGGCGGCGAAGCCAAACGACAAAATCCTCACTCAGCGGATCGAGAAGCTCCTCACCACCAACCCTCACCCGAGCAACCGCTGTGGGGCGTGAGCCCATCCGACGCAGCATGAGCCGCGGAGCTCTCCTGGGAGTGTTTCTACCTCGCTCAGCCACAACACGACCACCCGAGTCGACGGTTACCAGGGCTACCACGCGCGCGTTGCTGAGAGCAACGTCTCTTCCGGCGAACGTAGGCCAACCAGGGCGACGCCCAATTCACCGTGGCGCCAACCGCGGATCGGCTGGCGGTGCGTTGACCCCTCCAAAAGGCGTCGACTATGTTCGGTGCGTGAGTTGAACCATGGCCGCCATTTCTCTGAGCGCGCGCGACATCGAAGAGCGCCTGCAGGCAATTGTCATTCGCCTGCAAATGCGGGTGCGATTGCACGCCCTGGGCTACGCGCTCGGAACCACACTTGCGGGCTTCGGCGCGGCGGTGTGGTACTTCGACCACAGCGCCTTCGCCCACCACTGGGTGTGGTTCGCGGTGCTCTTTTGCGCTCTTACAATACTGCTCGCCGCCATCATCAGCGCGTTAGGTGAGCGCGAGCTCGATCCCAAGGCCATCGCCGCCTGGGTGGACCGCCAAGCGCAACTCGATTTGCGCTTAGCGACTTTTGTGGCGATGGCCGAGTTGTCCCAACGCTCGCCTCTATTTTCCGTGCTCTTGCTGCAACTGCTCCGGCTGGCGCCACGTTACGAGCCCACCAAACTTGTTCCTTGGCGTCCGAAAAAACCCTTGCTGGTATTGGCGGGCGGACTTCTTTTGTTCACCTGGGCGTGGACTCACAGCAACCCAATCCACGCCGAGCGCGAAAAACTTGCAAGCGCTCCAGCCCCTGCCATTCGGGCACAGGCTGATTCCAATCATGCTGCAGAGGCCGCAGGGTCGCAGCCGGTAGCCCCTAGCGAGTTCGACACGGGCGTTGGTTCCGCGGACTCCGGGGAACAAAGCTCTCAGGCGAGCAGCGATACAACCACCGTAAATCACGCCGCCGAAAGCAGCACTGCGCGTTCCGCCAGCAACGCACGCCGAGCACCGGGCATTGCCAAAGCTCATCGCTCTCGCGGCCACGGCCAGGATCAAAGCGAGAGCCACGAACGGCTGTTCGAGAGCAACCCCAGGCAAGGGCAGAGCCCGCAACAAAAGCTTGCTGGAGCGCGCGAGCCGGGTGCGGGCCGCGAGCCAGTTCGGGATCAGGCAGCGGGAGAGCAAGAGCAGCGGCAATCTCCTAGCGCGCTTGCATCCGCCGGGCGCGAGCGTGCGCGGGAACAAGGTGAACGGGAATCGCAACCGAACCCTCTCGAGCCTCGACAGCGGCCCGAATCGCCGGCCCCGCGCTCGGGTGCACAGGGCTCGGCGGGCAGCGGCACCGATGGCGCAAGCTTGTATGCGGCAAGCGCTGATCCAGCAGCTTCGTTCAGTGGCCGTCGCGGAGAGCCGCTCGTCGTTCAGCTCCCGGTGGCAAACTCGCTTTCCCTTGGCAGCCAAAAGCAGGGCCAGCGAAACCCTGCCGGAGCGGCAGGATTCAGCGACACAGCAGCCGAAGGCGATGCCCGGTCAGCCGCGGCGTTCGTACAAAAACCGCTTCTGCCGCCTGAATATGAGGCACTGGCTAAGCAGTTGTTCTCCAGGTCGCAGCGTCCATGAACCCACCGCAACGCAGCATTCAGGTTTTCGTGGATACCTTCAACCGCATGCGCTCAGAGCTCGGGCGCGTCATCGTGGGGCACGAGGAGCACCTCGAGCTAATTCTCATTGCCTTCTTTGCTGGCGGGCATGTGCTGATCGAGGGACTGCCGGGAACCGGCAAAACCCTTATTGTTCGTAGCCTCGGAGAGCTCTTGAACCTGAGCTTTGCTCGAGTGCAGTTCACCATCGACTTAATGCCCGCCGACATCACGGGCACGCGCATTTTGATCGACGAAGGCGGCCAGCGCACGTTCCGCTTTCAGCCCGGGCCATTGTTCACGCACGTGCTGCTGGCCGACGAGATCAACCGCGCCACTCCGAAAACCCAGTCGGCCTTACTCGAGGCCATGGCTGAGCTTCAAGTCACCGTGGCGGGGCAATCCTATCCGCTGCCGCGACCGTTCTTCGTTCTCGCAACGTTAAACCCCATCGAAATGGAGGGCACCTATCCGCTGCCAGAGGCTCAGCTCGACCGCTTTTTCTTCAAAGTGGTCTTACGTTATCCGACGCACGATGAGCTCCGGCGCATTCTCGCCCGCACCACCGGAGAGAGCGAGGTGCATCTCGCTCCGTTGTTCGAGGCGGCAGTTGCGGCGCAGGAAATCGAACGGCTGCGGGCGCTGGTGCGGCAAGTCATGGCAGCGCCCCGCATCGAGTCGTATGCGGCCGCACTGGTGCAGGCCACCATGCCGTCGACTTCGAAGTTCGTGCCCGCCGGCGACGCCCCTTTGGGTCCGGATGAAAAAATCGATCGGTACGTAAGTTTCGGGGCAAGCCCGCGCGGAGGGCAAGCGCTGTTGCTCGGGGCTAAGGTGCGCGCCCTACTCGATGGTCGCGTGCACGTCACCTACGACGACATCGACGCCGTGGCGGTGCCCGCACTGAGCCATCGCATGGTCGTCAACTTTGCCGCGCTGGCGGAAGGCATCGAAGCGGGATCGCTGGTGGAGGGAATTTTGGAACGGGCCCGGCGCTTGCGAGCTTGAGGCAGGTATGTTGCGCGTTGGTCGAAGCCGTGCTCAGCCCCCACTACGGTCGGCGACGGAGCGACCTGTTTTGCTCGACCGGGAGTTTGTCCACAAGCTCGACCGCTTGCAGTTGATCGTTCCGCGCCCGACCTCGCTGCGCGAAGGGCAGGTCCGAGCCCGCAGCTCCCCGGCCCCACAAGGCTTCGAGGTGCACGGATTTCGTCCGTACGCTTGGGGTGAAGACCTGCGCCACCTCGACTGGAACGCTTACGCGCGCACGGGCGAGCTGCTGGTTCGCGTCTTCCGTGCCGAGCGCGAAAGTGCTGCCTATCTTCTGCTCGACACTTCCGCCTCGATGGCTGTTGCGCACGCGGACAACAGCGTCCATAACTTTGCCTGCCGACTTGCAGCCGCGCTCGCTTACGTTTGCTTGCGGCGAAACGAGCCGGTGGCGCTGGCTGCACTGGCGGCATCGCCACCCCACTGCCGAATTTCTCCCCGGTGGCGCCAGCGCGAGCGCGCCTTAGAGGCGTGTCGCTTCCTCGAGGCGCTAAGTCCCAGGGGCCGCCTGGACCTAACCGCAGCAGTGGCCAGTTTTCTCTCCCATCCACTCCTTCCCGGTACGGTCCTTATACTCTCCGACTTCTATTACCCACCCGAGGAGTCGCTGCGGGCCCTGGCGTGGTTAGCCGCCCGACGGCTCACGGTGGTGGCTCTCCACCTGTTGCCGAGCAGCCACCTCTCGCCGCCGGTGCCAAACGGCGTGCTTACCGTGCGCGACGCGGAAACCGGGGAAGAGCGCACGTTGCAGTGGGATGCCGCAAGCCGCACTGCGTATCAGCAAGCGTTGGAGCGCCATCTCGCCGCGTTGCGCGCTGGGTGTCACGAGCGAGGGTTCTATTACGCACGCCTCGATCCGGAGGCCGGCTTAGAGACGTGCGTCCTCGGTTCGTTGGTGCAGGCCGGCGTGCTCGGGTAACGATCCCGGAGAGACAAGTGCCGTGAGGTTTTCCGAACCCATTGCTTGGACCTTCGCCAGTTTGGCACTCGTGCTCCTTTACCTATATTTCCGCCCGCGCCCGCGCAGAGCGATCGTCGTTCCAGCAGTGTTTTTGTGGCCCGACTCGCCGCCCCGACAGCAACGACGGTGGGATCCTTTGCTGCTCTTGCAGCTTCTCGCGCTCGGTTCTCTGGTCGCGGCCTTAGCCGGCCCTTATCGGGAGCACGTTTCCCCCACGGCCCCAAAGTCGCACGTGCTGGTGCTCGATCGCAGTGCGAGCATGCAGGCAACCGACGCACAGGGCACGCGCTTTGCGGCTGCCAAAGTCCAAGCTCTGGACTACCTAAACGCGCTGCGGCCCGGAGACCGTGTGGCCGTGGTGGCCGTCAGCGAGCAGCCGGAAATCATTGTACCGTTTTCCACGGACCATGATCGCGTGGCAGCGCAATTAACCGCCCTCGAGCCGTACGACAGTGCGGGCAGTCTCGCGCAGGCGTTAGCGCTCGCGCAAACATTGGCCAATGCATCCGAGCCGCAGGGGCGCATTGCCGTGTTCAGCGACTTTGCCGATGCCGACGTGCCGCCGAGCTTGCTTGCCGGCGCCGCTTCGTTTCCCATTGGCAGGAGCGATCGAAACGTCGGCATCACGGAGTTGACCCTGGCGCAGCGGCCCTGGCAAACCATTCGCGACAGCGAACTTACCATCCGCGTGCGCAATTACGGGAGCCATTTGGAGCATGGTTTGTTGGCTGTGGAGTGGCAAGGCCGCCCTCTCCTTCGGCAAGGAATCACACTGCCGCCACGCGAGAGTGACACGGTGATTGTCGAGCGTTTGCCCGGCGCGGGAATGCTGTCGATCAAGCTTACGGCGGATGATCTACTGGCGACGGACAATGAAGCAGCGATTTGGGTACCCGAGCCTCAGCCGTTACGATTGTGCGTTACCTCGGCGCAGCCCTGGCCGGAGTTACAAACGCTCGCGCAGGCAGTGCCCGGCTTACGATTGGGACGCAAGGACTGCGCGACGGGCACCTCGCCCGCCGACATTTACTTGTTTCACCGCGCACGGCCTCCGGAGGAATTTCGCTATCCGGCGCTGGTCATCGATCCACCGCCGCAACAACATGGAGCTGGACAGCGCTCGGTTCGAGAGTTGGCCCTCGTTGCCTGGGATGTGCAACACCCGATTTTTTCTCACTGGACACCCGCGTTTCCCTCTCCAGTCAAGGCCGTGGGCGAACTCGCCCCTCCTACAGGGGCGGTGCCAATTTTGTGGGGCCGAGACCGGCAAGAGTTGGTGCCCGTAGCTTGGGCGGCCGAGCGTCCCGCCCGCCAAGTTTGGCTTGGCTTCGATCTGGCGCACGAGCCCGCCCTCTCCGTGGAGGGTTTTCCCCTTGCCGTTTTCCTGCTGGAGAGTCTCTCGTGGCTTCGGCCGGTCCCGGCAGCACAAGAGTTCTGGAGTGTCGGCAAGCCGTATCCATTAAACGTGGGCACACCGGCTGTCGTGCGTCTGCCGAACGGCAGCGAACACACGCTGCTGGCCGAGGGAAGTTTCACGCCCCATTGGCGCGGCCACTATGAGGTTCGCGGCCCCGGGGGCGAAGCGTCGTTTGTCGCTGTCGCCATGGATGCCCGCGAAAGTGACATTGCTCCCAAGCTAGCACTCCCGGCCGCGCACACGCGCAGCCTGCCCGAGCAACCAACACGTACGCGGATTCCCTGGGGAAGCGCAGTGCTCACCACCGCCCTCGTGCTGTTGTTGCTGGAAGCCTGGGCGTCGGGCCGACTGGCCGCGGAGGGGCGCAGATGACTTGGAGTTACGTCTGGTCGCGCGCCGCGGACGTTCGGCTCGGGATCGAAGAGCCGTTGTGGCTACTGGCTGTGCTCGCGCTGGGCTGGTTTTTGTACTGGGGACGGCACCGCGCGCGATGGCCAGCGTTGGCGGCCGTACTTCGCTCCGTGGCGTGGATTGCGGCTGTTGCTGGCTTGGCTGGGCTACACCTGCGCGTGCCGCTTCCCGAGTCGCCGGCAACCATTGTGGCGCTCGTGGATCGCTCGGCGAGTATCGACGAGGTGGGGCGCCGCTGGCAGGACCAGTTCCTTGCGGAGCTCGATCGCCGGCGCAGCCCCACGGATGAAATTGGCGTAGTTGTCTTTGCTGGCGAAGCCCGTGTGGTGCGCTGGCCCCACGCCGCGCCGCTCAGCACTCCGCTCGTGCCCGCGCCAAATGCGTGGGAGACAAACTTAGCGGCGGCTTTGGATGCGGCGCGCGGGCTGTTGCCAGCCGGCCGGGAGGCGAAGCTCGTGTTGCTGACCGATGGCAATGAAACGCGCGGCGATGCGCGCAGCTTGCTCCCGGCGTTGCGTGCAATGGGCACAGTGATTCACGCCGCCATTCCGCCGCGCGCGGAGGAAGCGCCAACGCAGGTCACGCAGCTTTTCGTCCCACAAGTGGCGCCGGCCTGGACGATCCTCCCCGTGCGCGGCGTGGTTATGCATCGCGGAGCCGCAGAAACGGCTGCCGTACGGTTGTGGGTCGACGATGCTTTGGTCGAAGCGAGCACCATGAAACTAGAACCAGGAACCACACCCCTCAACCTTCTTTGGCATGCCAGCGATCCTGGCACGCATCTGGTGCGCTTGGAAGTGCAACCGCACAGCAGCGGCTACTCGTCGACCGGAGCGAGCAGAGACACCCAAGTGTCTCTGACCTCCCCACTGCGGCTCCTGCTGGTGTCGGCGCGCACGAACTCCCCGCTCGCTGCCGTGGCGCGGGCGCAGCAACTCGAATTGCGGCGCGTCACGCCCGAGGGGCTGCGTGCAGGTGCGATCGAGTGGGAGGCTTACCATCTCGTGATCTTGGAAGAGCCCACGGGAAAGTTCCCGCCGCGGATCTGGTCCGAGCTGAGCCAATATGTCGCCAGCGGTGGGGGCCTGGTTGTCGTGGGTGGTGAATCGACCTTTGGCGACGCGCGGTTAAAGGCCAGCGGGCTCGCAGAACTGCTGCCGGTAACTTTCGAGGTCCGACGCCCGCCTCGCCCGGAGCGGGAGCCTCTGTCGCTCTTTCTCCTCATCGATCGTTCCAACAGCATGGGATACCACATCTACGACCGCATGCGCCGCAGCGATGACGAATCGAAGCTTGCGTACGCGCGCCGCGCGGCCCTGGCCCTGATCGAGCAACTGCGGGACACGGATCGTGTCGGGGTTCTCGCCTTCGACTCGCAAATGTACGAGGTGGCACCCCTCGCCCCGCTTGCCGAAAACCGCGGGCTGCTCGAGCACAACATCGCGCGGCTCCAGCCCGGCGGCGGAACCGATTTTTACGAAGCCTTGCAACGGGCCAGCGCGGAACTCAGCCGCCAACACGCGCGTGGGGGCCACATTATCCTGCTGACGGATGGCGACACCAACCGCTCCGCCATCGAACACGAACCCGTACTGCGAAGGCTGGAAGAGTCGGGCGTGAGTGTCACCACGATCCGCATCGGCGACGATACCGTAAACCTCGAATTCTTGCAGTCGATCTCGAACCGCACCGGCGGGAAGTTTTACCACGTGCGCGATGCCAGCGAACTCCCGCAACTGCTGCTGCAGGATACAAGCCGCACCATTACCCAAAAACCGCGTGGCGGCAGTACCTTTGCCGTGCGCGCGGGCCGGCCCAGTCAGGTGACGCAGGCCATCGCATGGGATAGCGCTCCACCGTTAAGCGGGTATGCATACACGCAACTCAAGCCGAATGCTGAGCTCTGGCTTCGCATCGACCAAGCGGATCGCTCCGACCCGTTGCTTGCAGCTTGGAACTACGGTGCGGGCCGTGTGGTCGTGTTTACCGCGGCGTGGAGCGAAGGCGCAGAGCCGTGGCTGGCGTGGCCGGAAAATTCCCAATTTTGGGCGCAACTCCTGCGCTGGACCGCACGCGAGATTTCTCCACGCGACTTCGCCGTGGGCTTGGAGGCTGAGGGAGCTGGCGCCTGGCAACTGTGGATTGAAAGCTTTGCAGAACGCGGCCCCGCAGAAGTCCTCGGTCGCCTTGTGCTCGGGGAACAGGTGCAGGAACCACGTTTTTCGCTAGCCGGGAAGCGGAAACTCATCGGCCGGGTACAAGCTGTGCCCGGATCTAAGGGAGAGCTGACTCTGTTAGTCCGTTGGCAAGGACGCTCGCTCGAAGAGCGGCGTTACTCGCTTTACTTCCCCAGCGCAGCAGGCCGCGCTCGTGGCGAGGAGGTGCGCGAACCCAATCGGCCGCTATTGGAAGTGCTCACGCAAGCAACCGGCGGCCGGCTGGATGCGAAAGCCAGCGACGTCGTAACCCGATCGCAGACGGGCGGGCAAACGGCAGCGAAGTCCCTCGACTGGGTGCTATTACCCTTGGCGATGTTTGCCTTTGTGGGCGATGTCGCCGCTCGCAAGCTTTTGCGGACTCGTTCCCGCTAGCTCCGCTGCTCGACAACTCGATCGGACTCGACGGCAGGCGTGCGTCCACAAACACCCGCGCAGCGTTGGTTTGCGTACGCTTTATGGCGCCGCTGGGCAGCCAGACAAAGCTACGTTCACAGCTCGCAGCAGTTCGTCAATGGTCACTTGCCCATCGCCACTCGAGTCCATGGCCGCGCAGCGGTCGACCGGGGCCAATTCCAAGGCGATGCTCACCCCGGTTACGAGCTCGTCCACTGTGACCTCACGGTCGTCATTGCAGTCACCCGGACAAAGGGTGGCTTCCGGGGTCATTGTGGCCGTTGGGGATGGCGTGGGAGAGGCAGTTGGTGAGGGCGGAATCGGCTCGGGCGTCACCGTGGCTGTGGGTGAGGGAGCCAAGGTGGACGTCGGCGAGGGTGTCGAGGTGGCTGTCGTTGCTTCAGCGACAACCTGAACCACCCGAGTGGTTGCTGCGGCCAAATCGCCTTGGTTTGTGCCGTTACGGTTCACGCTGTTCCCGGCTGCAAATAAAGTGTAAGAGCCGGGTTGCGAAGGCGCCTGCCATTGAAACTCGAAGGCCGCCTGCCCACTGCTGTCGTTGGCCTTCGGCATCGTGTGGGTGATCTCGCCAGCCATGAGGCGCGTACCTTGTCCCGGCAGGGACATGAGCGTCCCGGCTGATGCCGCCACGTTCAGGCCGGCGGCAATTTGCTGCGGGCTATTTGACTGAATGACGAAACGAAACGTGGCAATCGCACCAGGGGCGAGTTCCCTCGGACCTTCGAGGCTCACTGTCGGCGCCACCCCGCCACCATGGCAGAAAGGTTGGTTGCAGATAGGCCCTTGCCTGCCCGACACTCCTGTGATCCCGGTGGAATACGCTGATGCCTGGGTCGCAAAGACCACGCTGGAAAGGAGCCAGACCCATCGGAACCACCGCCAGGTTTGGTGTGTGTCCATCGTCCTCGCCATGCAAGCCCGTGATGCTGAGCAGGTGTAGCCGCTGTGTCAAGCCGCCACGTTCGCTGCACGCGCTGTTTGGTTGAGCAGCGAAATGCCTTGGGCTAGCCTCGCGCCCATGGCGCACCAGAACCAGGAACGACAGCGGAGGACGCGGGCGGTGCCGGTGGGGGGCATCGTCATCGGCGGTGGTGCGCCCGTGGTTGTGCAAAGCATGTGCGCCACAAAAACCCGCGATGTGGACGCAACCGTTGCGCAAGTGCAGCAACTTCATGCGGCTGGCGCCGGTGTGGTCCGCATTGCCGTCGACAACGATTTAGAGGTCGAAGCGTTAAAAGAAATCCGCCGGCAAACGCCGGGGATCGTGCTTTCCGTCGACCTCCAGGAAAACTACCGCCTGGCGGCGCGCGTGGCGCCGTATGTGGATAAGGTGCGCTACAACCCTGGCCATCTCCACCACCTGGAGCGACACAAAAGCATCAAAGACAAAGTTGCTTGGCTCGTTGCCGTCGCCCGCGAGCACGGCATCGCTTTGCGCATTGGCGTGAATTGTGGCTCCCTCGCTCCTGAATTCACCGAGAAATATCCGCAGGACCAGCTCGAGGCCTCCGTGCAGTCGGCCGTGTATCATGCCGACTTGATGGAAGAGCTCGGCTTCGAGCGCTTCGTGGTTTCGCTCAAGGACTCGGATCCGCGTAAAGTGGTGGTGTCGAACAAGCGCTTTGCGGCGCTGCGACCACAGGTTCCCCTGCATCTGGGCGTGACCGAGGCAGGGATGCCGCCCGAAGGCGTGATCAAAACTCGCTTGGCGTTCGAGCCCTTGCTGGCCAAAGGGATCGGGGAAACGATTCGGGTGTCGTTGACTCTGCCCAACGCGCGCAAGCACGAAGAGGTGATTGCCGGCAAGCAAATTTTGGCGGACGTCGCTGCAAATCGTTTCATCTCGGCGCCCGACTTCGATCGCGGCTTAAACATCATTTCATGCCCGAGCTGCTCGCGGGTGGAAAACGAGCGCTTTGTGGAGCTGGCGGAGCAAGTGCGGGAACTCACCCGCTATGCGGCCAATTACCGGATCACGATTGCGGTGATGGGCTGTCGGGTAAACGGCCCGGGTGAAACCGATGACGCCGACCTCGGCTTGTGGTGTGGTCCGACCACCGTGAACCTCAAGCGCGGCCACCGGAAGCTTGGCACTTTTTCTTACGCGGAGGTGCTCCCGCGGCTTAAGGCGGAAGTCGACCGCCTCATTGCAGAGCGTGGCCAGGGAGAGCAGCCGGTCGAGGCGTAAAACGGGTGGAGAGTGAGCGTCGAGTCTGACTGGGAGCAGGTTGCTGTGGCAGAGCGAAACGGAGGTAAGATCATGCTCGGCTTTGTGGTGCGGCGCTGCGCGCACGCGATCGGGCATGATCCGTCGCCGGAAGAATTTGCCGCCTGGGCCAACACCTATCGGGAAGAACCGTTCGACCGGCCGACGCATCTCTTCGGCCGGCCCATTACCGTCGCGGAGGCCGAGGTGATTTTGCGGAACCCGGGGCGACTCGTGCGCACCCGCCTTGGGCCTCCCAGCCCGGGTGATCAGCCTGAACTGCCGCAGGCCAATGTGGCGGGCGCGCGTGTGATCGTGCTTCAGCCGCGCGATCGCCTGCGCAACGCCGGGCAGAAGTAAGAGAGCTGTGCGCGACCGCGACCTCGAGGCATTGGAGTTCCCGCGCGTTCTCGAGCAGCTTGCTGCCTTTGCGCGCTCGCCCGCGGGAAAAAAGGCCTGCCTGGAGTTGCGGCCACACGTGCAGCTCCGCGAGGCCGACGCTGCCCTTACGGTCACGAAGGAGCTTGCTGAACTGAGCGCCGCGCATGGCGACTTGCCGATCGGCGAGTTCCCTGACATTCGTGCGGTGCTTCTCCTGGCGGCGCGGCCGGGAGCGACGCTGGACGGAGCAAGCCTGCTTACCGTGCGCCAGGTTCTCGACGTCGCGGAGGACACGCGTCGCTTTTTGCGCCAGCACGGCCGGCCGTACCCTGCGTTACACCCTTGGCTCGAGCGCATCGCCCCTTTGCTCGAGCTCCGCGCTACACTCCATCGCGCGCTCGACGAACACGGGCAAGTGAGCGACGACGCCAGCGACGAGCTTGCTCAGGTGCGGCGCGAAATTCGCCACCTCAGATCCCGCCTCGAGCGCCGCTTGCAAGCGCTGCTTTACGAGCCGCATATGCAAGAGGTCCTGGCCGACCACTTCGTCACCATACGCCACAACCGTTACGTGATCCCGGTGCGCAGCAGCTACGCCGCCCGCTTCGAGGGTGTCGTGCAGGACCGCTCTGCTTCCGGGGAAACTGCCTTCATCGAGCCGCTCTTTGCCGTCGAGGCCAACAACCGCCTAATGATGGCCGCCAAGGAAGAGGAACGGCTCGTCCAGCGAATTTTGGCTGACCTGACCGAGATGGTGCACAGTGAGCAGCCGGCCTTAGTCGCCACGTTCGAAGCCCTGACCGAGCTCGACCGCTTGTCAGCCCTGGTGCGCTACGGCCGTTCTTATCAAGGCACGGTGCCCAAGCTGGGGGCTGAGGAAATTCGTTTGCCTGGTGCGCGTCACCCGCTCCTCCTAGCGCAACAGCGAACGGTCGTACCGGTGGACCTCATGCTCCCACAGGGCAAGAGCATTTTGGTCATTACCGGCCCGAACACCGGAGGAAAAACAGTTGCGTTGAAGACCCTGGGACTCCTCGCCCTCATGGCCCAGTCCGGCTTCCTGCTGCCCGCAGCAGAAGGCAGCCAGCTCCCGCTGTTCTCGGGCGTGTTTGCGGACATTGGGGATGAGCAAAGTTTGGCGCGGAACTTATCGACCTTCTCTGCCCACATCGCCAACCTGACAGAAATCTTCCGTTCGGTCACGCCGCCCGCGCTTGTCTTGCTGGATGAACCCGGCGTAGGCACCGATCCAGAAGAAGGGGCAGCCTTGGCGATCGGCTTGCTCCGCACCCTGAATCGACCCGGAATTCGCCTGGTCGCTACTTCCCACTACTCGCCCGTGAAATTGTTCGCGCTGGCCGAGGAGGCATGTTTGGCTGCCGCCGTGGACTTCGATGTGGAGTCGCTCGAGCCCAGGTATCACCTGGTGTACCACAGCATCGGCGAAAGTCTGGCCTTTCCCATCGCCGCCCGTTTAGGGCTGCCCTCCGAGGTCCTCGAGGCGGCAGCCCAAGCTCGCTCGCGACAAGGAAGGGAGCTAGCCGAAGCGCTCGCCCGCTTGGAATCCGCGCGTCGCGCCTACGAGGAAAAGTTCGCGGCCACTGAGGAGGCGCGCGCGCGGGCTGAAGAGGCTCGTCGCGAAGCGGAGCGGCTCACCGCCGACTTGCGCGAGAAAAAGCGGCGCCAATGGGCTACCGAGTTGCAAGAAGCCCGAGAATTTTTACGCGGCTTACGCGAGCGCGGCGAGGAGCTGTTGGAGCAGGTGCGGCGCGGCGAAGCCGACCGTGCGGCGCTGCGGCGTTTCTTGCGAGAAGAACACGAGGCGGTGGAGCTCGCCGGACGGCAATGGCCGCCACCGGCGATTGCGCGGGAGGCGGCCGTGGGGGATTGGGTGGAGGTGGTTGGCCAGGGCGTGCGTGGCCGGCTCGCCAAAATATCGGGCGAGCGGGCTTGGATCGAGCGCGGCAGTATGCGCTTCGAGGTGCCGCGCGATCGGTTGCGGGCCGTGGCCGGCGGCGAAACCCAGCCGCGCACGCGCGAGCCGGAAACTACCCCCGCGGCGCCGGTAGAGGAGTTGCGGGAAATCAGCTTGCTCGGCTTCCGTACCCGCGAGGCGATCGAGCGCTTAGACCAATTCCTCGATGCCGCCACGCGGGCTGGGGTGGTGCGGGTCCGCGTGATCCACGGCATTGGCAGCGGTGCCCTCAAGCGCGCCGTGAGCGAGTACTTGGAGCAATCACCCTATTGCGTGAAGTTTCGTGCAGGCGAGAGTGGCGAGGGCGGTGCCGGCGTTACCATCGTCGACCTAGAAGAAACGACTTAGATCCCCTACACGGCCGGCAGCCCCCTTTGCCCGAGTTGGGGATGAGCAAAACGAACAGGCGAAGAGGTACGTGATGCGAGCAGTGGTGATGCGAAAGCAACGGTTGGTGGTCGACGAGGTTCCAGATCCCGAACCGCAGGAAGGCGAAGTGCTCGTGCGCACGCTCGCGTGCGGAATTTGCGGGTCCGACCTGCACGCTCTCCAGCATGCTGACAAGCTCGTGGAGGCGGCACGAGAAACGGGCACGCCGTTTTCCCTCGACCTGGAACGTGACGTGGTGATGGGCCACGAGTTTTGCTGCGAAGTGCTCGACTACGGGCCGCGCACGGCAGTGACGTTTCCACGAGGCCAACGCGTTGTATCGATGCCGCTCGTGTTTCGCGGCGGGGGCATCCTCGGAGTTGGCTATTCGAACGAGGTTCCAGGCGGCTACGGGGAACTCATGATACTATCGGCCGCGTTGCTGCTGGCAGTGCCGAATGGGCTCGCCGCGGAACACGCTGCCCTGACCGAGCCCATGGCTGTGGGTGTTCACGCTGTGGCGAAGGCACACATGCAGTCCTGGGATTGCCCAATTGTCATTGGTTGCGGTCCGGTGGGGCTTGCTGTCATTGCGGCGTTAAAGTTGCGCGGAGCGGAACCCATCGTTGCCGCGGACTTCTCGCCGACACGCCGCGCCTTAGCGGAACGGATGGGGGCCCACGTGGTGGTCGACCCGCGAGAGCAGTCGCCCTTTGCCGCCTATCGGCAGGCCGCCGCCGGACGGCCGGCCGTGGTTTTCGAGTGCGTCGGTGTGCCGGGAATCTTGCAAGACATCTTTCGTCAGGCCCCGCACGGCGCGCGTGTGATTGTGGCTGGCGTGTGCATGGAGCCGGATCGTATCTCACCCATTTATGGCATCAACAAGGAACTTGCGGTGCAATTTGTGCTCGGGTACACGCCGGAAGAGTTCGCTCAAACATTGCGCCATATCGCCGAGGGCGAGATTGAGGTTGCCCCGCTAGTCACTGGCCAAGTGGGTCTTGCCGAAGTTCCCGCAGCTTTTCACGAACTCTCTCAGCCCGACCGCCACGCGAAAATTATCGTCCGACCGGACCGCAGCTGAGCCTCCCGCGGCTGAGAGCTTGCGGACTCGTTCGTTTTTGCTCCGTTCCCACCAGTTCGAGCTGCGATGCGAATCGCGCTGCCGGCTGATGAAGCTGGGCGAGTTTGCGCGGCTGCCGCGAGCGCGTGGTCGTACCAGCGGTAGAGGAACCTCGCCCACCCCCTAGTGAGCGCGACCGGAACCCCAGCAATGGGCGCGTGTGCGCCTAGCAGTCACAGAGCGTACGGCCACTCCCTACTCACCACTCGCCACTCGCCACTCGCTACTCGCCGATCCATTCGCCATTCCCTATGCATGTCGCTCGCCGGCGCCAAGGGCGACGCATGAGTCGCCCCTACGATGGTGCTGGTGCCACGTGCCGAGGCGGCAACGCGCGTAGCACAGCTGGCACCACCATCGGGAATCGACATGTTCCCCCATTCGCCGTTCGTCAATTCCACCCACTCGCCACTCGCTACTCGCTGCTCACTACTCGCCACTCGCCAATGATCCACGCCGACGGGAGCCCCTCGGTGGGACCGTGCACAAAGGCCACATTGTGGCTACGGTTACGGCACGGTTCACGAGACGGCCAGGGAAAAGAGCGCCGTCACTTACAACGACCGGCTGCGCCCATGCGAGGAGGAACGCCATGCCAGAGTACTCAGAACGATTTTTTCGCAGCGGCACCCTGCGCATTCACTTTCGCGACTGGGGACGCCCACATTTTCCCCCGCTCGTGATTGTGCACGGCTTGCGCGATCACTCCCATTCCTTCGATGATTTGGCGCGAAGCCTCATCGATCGTTTTCGGGTATTAGCGATCGACCTGCGCGGACACGGCGACAGTGAAACCACACCCTACTACGCGTTCGGGCATTTTGTCCTGGACCTACACAACCTCGTTCGGGCGTTGCGGCTACGAAAGCCCGTGCTGGTGGGGCATTCGATGGGGGGCGAGGTAGTGGCAAATTACAGCGGATGTTTTCCCGACGTGCCTTCGAAGATCGTCATCATCGAAGGTCTCGGCCCTCCGCCCATCGATATGGATCAAGCGGTACGCCGCACATTGGAGGGATTTGCGCGCGTCGATCGTGCGTTTGCAGGTCACCCTGGGCTGCCGGACTTAGAAGCGGCGTACAAGCGCCTGCGCGAGCGCAACCCGCGGCTGCCCGAGGCCAAGGCACGCGAACTCGCACTGCTCGGCACCAGGGCACGGGAGGATGGCACCCTGGAGTGGAAGTTCGATCCCATGCTTGCCACCATGGCCATCACCGGCCCCTACCACCTCGAGTACAATATGGCGCTCTGGCGGCGCATTACCGCGCCGACGTTGATCATTCACGGTGCAGAATCCGGCGAATTTTGGCGGGACCAGCCCGGGGCCGTTTATCTGGAGCCGTGGGATCTCGAGCGGCGTTTAGCCTGTTTTCGCAATCATCGCTTTGTGGAAATTCCCGGCGCTGGGCACATGGTACACTTCGATCGCCCGCGCGAGTTGGTACTCGCTATTCGCGAGTTCCTACTCGAAGAATCGCAAGGGGAACGAGTTGCGCAAAGAGCACAGGCATAACGTTTGTTGGCTCGGCCTAAGGAGATAGCGAGCATGGACTGGAAGTTATTCCTCTCAACCTTTGTCGCCATCTTCCTCGCGGAAATCGGCGACAAGACTCAGTTGGCCACGTTGTCCCTGGCAGTCGGCGGGCAAAGCCGGTGGGCGGTGTTTCTCGGTGCTGCGTTAGCCTTGGTCGCCACCTCGGCAGTGGCCGTGCTAGCGGGCGAGGCGGTGACGCGCTGGGTGTCGCCGAGTTTGCTCCGGCGTCTGGCAGGCGTGTCTTTCTTGCTCCTCGGTCTGTGGTTTCTGCTCGGGCGACCCGAATCCTGAGGCAACGCAGTTCAGGGCGAGCGGTACAGCGCAACCAGCTACCGACGTTCCCGCATGCCACGGTAGGGGCCGAGAACCCATCGGCCGAGCAAATCCATCCGGAAACTTGTTCTCCGCCACCCGGCTCATGCTTGCCGGTGCTGCCCTCCGGGAGGTCGCTGGCCGATCAAGTACACCGCGCCGGAATTGCCCACATGGGCGGTGTGCAGTGTACCTGCGGGAAGCATGAGCCGGTCCCCGGGTCGCAAACGGAAGGTCTGCCCACTAGCCTGAAAGGTGATTTCTCCTGCCACAACCCAAATGCTCTCGTCGTGCGCGTGGGCGTGCGGCTCGTAGGTGGTGCCCGCCGGATCTTGCCAGCGGAACGGGTCGAAGCCCTCTTCGACCAGTTGAGCACGCAAAGTTTCCTCGTCGACCGGGCCTCCGGGCCAAGGATGCAACTCTAAACGCATGCCCTACCTCCTGCTTCCAAAGGTTGTTACCCTCCGAGCGCCCGCAGTTGGGCATAGGTCTCGCGGGCAATTTCGCCATTTTCGTCGCTCGGAATAACCCACACAGCCACGCCACTGTCGGCACGGGAGATCAACGCTTTGCCGGTCCGATTCGCCGCGGCATCGAGCCTCACCCCGAGCCACTCCAGTCCGGATGCAATCCGCTCCCGGATCACGGGTGAATGCTCGCCAATTCCCCCCGTGAACACGAGTACGTCGAGGCCCTGGAGAGCCCCAGCCAAGGATGCGACTTCGCGTTGCACGCGGTAAGCAAACAATTCGACTGCTTCCTGCGCTTCGCGGGCATCGCTGGCAAGGAGCTCGCGCATGTCACCGGAGAGCATCGAGAGTCCCTTGAGGCCAGACTCGTAGTACAGCATGTGCTCTACCTCGTCCAAGTCCAGCTCCGCATGACGGAGAAGGTAAACGAGCACGCCCGGATCGATGCTCCCGCAGCGAGTCGACATCGGCACGCCGTCGAGTGGAGTGAGCCCCATCGTCGTCGCGACCGAGCGCCCATCCGCGATGGCGCACAGGCTCACGCCGCTCCCGAGATGTGCCACCACCCACTTGCGCTCGCGCAATTCTGGCTGGCGCTCAGCGAGTTGCCGCACGATAGAGGCGAACGAAAGCCCATGAAAGCCGTAGCGGATCAGGCCCGCTTCGGCCCACCGCCGCGGCAAAGCGAATAAGCGCGCGACGCGCGGCTGCGCCGCGTGGAAGGCGGTGTCGAAGCAAGCCACCTGGATGGCTTGCGGCCAAAGCTCGCGGGCAAGATCCAAGGCCTCGACACAGCGTGGTTGGTGCAGCGGCGCAAAACAAGAGAACTCCGCGATGACGTCGCGCACTGCAGGCGTCACCACGGCCGCAGCGAAAAAGCGATGACCTCCGTGCACCACGCGATGGCCGACGGCAACAGGCGCAACGCCCGCGTATTGTTCTGCATACCAGTTGGCCACCCAACGAATCGCCGCCTCGCTCCCGAGGCAGCCGAGCGCCACAGTGTGGCGTGACCGTGCGGCTGCGGCGTAAATTTCCACTTCGGTCTGCCCATCGAGACCGGACACCGCGCCCGTGTACTCGAGCGCGACCTCGTCGTTGCAACGATAAACCCCGAACTTCACACTCGAGGAACCGGTGTTGAAAACCAACACTCGCCAAGACATAGGTCTACTGCTTCTCACGGAGGAGCTCAGGCGCTCCCGAGATTATCCGATTTGGAAGTGAGTGAGAATCTCTCCTAGAAGGCAAATGGTTGGAGTGGCGCGGCTGTGAAGGAGCTGGAACGATGGCGATTGAAATCCGCATGCCCAAGCTGAGCGATACCATGGAGGAGGGCACCATTTTGCGCTGGTACAAGCGAGTGGGGGAAATGGTCCAGCGCGGTGAGGTCATTGCCGAAGTGGAAACCGACAAGGCCGATATGGAGGTCGAGGCCGAGGCCAGCGGGATTGTGCGGGAAATCCGCGTGCCCGAAGGGGAAAGCGCACCGGTCGGCGCCGTGTTGGCCATTCTTGAAGAAGTGCAGGCTGGCGTACAGACGGCAGCCCCGACGCGCGAATCGGCTCCGCCGCCAGTGCGCGAGCCGACCGCAGCGCCACGCGGGGAAGCTGCCGCAGTAGGGAAAACGGCCGCCAAACCGGCGGCAAAACCGGCGGGACCGGCCGCCGAGCCAGCGCCGGAGCGACGCACCGGGGCGGCGCAGCCGCGAACCGAGGCGGCCGAGTCACCCGCGCCAGCTCCGGCACCACCACTGCCGCCGTCGTCCCTTCGCTGGAAGCCCCGGCTCGCGCCGACAAGCGGTCTCCATCCTGGGCGGCACCCGGAGAGCCGGTTGCGCCAAACGGTGGCCAAACAAATGGCGCAATCCAAGCGGGAAATTCCGCATTTTTACGTGACCTCGGAAATCGACATGACCGAAGCGGCGCGCCTCCGCGAGCAGCTTCTGGCCGCCAATGTGTTCCCAGAGCGCATCACCTACACACACTTGCTAATTCGTGCCCTCGCGCTCGTGCTGCCACGCCATCCTCGAGCAAACGCCTCTTGGATAGATGGCACGGTGGAAGTCCATGAGGATATCAACATCGGGATCGCGGTGGCGGTGGAGGACGGGCTCGTGGCTCCGGTGATCCACCGCTGCCAACACCTGGGTCTCCGCGAAATCGCGCAGGCGACCCAAGGTTTGGTGGAAAAAGCACAAGCGGGAAAATTCACTGGAGCAGAGCTCGTGGGTGCCACGTTTACGATCTCCAACATGGGGATGTTGGATATCGACTCTTTCGCTGCGGTGATCACTCCGCCCCAATCGGCAATCTTGGCGGTGGGGAGTATCCGGGAGCGCCCGGTTGTGCGCGCTGGCCAACTCGCGGTGGCCAAGACCATGAGGGTCACGCTATCCGCCGATCACCGTGTGCTGAACGGTGTTGAAGCGGGCCGCTTTTTAGAAGACTTGAAGCACACCCTCGAACAGCCGATCGTGCTCGTGTTGTGAATCGTTTTGTTGCTGTTTGAGCCAGAGGCTTGCTACTTCCGGCAACTGCCCCTCGGGGTCGTACCGGCACGTCCCTGCCGCAGGAGCTTCGTGCGTTCCGTACCGCGGGCGCCCGCTAAAGGTCGCCAGCGAATTCCTCGAAGTTGCTCCCGAAGCTGCTGGCAAAAGCGTTGCGCCAAGGTTGTTCGCCGGTCGCTTGCACGAAGCTGAGAACACGATGGATGCCGTATCGCTCGACAAGCGAGAGGACCGCGAGGTAGCTCAACGCATAGGCCACCTCGGCCTGAGCCTGCTCCAACGTGGCAAGCGATTGGGGCAAGCGCTCGAGCGACACCCCGTGAGCCTGCGAGACTAGGGTTTCTGCCCAGGATCGGCGCTCATCTGGTCGATTGCGCTCGCCCCACATCGCTAGCCCTTCTTGCAGCCAGCCTGGCGCCTGCCCGCGACTCCATTCAGAGACCAGCGCATGCACCAGCTCGTGGCGCGCCACACGTTCGAGTTGGTCGCGGTCGGTTTCGACCAGGCCGCCCACCGGCAATTGGATGCGGCCGCTATAAGCGCCACCTGCCCAATCAGGCGAACGCGTTACCGCATAAAAGTCCGCTGACGGATAGAGGACGACGCGCACTGGAGCAGTAGGTCCGACACCGAAGGTTGCCAGCAGGTGGTCGTATGCTGCTTCGAAACTGGCTACGACTAGGTCCAAAACCTCGCGACGATCGAAGGCGGGATGGCGGAAGTCGAAGCGAGCGCTGCGGCTGATCGTGTATTCCCACTCGGCGTCAACTTCGCGCCCGAGGCGTTCGATCTTCTCGTCCAGGCCGGGCACGTTGAGCCCCGCCTTGCGGGCGCGCAGGAAGTAATCCAAAGCTTGCACCCGATCGTCGCGCTGCTCGGCGGCTTCTCCTAAGCCGAAGAGCAAATAAGGGTGCTCAGGAAACTGCTCAAGGGCTTGCTGCCAAATTCTTTCCGCCTCCAAGCGGTTTCCTTGCTGCAACCTACACTTGCCGAGCCAATAGTCGACATCGGCATCACGACGCAGTTGGGATGCTTCGGCGAGGAGCCCCTCTGCCGCCGATCGCTTTCCCGCGCGCAGTTGTTCCACGCCCCACGCAAGCAAGACTTGCTGCAAATTGCGCCGGATTGCCTCACTTTGCGGATCGAGCCCCAAAGCCTCCCGCAACTGTTCGGCTGCTCTCGCCCAATCGCGCTCGCGAGCCGCGGCCACACCCGCATTGTTGTGCTGCACGGCAGCGACCGCCGGACCGGACACAGCGTCAGCCAGGTCATTCTGTGCGGCCGCGACGACATCGAACGCCGGGGTTGCCAGTGCCAACAACTCGGGGTGCGAAGCTGCAGGCGGCAGGCGCCACGGAGCCCGAGGCAGCACGATGCCAAGCAGCCAAAGAATGGCAGCGCCAGCCGCGAAACCAAGAAGTACGGCTCGTGCAATCGGGGCCCGCGGCAAACCGGCCTTCCGCATCGACACTCCTGAACGCACCTGCTTCTAGCAGGAGCGCGGGGTCGTGGGAGCCACCCGGCCCACGCAAACGCCTGTGGCCACCAACCAGAGCGTGAAGGACCGCAGGGCCTCTAACAGCCGGCTCGAGCTGTGTGCACCTCGAGTGGCGCAAGTTTGCCGCAAGCAGAGTCAGAATCGTGGCATTTGCCAACCATTCGTGCAGCCTGCTTCCAGAGTCTCCATTTGGCGATTCAAGGATGCACGAGAACGCGGCGCGCTCCTGGACCAGAACTCGGCGGGAACGCAAGAAAATCAGCGTGGGTTTTCGATCGCCCGCACGGTCTTGCTGCGCTGTTTTTGCACCGCCTCGAACTCTTCTTGTGCTTTCTTGATCTCCTCGGGGTTACCGCGCATGCGGGCCGCAAACAGTGCTCGTTGCTTCTGCAACACCACGTCGTCCAACTCTCGCAGCTTGGCTTGCGGGTCCTCCGGTTGTTCGAAGGCCGGTGGATCTCCCTCGGCCACTGCGCCGGGGATGAACCCAGCCGAAACAAAAAGCCCAAGTACCATCGGCACGGCAAACAAGCTTCTTCGCATTACAGTACCTCTTGCCAGGAAGTGATCATCATCGCCTTGGGCATGTAGCCCCCGCCGCTTGGTGGAACGATCATATTTAAGCAGGACTCACAAAAATTCACAATCGCACTGCCGCCGACACGAATGGTCATATGGGCGGTCCAAAGCGATCCCATCACCGTGGCGTTGCCCAGAACCGTCGTTTCGTCGTCAGAATTCGGGCCGCTGATTACCGTGCTTCCCCGGACGATAATCCAGCCAACGAAGTTCAAGTTCCCATTGATCGTGAGAGAGCCGTCGACAACTAAGATTCCCGCACCCGACGCATTGCCGTTGGCGTGAATGGTCACCTGCGAGGCCGTCAAATAAGTAATTTGCGGCGCAGCGAGGGTGCCGAAGGTTACGTTGCCGTTGATCCGGCTGCTGTTGTTCCTCACCACTCGTGGATCCTGCAACACCTGGTTGACGATACGGTTTAGATCTTGCCAATCGGGACCGCCGGTGGTGACCACGCTTGGGTTCAGTGGGCTCAAGGAAAATTCTGAGCCCCGCACGTTATCCTTCTGTTGCGTGTTCAGGGCTGACTTTACCGCGTTCGTCACGGTATCATTCCGCGTTGCAATCCCGGGCGCCACCGTGCCGGCCAGCAAGTTACCGTACGGATCGTGGTTATTGCCGTCGATGTCGAATGCGTTGCCGGAAAAGCTCGGGCTCACACTGTCGGCAGCAAGGTATATGGCACCGCTGCCACGTCCGATCGGCCCGCGTTTGACGCCAATGCGCACGCTGCGGCGGGCATTGTACGGTGCCCAGCCTGTAGCCGTAATCCAGCCGCGGTCGGCTGGGTTTGCGGGGTCTGCTTGCACGCTGGCCGAGAAGGTAAACTGCGAGTAGCCGGCGATCGATTGCACGCTCGGGTTAAACAGCGTGTGCCAGCGAGCCACAATGTCATTGCCGAAGTGGGTCACCCCTGTTTGGTTCATCACGTTCACCGCGCGCAGCGCCCCGGCTTCGGCAGAGAGCAAAGCCTGATTGCCAGATTGAAAGTGGTTGAGGGCACGGAATTCCAGGCCCGCGTACAAAGCCGCTGCCCCTCCCATGGTCATCAGCAACAGGAGCAGCATGAGAGTGCTCGGCAAAGCAAAACCAGACTCAGCCTGTTTGCAGCACGATCGCGGATTCATGTGCAGCCAACCTTGTTGACGAAGAACCGATTGCGCAAATCCGCGCTCGACGCTGCAGTTGCCGCGAGCGCAAGCGGGCTAGTCGGATCCACGGCAGCACGTTGCACGGTGATCGTCACACGAATGCGCTGCACCTGAGCACGCTGGGTTGCCGTCAAGCCGCTGGTTCCCGGATTCAGCTCGGTGCCGTTCGCATCATAGTAACGAAATTGCAAATCCGTCACCTTTACCGTGCTATCGGATAGCGGTTCCATGTTGCCGCCCGCGGTGCGAGACAGCACGCCAGAGGCCAGGCTGTACGTTACGTCCTCGCCGGCTGCGTCGATTGCGCCGGAGCCGTCGAGGTCGCTCACGATGCGCAGTCGATCCCGCTTTGCTTCGGGTAGCCCCTCGAAGGTTTTGACACACCGCGGGTCACCACCAGCACGCCGGATCTCGCTAACCACCAGTTGTACAATGTTCCTCGCCGTGGTTTGCACATCGAGCTGAGCTGTTTGGCCACGTAGGCCGTACAACTGCACGCGGTAGAGGCCAAGAACCGCAGCCATCGTCGTAAGACCCAAAACAGTCCCCACCAGGGCATCGGCCAAGGAGTATCCGCGCTGGTTGTGGCGAATCCTCGCTGTTCTGGTCTTCAACTGCACGTGGCCGTGGTACATAGATACGTTACCCCTAGAGCGGTGAAATTTGCCGGGCCAGAAAACACCACGCGCACTTCCACCCGTGCGAGGCCCAAGCCCGGAGTGTCGGGCGTTACCGTCCAAGAGCGCATAAACTTACCACCGCTCACTCCCCCAGCGGTGATCGGGTTGTTTGGGTCATTGTAGGTGCCCGCCTGGAGCTGCCACGGCTTTGTAGCGGGATCTAAGGCGCGCAGTTGCTCCATCAGGTCTTCGACCAGGGCATTTGCTGCAGTGGCAATCTTGCTTCGCGCTGTTTGATTCGTGACGTTGATCGTGGTTGCGGCAAGACCAGCAGCGGTGATGGCAAACAGCGCGAGCGCCACCACCACCTCGAGGGTACTGATCCCGGCTGCGGACCGTAGCTTGTTCATTGTACCCACACCTTGCCGATGGAGTTCATGGTGATCACCTGCCACTGGTAAGCTTGGTTGTATGCCCACACCGTTACCGGGCCACCAGCCATACCTTGCCGGTTAAAGGTGACCGTCTGCGGGGAGGCGTAAAACGAAACACCCGAAGGTATCGACGTGGGGGGGCCAACGTTCGTAAACGTTACCCCATCATTGCTCGTGCTCAGTTGATAGGTCGAGCCGTATCCAAGGGTGCCAATGTTTTGCGCGCCAAACTGGACACGAACGTACAGGTTCTCGCCGATGGCCTTCATGCGCGCACGCGCGAGGTCGACTGCTAGCTGGTTGGCTGCACTGCTCAGCCGGTACCGGACCGCATACGCGCTAAGCTGCGGGACACTGACGGCCGCAACGACAGATACGACACCTAGCGCGGTCAGCAGCTCGATCAACGAGTAACCGCTGGCTTCCCGGAAGCACCGTGCTGCCCACTTCGTAGAGCTCCAACGCCTGGCGCACTTCATGACAGCATCAGCCCATGCAGAAAACGGGCTACGCCTTCTGAAATCACGGTTTCAGAAAGCTCGCGTACCGCTCGAGGGGTCTTCGTGTCACGTTCGTGACCATTACTGAGCTTCCTGACGCACTCGAGGCAGGGCCGTCTCCGCTGCAACCAAAATCAGCGCTGTCATTTCCGGCACGCAGTGCTTTGACCACTGGGTGTTATACTGCACAGCAGAGCGCAAGGCACTGCGGAAGGCCTGCGCTGCTGGCTTCACTCGCTCGTGGAACCGCGCCCCGCATGGTAGCGAAAAAACTCGCGGAGAAAGGACAGCGACTCGAATGAGCGCATGCGATCCAGGTACACCCGGCCGAGCAAATGATCCATTTCGTGTTGGAGCACCCGCGCATGAAAGCCTTCGGCCGTATACTCGATTCGCTTCCCGTGGCGGTCAAACGCCTCCACGCGCAGCCGGGCAAAACGCGGCACTCTGCCCCGCAGCTCGGGAATGCTGAGGCATCCTTCCCAATCCTCCTCTTGCTCCTCACCCAGCGGCGTGACGCGCGGATTGATGAGCACCGTTAATGGGATCGAGGGCGCGTGCGGGTAGCGCGGATTCGATTCCACGGCATAAACCGCGATTTGTTTACTGACGTGCACTTGCGGTGCTGCGAGCCCGACCCCGTCGTACTCAATCATGGTCTCCACCATGTCGTCGATCAGTCGTTGGGTTTCTGGCCGGGCAATCTCTGCACTGGTTACAGCGGCGGCGACTTGCCGCAACACTGGGTGCCCTAAGCGCGCAACTTTGAGAATGGCCATGACTTGGCCATACCGCAGGCGGCAACCGTGTGCCAGCACACTGACGCTGTAGAGCTCGGGAGCGCGGCCTTGAGCACACGCCCGGAACACAATGTGCCGAAACGGCAGACCAGGGCCGGCTCGAGGGGAGCGGACTGGCGTCCTCTCGTCGTTGGCTCCGGCTTGCGGTTGCCATCTGCCCTAGGTAAGCGCGCGCACATGAACTGGCGCCTGCTGTGGGAGGATCTGCGCGAGCTCCCAGTGCTCTTCCGCCTTGGGCGGGCGTTGCGACGCTGCGGGCCTGAAGGACGGGAAACCCTCGGTGTGTTGGCGCGCGAGCAGGCGGAGCAGCACGGGGAGCGGGTGTTTCTCCGCTTTGAACGCGAGCTCGTCTCGTTTGCGGAATACAACGAGCAGGTAAATCGCTGGACTTGGGTCCTGCGAGAGGCAGGCGTGTCGGTGGGGGAACCGGTGTGCATTTTGATGGAAAACAGCCCGGCGTTTTTGTTTGCCGAAGGAGCAGTGGCCAAGCGCGGCGCCATTGGTGCGTTGCTGAACACACACTTGCGTGGAGAGCCGCTTGCGCATGTGCTGCGCGTGTCCGGTGCGCGGCACGTGCTTGTCGACGAGGCCTGTTTGCCAGCTCTGGTGGATCTCCCCGAGGCCGCACAGTACACAATCTGGGCACTAGGAAGAGCACCTGCGCTGCCGCCCCATGTCGAGCCTTTGGAAAAGGCACTGCAGGCCGCAGACACGCACGAACCCCAACTGGCCAACGTCCGCGGAAAGGACGTTTTCCTCTACATCTACACATCGGGGACGACAGGATTTCCCAAGGCTGCGGTGGTCCGACATTCCCGCTTTATGATGGGCGGTCTCGGACTGTCGGCACTCCTCGCCATCGGCTCCGACGATGTGATCTATGCGCCGCTGCCGCTTTATCACGGCGAGAGCAACTTTGTGGGTTTTTCTGTCGCACTTCGTGCTGGAGCCGGCTTCGCTTCCCGCCGTCGCTTTAGCGCGAGCGCTTTCCTCGACGATGTGATCCGCCACGACGCCACAGCGTTCGTGTACGTCGGCGAGCTCTGTCGCTACCTGCTGCGGCAACCAGAACGGCCGGAAGACCGGCAACACCGCCTGCGACTTGCGGTCGGAGCAGGATTGCGCCCGGACATTTGGGAGGCCTTCCAGCAGCGCTTTGGAATTCCTCGCATCGTGGAGATGTACGGCGCAACCGAGGGCAACATTGCCCTCATCAACCTACGCGGCCGGGTCGGCTCGGTGGGGCGCGCCCATCCCTTTCAGCATCATCGCTACAAGCTTGCACGCTACGACGTAGAGCGCGGGGAACTCGTGCGTGGTCCGGATGGCTTCCTCGTCGAGTGCAGCCCCCACGAACCCGGCGAGCTCCTCGGCCGCATCGCTCGCGGCGGGCCCATGCCGTACGACGGCTACACCGACCGCGAGGCCAGCGAACGCAAAATCGTGCGCGATGCCTTCGAGGCCGGGGATGCCTACTTCCGCAGTGGGGATCTGCTGCGCCGCGACGAGGACTACTACTATTACTTTGTCGACCGCATCGGAGACACCTTCCGCTGGAAGGGAGAAAACGTTGCCACGCAAGAGGTCGCCCTCATCCTCAACCGTGCTCCCGGAGTGAGCGAAACCAACGTGTACGGCGTGGCGGTCCCTGGCCGCGAAGGCCGAGCCGGAATGGCAGCAGTGGTCTTGTTTCCCGGTGAGTCGTTCGATGGCCGCGCCTTTTATGCCACCGCGGAAGTGTTGCCTCCGTACGCGCGCCCGCTCTTCGTACGGCTGGTGGCGGAAATGGACGTGACCGGCACCCTCAAACAACGCAAACTCGAACTGCAACGCCAAGGCTTCAATCCGCGCGAGGTCACTGATCCCTTGTTCGTGCGTGACGACGATGCGCGCGCGTATGTGCCCCTCACGGCAGACATCTACGAAGCGATCCTCCGTGGCGAACGGAAATTGTGACGCCTCCGCGATCTCGACATCCCCACGAGCGTGATCGAAAGGTCGGAGCCTACGCAGCGCAGATGCCCCTCTAATGTCCGGCAGCAGCCACGGCCGGACCAGCAAAGTTCTGCCATCGTAGGAAGCACTAGAAGAGTTGTGGCCACGGCTGGGGGCGGGCAACTTGCCGCGCCCCCTTTGCTGAACGGCCCCCGCGAATGGTCGTCTCGGAGCACCCGGGCACGAAGGGTGCCGTTGGCGAGGAGAGAAACCTCTTTAAAAGCCCCCGCAAAATATATGGGTATCCAGCAACTTTTGGCAAACGTCAGGATGCAAGTTGAGAGGCTACACCTTGCGTCCGCCCCAAGACCTGCGTTGCTAGAACGCCCTGGGCGCGGCCCGAAAACGTCGCTTCATAGATTGAGCAATCGGCCTTTCCCAATGTGCGCGGCCAAACTCTCAGTAATAATCACCCGCGAGGCTCGCTGCATTGTGCCCATCCGAGTAATTTTTGCGCGCCACCACAAGTCATCAGCTTCGACCGAGTACAGGTGCATGCGCACCGTGTACACTGGAATCTCCACAATGATCATCTGTCCAGTGGCAAGTGTCTGAGGTTGCCGCTGAACGCCAATGTGATACGAGCCGATCAGAACCGTGTCGATTCCATGCTTGCTTTGACGCTCCCTAAGGAATTGTTTCGTCGGGGCAGTCAAGATGGGTCCAAATGCTGTGGTCTGCCTGAAGCTGTTTGTACGCTTGGCCGTGGCCTCCAAAATTAATCAAAGTAAGGACATCGCGGCGCGTGTGAACCCTCCAGGCGCTCCCTTGGCGGCTTTGCACGGCGCTGGCAAAGCCCCTGTTAATCAAATCTGCAAATTGATCATTTTCACTACTTTTCGTGAAGAACGGAAATGTACAAACAGCGGCGATTTCCGAGAAATTCATTTTGGGTGAAGCGAATGCCCCGTCAGGTTCTTCTGCTCTGGGTTTGAACCGGCCCCCCCTGGCTCAACTGGAATAGTTCCGCACAGCCCATCATCGCCACGCTTGGGCCAAAGCCGTATCCCAAACAAAAGAGCGAGCGCTCACACTTAGCCAGATCCCGTTTTTCAATAACCACCCCCTTCCGAAACCTATTCAATCCACAAATCGGGTGGCCTCGGAACCATCCGCGGGAACTCTCCACAACGAAACGCCGGGGCTGCGGTTGGCTCGCTCATGTTCATGGCCAGGATGCGCCGGCGGCGCTCTTTCCTCGCCTAGGACTGCGACCTCTCGGGAGCGAAAACCGTGTTCACGACACACGCTCACGCCTGGAGGGAAAGACGAAGCCCAACGGCTCCGGCGAAAACCATCGCGCCTTCAAGGGTTCTTCTCTCAGCGCTACAGGTCAAGCTGTCCTTGACGGCTCCCGTTTCCAGATTTTGGCCGCAGCCTGCATTCTTTTCGGATCAGTACCCGCTGCGCGTTGTCCAACCGAGGAAGCGGGGCGCGAGAGAGCGGGAAATCTCCTTCAGCAGTTGCAGCGTGGCTTCGGTGCGTTGGTTGTGGCCGAGAATTTCGTTGTCCAGCGCGAGCCCTTGGAAAAATGCGACCACAAACGCGGGGACCGCCGAATAGAGTGTCTCGGGGGCGTGGCGCGGTGGAAAGAGCTGTAGAAACGTGGCCTCGATCGTTTCCGCAAACCGGCGCGACAAGTCACCGACCACTGGGCGAAGCTCTGCATCCGTGCGAGCAGCCACCGCGAGCTCGAGCCACGCAAAGAACTCGGGCCCCTGGAAGAGCTGCCAAATGACGTCGATCGCGGCATCGAGGGGGTCTGCCCCGGCGGGCAAGGCTTGAATGGCAGCCACTAGATCGTCACGCCGGCGGTGAATGAGGTGCTCGACAGCCGTGGTGACCAGAGAGATTTTCGTCGGGAAGTGATGGAGCCGCCCCCCGTGGGAGAGACCAGCCCGGCGGGCAATCTCGGTCGTACTCGTGCGGCGATAGCCGAGTTCGTACAGACACTCGATGGTTGCCTGCAACAAGCGCTCGCGGGCTTCGGCCCGCCGTTGTGCCTGGGTGCGGCGCTGCCGGCGGTGACTGACCATGCGGCGCTTATAAAATGCGCCAGGCCGTGCGTAAAGCCAACGGTACCGGCGCGCCCTGGCACGGCAGTCCAGCGTACCCCTAAACTGGCTGTGCAATCCCTCACCGAACCTCGATGCAGGCGCGCTTTCCCCGACGCCAGCGCAACCTGAGCTGCCCCACGGGAACGACCTCCCCATCGCTCCGGCGACGGAGGATTGTATCCCCGCGAATTCTCATCAGCGAATCTCGGGGCGAGCGCGCCCGCTCGGATCACACGCGAACGCGCAAGCCGTGGTCGCGCCGGTCGGTGAGGATTTCGAAGGCGGCGCGGTGCTGCGTGTGCAACACCCGACGCGCCCCGGTAGCACGTTCGGTGAGCGTGAGTTCGCAGCGGGCGAGCTTGCTATTGAGACAGTGCTTCTCGCCGCCTGGCGGATTATAGTATCGCAGAGCGACAAACAACAACGGTGGGGCTTCGATGGTGCCCTCAATCGCCACTGCATCGTCGCCCGTGGTGAAGCTCCAATGAAAGAAGCCCCACTCACCCCGTGCCTTGACGGTTTGCCAGGCGCCGCTGAACGCGTACTCCTTGCCTTCGTGGCGCAGCACCAGTGGTGTGAATGCCGGTGTCCACAATCCCCCGATCTTTAGGCGTGCGGTTGCCACCTCGAGGAAAGATTCCGGCGCGTTGTCGAAACCCGCGACTTGGCCCCACGCATAGCTGTCGGTGTGTCGGGAACCCCAATTGTGGTTTTGGCTTCCGACCCAGTCGGCAATCGCGTAACGAGTGTTGTTGACCTCGATCCACCCGTCGAAGTGAGCCAGGGGAACCCCGACCAGGCTTTTCGCCCGTGGGAGCCGCGCCCGGTACGCAGCCGCGGGGAGCAGCAAAAGGGGCGGCTGCCCGTCGGAATAGGAAAGCTGCCAGCGCAACTGGCCATCCGCACTCTCTGCCTCGCCCCAAAGTGCGCCGGTGCGACAGCCTGCCTCGCCGATGCGGACTTCGAAGTCGTCGCGAGCAAAGTGGCACTCGGTAATGGGAAGCTCGCGCTTCACGGCGACATGCTGGCCGCGCTCCCCGTCGAACCAAATCCCCCACAGCTCGCCAATGGCCCGTTCAGGCGCACCGTCGGGACTAAACAGCGTGTAGCGGATCCAGAATGCCAACGGGCGCTCCGCGTGGTTCGCTCGAAAGAAGAAGCTCTCGTAGTGTCCCTGTCGCTGGCCAGGCCGGTATTGCGCAACCAGGTACCGTTCAATGCCGCGATTTCCGCCGTCGCTCGCCAAGATGGTGCTCCCGTGTTCCTCTCCTATCCCACGGCGGAGCCACCGCGCCGTGTGGGTACTGCCTCGGCATTTTCCACGGTTTCCGCGGCTGGTCGCTGCGGGCCCGACCAAAACAAATAGACCAAACCGCCGACTAGGCCGGACGCGAGCACAATCGCGCTTGCCAGCAATCCGAGCGCCATGGCGGCGTGCTGGTCCACCCGCATGCGATGCAAAAAGAAAATGTATCCCGCTTCGCGAATCCCGATCCCACTGAAGGTTACGGGCGCCATGCCAGCAATGTTCACCACCGGAACGAAGATAAAGTAGTACGACCAAGGGAGCTTGAGCCCGAGCCCCAAGCCGAGAAACACCTGCGAGACGATCTGGAGAGTGTGAAACACTGCCGCGACCAAGCTCGTGACCAGCAACAACTTGGCATCGTTCCAATAGGGCACGAGATCCACCTCAACCATCCGACGCCAGCGGTTTCCGGGCGGTAGCACGCGCACAGCGAGCTGCGGGCCAAACAGCCAGCCGAGCAACGTAATCGGCGGCACCAGCCACGCCGACCAGTAAAGAGGAAGCGGCATCTTGTACTGTGGCTGAAAGATAATGGCCCCCGCTCCGATCCAAACCAGCACGACAAATCCGAGCCCGCGATCGGCAAGCACCGTAGTCAGCGCCAGCGCACGCCGTCCGGGTCCGCCGGCAAGGAACAGCGCACGGCCAATGTCACCAGCTACAGTGCTGACGCCAAAGAGGTTCATGTACATGCCTGTGAAGTACGAGCCGAAGAAGTGTGAATATGGTTGGTTGAAGCCGAGCGGGCGGGCCAGCATGGTCCAGCGCACGCAGCTTACCACCATGCTGAGCAGGTAAGTGCCGAGCGCCGCCCCAAGCCACACTCCGTCGATTTCTTTTAGGGCAGCACCGAGTTCGCGGGTGTCGACCTTGTAAAACAACAAGGCCAGAACGGCGGCGCTAATCCCAGCTTTAAACCACCAGCGCGACCACAATGGTGGTGTTTGCAGCCCGTTTGCCATGCTCACCAACCGCTAGCCGCACCACCCTTGCGCGGATCCGCCGCGCCTTCCAAGCCCCGGGTGGTACGGCGCACAAGTTGAATAGCTCCCATTGTCGGCACTTCTTTCACGCTGTGACCCTTTTGTGCAAGCACCTTGCGCGTGCTTGCGCGAATTTGCGGCTCCACCAGCAGCACGGGCGGCTGCCACTGATGGTGAATCCGCGCTGCGGCCACCGCAGCATCGGCGCTGTAACCAAACGCGAATACATTGAGCAACACTTGCAGCGCTCCGCTGGTGATCATCGGTCCGCCCGACCCCCCGAGCGCCGCTACCGCACGATCTCCTTCCAACACAATGGTCGGCGTCATGCTGCTAAGAGGCCTCTTGCCTCCTGCCAACGCGTTCGCTGCCGTACCCACCAATCCGTAGGCATTGGGCGCATTCGGGGCCACGGCAAAGTCGTCAATCTCGTTGTTGAGCAGAATCCCAGTCGATCCAGCGACGAGCATCGCTCCGAATGCGGTATTGATCGTCGTCGTGCAAGCCACCGCGTTGCCCTCAGCATCGATCACCGAGAGATGCGCCGTGCCCGAGTCGCTCGCTGGCGAGGCTGCTTGGCCCAAGTGGCTTCCATATTCCTCGAGCGGCAAGACGTGAGTAGCTGCGATCCGCCGCCGCAAGCTCGTCGTGAGGTTGGGATCCAGCAGTTGCGACAGTGGCACCGCAACGAAGTCCGGGTCCCCGTAATACCGCGCGCGATCGGCAAACACGTGTTTCATAGTTTCCGCAAGCAGGTGCAAATACTCTGGGGAGTTGTGCCCGAGCTTGCGCAAGTTGTCGCTCCGGAGGATACCCAACGCTGCCAGCAGCACGCCCCCGCCCGAGCTGGGCGGCGGCATGGTCACGATGCGGAGACCTCGATAACTGCCCACCAGCGGCTCACGCCACCTCGGCGCATACGAGGCGAGGTCTTCTTCCGTCATCGCTCCGCCACTCGCTTGTACGGCCCGGACGATCTCAGCGGCAATCGGGCCACGATAAAAGGCGTCGGGCCCGTGCTCAGCAATCTGCACGAGGGTTGCCGCAAGTTCCGGAAAGCGGATCGTCTCGCCCCGCTGGCGCGGGCTTCCGTCGGGTTTAAGGAACCAGCCCCTAAGGCGGGAGTCCGCGGCAAGCTCGTCTCGATTCTTGGCAATCTCCTTGGCGAGATGATCACCCACCGGAAAGCCATCGCGCGCCAAACGGATGGCTGGATCGAGCACGGCACGCAGCGGCAACCTGCCAAAGCGCGCGTGCGCCAAGGTCAAGCCCGCAACCTCACCGGGAACCCCTACGGCTAAACCGCCGCGCTGACTGCGTCTTGGATCCGGCTTGCCGTCAACCAGAAACGCATCGGGACGGAGTTTCGCCGGCGCGGTTTCACGGAAATCGAGAGCGAACGCCTGCCCGTCACTCGCTCGGTAATACACGAGAAAGCCTCCGCCGCCGATGCCGCACGAGGAGGGGTTGACCACGCACACTGCAAACGCTGTCGCCACCGCCGCATCGACCACGTTGCCCCCTTCTCGCAACACTTCGCTGCCGGCGCGCGCGGCAAGCGGATGCTCCGCCGCCACCATGGCGCGCCTCGCCCACTCCGCCGACACCTCGCGCATCCAAAAGGCCAACGCGAGGAGCACAACCACGAAGACGTGTGCAAGACGCTGCATGTCCGCTGATGCTGAACTAACACCCGCTCACCTAAACGAGGGACTAGCTAGGCGGCTACAAGCGAATGCTGCGTTCAGGGCGCCTAGCAGGTACAGCACGTTTCCCTCTTCAGGTACGGCAAGCGGGAGCGTGCACCGACCGGTGAATAGGAGTTGCGCGACAGCCAACGGTGCACGCTGATGAAGGCTCGCGACGAGGGCCCCTACTCGTAATCCTCGCCGAAGTGGGCCCGCACGATCCGCTGTTTCAAGTATTCAAGGGAACCCAGATCTTCGAGGATATCCCCTCCGGTATCGTAAAACAGAATGTCCCCACTTTTCGTCCGCCCAATGGCGACCAGCCATTCGAGCTGATCGCGGTCCTCAAGCAGGTAGTTCAAGGTTTGCGACACCCCTTTGGCAGGGATGATGGTGACCTTCGGCTTCGCTGGTTTGTGTTGTTTCATTCTATTTTCTCCCACGCGGACATGCGCGCACCGGGAGCTGGCTCGGTGTCCCGTTGGGGCGTTCGTGATCGGTTGTCGTCCGCCACGGAAAAAAACTCTTAAGGGCAGCGCCTCAGCAAGTCAATACGAGTAACGCCACAGTCTCCGTGTGGTACGTCTGCGGAAAGAGGTCGACGATCTGCACTTGCTCGAGGCGATAGGTGCCGGAAAGCACTGCCAAGTCCCGCGCCAGCGTGGCTGAGTTGCAGGACACGTACACGATCCGCTCGGGCCGCAAGTGCAAGAGGTAGGGCAACACAGCACGAGCACCGGAGCGCGGGGGATCGAGAACCACGCGCGCCACGAGGATCCCTCGCTCCGCGATGCTCTTTAAGGCGCGCTCCGCCGTGTCGTGCACGAGCTCGACATTTTCGGCGTGCAAGCGCTCGGCATTGGCCCGAAAATCTCGCACCGCACGAGGGTCGGCCTCAATCGCCACGACCGTCCCACTTTGTTGCGCAAGGGGAAAAGAAAAATTTCCCGCGCCCGCATAGGCGTCTACGGTCACTCCCCGATGATCCGGGGCGAGCAGCCGTGAAACCATCTCTACGAGAATCTGGTTGGCCATGGCGTTCACTTGGGAAAATGCACCCGCTGTTACCTCGAGGCTCACGCCCGGGGCGGGTACGATGGTGACCCGCGGGTTTCCGTGTGTCCGCTGCCAGCGCTTGCCTCGCAAGGCGACGCCACGCACACTCGAGGTCCTGCCGAACCACTCGAGCAACTGCCGATCGTCCGCCGCTCGCCAGTGGCCTTCTACTGCCAACGCTAGCGCGCCGCTCGGTTCGAACGCGTCGGCAATCACCTCCACGCGGCGCACGCGGCTGTGGAGCCGGCCCACGAGTGAGGCAACCTCCGGAAGTAGGGAGTTCACCGCCTCGTTGCCGAGTAAGCAGCGCTCGATGGGCACGAGTTCGTGTGAACCGCCAGCGTAAAAGCCAATTTGCCCTTGCTCCACGCGCAAGGATAAGCGGTTGCGATAAGAAAATTCCGCAGGAGAGGGAATAGGAGCAGAAAGCGGAGGGGCGGCGATTTTGCCCAAGCGTTGCAAGTGATCGCGAACGTTCGCTTGCTTGGCCGCGAGCTGGACATCGTACTGCAAATGTTGCCACGGACAACCACCGCAGCGGGGTAGGTAAGGGCAAGGTGGGATGCGCCGGTGTGGCGATGGTTCCAACACTTCCTCTACATGTGCATAGGCGTAACTACCGTGTTCTTCGTCGATCGCAACGCGCACCACGTCACCAGGTGCCGCGCCGCGCACAAAAATTGTGCGCCCATCGAGGTGGGCAACCCCATGCGGCCCGTACGCCATCCGTTCAACAGTTACCACCGGACGCACAGCCCGACCGTACCCGCCTGGTTGCCAGAGAACAACCGAACAACTCCGCCGCACCACCCGCTGGAGGACGCGCTACTCCGCGTTTGCAAAGGCTGGTTCCCCCAGGGTCCGGGCACACCGCCGCATTGCGCGATGCCGTGAAACCGGGCGCGCTTTTGAACTCCCAGCGCCGCATATGTGCTCGAGGGCACAACCCCCTGCAGGCATGGAGCCAAAACCTACGACCCGTCGTCAAGCTTCAGGAGCAACTGCGTCACCGCACCGGAAGGGGACGGCCGCCCGCGTAACGCCCTTCACACCAGAGCGCGGGCCACACACTTCCCAGCAACGAGAAGCTGATCTTCCTTGTGCGGCATAGGGCGCCCCGCGGCGTTTGCGCGTTGGGCCACTCTTGAGACTCCAGGTCCGACCAAGCAAACCTCAGCGAGCGCCGGCGAGCGTATCCGCCAGTTCCTCGAGCCGGCGAGCAATTTCATCCCGCGCCTGACGGAACTGTTCGAGAGCTTCTTCTTCGCTCAACAAGGCGAGATCTTGGGCAGGATCTGCAATCGGCCAATGCAAGCGGCGGCGGGCCCGCAAGTGTACAGGGCAAACTTCCTCAGCGCACAAGGTTACCACCAAGTCGAACTCCTGATCGGCAAATGCGTCGACATGCTTGGACTCGTGCTTGGAAATATCGATGCCCAGCTCGCTCATGGCCCGCACCGCCAGCGGGTGCACGGATCTGGGCACTGAGCCCGCACTGGCAACCACGGCACGTTCGCCGAAACGCGCCCGTGCCAGCCCTTCGGCCATTTGGCTGCGGGCCGAGTTGGCAACGCACAGAAACAAGATCCGCACAGGGTCCATGTTTTTCTGCCTAACACAGGCAGACGGTGGTCACGAGCGGCCATGTTACTGCGGAGGCTCTGGACTCACGGCACTCCACCACTTGCTGGGAACAATGCTTTCGAAGAACCATTGAGCGCTCGCATCGCTTGACGCAAGCTCAGCCTACGCTCGCAAGCCCACCGAGTTCAGCCGCTCGCAAAGTGCGCGCGCCGGGGCAACGAGGCTGTGGGTAGAGACGAAGGCTCTGTGGACACCGGCTAACGAAGGTCGTAACGCACACAAAAATCTTTTCCGCGCGGAATGGAGCGTCAAGAGGAGCAGCCGGTTGTGACAAGTGGAAGGCCTTACGAACTCGCGATTCGGGTGCTCTGGCGAATACCAACGGCCTAACTCCCGCAAACTGGCGAACGAGGTCTCGGAACGGACGCCGCGCTCACTGGCGAGCTGCGGTGAGATTGCGCTTGCGCCCCTCGAGGCCTCTCTCACGATCCGCTGCATGGCCAGGCCGTGCAACCACTCGAGCCGTACCTATAGCCCGCGCGATCGTTAGAAAAGCGCCCCGCAGTGGGCCGCCCACGACCAGGCGAGCACCGGCGTTCGCGACGTCCAAGGCTACGACAATTCGTTCCAACAGATGCCCCTACTCGCATCCTTTGGGCCAATTTTTGCGGCTCTCGGTGACCCTCAGCCCTTGAGTTCCGGTGCTTTTTCCACCCAGCCGCTCGAACCATGTGGGACGACGGCTAACGGGAGATCGGCACGAAACGGTGGAGATGACGTAGGTCGTCCCCCGAGATGGGGATGGCGCCAGCACTCAGCAAAGCAGGATTCTCCCCGTGCCACGAGAGCACCGGTTGGCCTTGCTCCAAAGCCGCGAGGCAAAGCCGCTCGATCTCGCCGCCCGGGCGAGCGTGCAGCGCGAAGATGACGTCCGCGAGTGCCGCAACCAGTGCATCCCGCCGCCGCCCGCTGCGGGGTAGGGCGTGGTCCAACAAGCGAAAGGGCGAGCAGACCAACTGTCCGTGCTCCGTTGGCGCGCAAGGGTGCGCCGCGCCCCTGTACGCAAAGGGATCGGCACGGAGCTCTACTCCGAGGGCGGAAAACAAACCGCGGTCGAGCACAACGAGGCGCGGCACGGAAAGCGCACGAGCCGTGACGCCGACCAGGCGATAGGCTGCTTTACCCGTGCTGGTGACCACCGCAAACCCTGCTCTGGCCGCCGCTTCGACCACTGCACGGATGCACCCCACGGTACCCTCGGTCGGTGTCCGCGAGTGCAACGGTGCGATTGTAGGCTGAGCAGCACATGTAGGGTCCCCGAAGAAAAAGAGCACGGGCGGAGCATCCGCCCGGTGACGAAGCCGGCGCGGGTAGTCGGGGTCCAGCAGCGTACACGCCCAACCGCCGCTCTCGTGCAAGTTAGCGGACAGCCACTCGCAACGGCGGCGATGGGCCTCGGCATGGTGCTCCAGACAGCGCAATGCCGCTAATGGCAACGAATAGTCGCGCCGAAGCACCGCAGCAGGTAAGCGGAAGAACGAGGCGAGCCCGTGCCCGCGCTCGGCACTGCGAGCAAGAATTGCGCTTGCAATCCGCTCCCCCACTTGCGGCAACTCCGAGAGCATCACTGCATACAGCAACGATTCCTTGTTTTGCATGTCTCGCCGTGTTACGCGGAGCTTTCGCTGTGACCGAAGCACAAGTGCGGGACGCAAGCGTCCACGCCCGCGGGCTCAAATTTCATTACCTCGAATGGGGTGCTCGCCACCAACCCGCGGTGGTTTGCTTGCACGGCATCACCCAGACGGCCCATAGTTGGGACGAGGTTGCAAGCGAACTGGCCCGCGAGTATCGGCTCCTGTGCATCGATCAACGGGGCCACGGTGACTCTGACTGGGCTCCGGATGGTGACTATTCCCGGCACACCCAAGCGGAAGACCTGGAGGCAATCCGTTCGGCCCTTGGCCTCGAGCAATTCGTGCTCGCCGGGATGTCCATGGGCGGGATCAACGCAATCACTTACACCGCTCGCCACCCGGAGCGCGTGCGGGCGCTGATTATCGTCGACGTCAGCCCGGAGATTGAAGCCCGCGGCGTGGAAAACATTCGGCAGTTTATTCAGCAAGAGGACATCTTGCCGAGTTTCGAGGATTTCGTCGCGCGAGCACATGCATTTAACCCGCGGCGTTCGCTCGAAAACATTCGCAGCCGGCTGCGTTACAACTTGAAGCAACTTCCCGACGGCCGCTGGACTTGGAAGTACGACCCACACCTGCGTTCCCCGGCACGCGGTTTTGCGGCGAGCGCTTTGCTCGGCCTGTGGGAGGACGTCAAAGCGATTCGTTGCCCGACCTTGATCGTGAAAGGCGAAGAGAGCGACATCCTTTCCCCCGCGGCCGCCGCACGGCTGCAAACGGCCATTCCGGGCAGCAAGCTTGCGGTGATTTCCGGAGCGGGCCATTCCGTTATGGGGGACAATCCAGCAGCGTTCGTGCAAGCGACACGCGATTTTCTTACCGGCTTGACTTGAGCCCACCGGGCGCGGCTCACCCGAGTTCATTCGACAGAGCTCTCTAAGGCGCCTTACCAGTACCCGTCCCGCGCAAAGCTGACATACCGCCCGTGGCCGATCACAATGTGATCGAGCACACGCACTCCCATCAGCTCTCCCACCTCGCGCAAGCGGCGGGTAATTGCCACGTCTTCTGGGCTGGGCGTCGGGTCCCCACTCGGGTGGTTGTGGACAAAGACCACCGCGGCAGCCGCCTCGCGCACCACCGGTTCGAACACATCGCGTGGGCACACAATCGTGGTCGTCAGTGAGCCTTGGGACACCCGCACATCGCGAATTTTGCGGTGCCGATTGTCCAATAAAACAGCATAGAAGAACTCGCGCTTCTCTGCCGCCAGCCGCTCCCGAAAATGGGCGTATACCATGGCTGGGTCGTGAAACGGTTCGCCCGTATGCCAGCGCTGCTCGCCGAAGCGCTTGCACAGCTCCACCAGTGCCATCAATTGCGCCGCCTTCGCTGGACCCAGCCCAGGGACCTGCTGGAACTCCCCGACAGCCGCACTCGCCAAAGCGCGCAAGTGACCAAAGCGGCGTAACACCTCTCGGCCTAAGTCCACCGCGCTGTGCCCCCGCCCTCCGTGACGCAGCACCACCGCCAAAAGTTCCGCATCGGAAAGTGCTTGAGGGCCCTGCCGCAGCAACTTTTCCCGTGGTCGGTCGTCCTCCGGCCACGCTTTAATTGTTCCTGACATACGCATATCGCATACACTAATCAAACAGTTTTGTTAAGACTCGTACTGCCTGACTGCATATGAGCAGGCGCCCGCACCCGCGTGTCAGACGAGCCCCTCTGGTCGCGCGGCAAGGCCTCGGCGAGACGCGGCAGCCGTCATCGCCCGTGGCTTAGCACTTCGCTTGCAACAGCTTGCGCCCGACAAGCGCGCCTCCCCCTTTGTTCCTGTTCGTGCGCAGGGAGGAAAAACGCCTGCTGGCTGGTGATCGCAGCTTACTACGTATGGGCTCGCTTCACGATGTGCATCCGCCCTCGCCACGCAGGGAGCAAGGTGCGGCGTTCACCCCCGGTGAGGCCGAGCGCCGACGGCTCGCAACTAGAAAGTCGTTGAGCGGAGGGAGACCTGCTCGTCGCCCTGCGTTACCAGCGAGGCACAGTGCCCCTCACGACCCGAGGATCGCACGGACAACAACAAGCCGCGTCTAGAGTGCGAGTGGCGCGTTACGAGTGGCGGCTGGCGAAGCGTTAGGAGCGACCGGCTGATTGCCTCCGGCGTGGAGGAGGGACCAGGGGCGATTCGGCACGAACGTCAGGGGCGGTTTCAGATGCCCCCCTGCCGCTTTCGCTACAAACGACCTCCAAACCAAAGGCTCACCCGGCCGCGTTGCCGATTACCCCGCCTGACCCGGGCAATCGGTCAGTCGTGCGAACGGGACACGTAGCATTCGGGGAACGGGCAGGATCTCGTCCGCGTTTGCGCTCGCGCCCCCAAGGCATTCTCCCATGGCCGCATCATCCGGGCGGAACGCGGCGGCGGGCGTCTCCGCGGGTGATAGTCAACGGGGGTTTGGAACGGGAACTACGCCACGACGGTTCGATAAGAACTACCGGCGAGAGGGCGCGGGAGTTCCCGCGCCCTCTGCCGGCGCCCCGCGTCACGGCGTCCCGAGGATGGGACGCCGTGGCCCCCTCACCGCCCAGCAGCAACCGCTCGTCAATTAGGAGCGGGGCCACGGGCGGCCGACTCGAGATCTTTGTTGTTCGAAGAGAGAGAGGTGGATGACGCGGTCGAGCGCGACCAGGGCAGAACCGGCAACGGCCGTGCCCTGGATGCGCACTTGCTCACCGAGCCCGATGGCCGGCGCGGCGATGGACTCGGCCTCGAGAGCATTCTGGACGAATCTGCGTGCGACTTGGTCGGTAAACGGTGCGGCTGTTTCGCTCTCGCATTTTGCGTTCGTTTCGGCGGGGGGATGGGCAGGTTCATCGTCCGCTGTGAGTGCGTCGAGTGCGTAACCGCGCAGCAGGCGCGAGTAGAGAGACGCTAGCGTATCGGGATGGTCGAACAGCTCGGCGCCGACGATCCGATTGGCGATGGCAGCAACGAAGCCGACCTGCCCGGGTTCGGAGCGCAAGTTGCGCAGGTATTCATCGAGCTCTCGCTCGGCCTTGCGGTAAGCGCTGGTCACGTCGCTCGTCGGTGAGTGCGAGCGGAGCCGGTGGAGCTTGGCCGCAACCTCCTCCCAGATCCCACCTTGGTCGGTGTTCAAGGTTCCCCACTCGCGGACCGAAGCATTGATCGCCATCACCGACCGTGCCTTCGCGCGCGCGAACAGAAAATCGGTGGTTTTCCAATCCTGCTTTGGGTCCGCCGACTCACCCCACGGTGGCTGTGGTGCAGTTTCGCGCCGCCGGCGACGGCCGGTGTGCGGCTGAGCCCACTCCTCAGGACGCTCCGTTTGGTGCATCCGAGGATGCCACCTGCCGGCTTCCACGCACGCGACCGGAATCTCTACTGTATCCCCAGGGCCGATTAACACTGTCACCGTGGCCACTCGGTTTTGCAGCCCGCCGACAAGCAGCTGCCCCTCGACCACGAGAAGGGGTTCCGCAAGTGAATTTGTGATCCGTAGGCGCGGAACCGAACCTGTTTCCTCGATGCGAACACCCCGCGAAAGTTCAGCCAGAACTTGGTACCCCCGCGGTGGAACCGCCGCGACATTCGCCAAGCTCACAGGAACTACTGCGAACTTGCCAAACTCCTGCGGCCGGTGATAGTGTAACCTTTGTCCCTCGAGCAGGGACTGAAGGAACCCATGGGCCCTCGAAGAAACCCTTCTTGTTGCCATCCGTTGTACCTCCTTGGCCGTTGCTCACTATCCCGACAACTACCCGTTGCGCGCGATAGCGTGCACTCTTTAGCGTAACGCCATGGGCGAAAGCAAGGGGCCGCCAGGCCATTTCTTCAGCGGCGAACTTCCCGATCAGCGGCGGGCGATCGAGGATCATTTAGATTACGCGACCGCGATTAAGCGCTTGCGAGAAGAGCGTGGGATGACGCGCCAGGACTTGGCCCTGAAGTCCGGCGTTTCTTACTCGTACCTGAGCGAGGTCGAGCGCGGCGCCAAGAGGCCGTCCGGCGACGTCTTGGCGAAGCTGGCAGCCGCAATGGGGATGTTGCCGAGCGACTTGCTGCGGCGAGTGGAGGAGTTACCGCGGCGGCAGGTCGGAGGCGTCCGGGAAGGCAAGCCGTATACGGTCCGGCGTACACCCGAGGAGTGGCCTTTGGAGCGCTACGGCAAGCCGATGTACCTTCCAGGGCGCAGCCCCCTGGGAAAGCCAGATACTGGGGGCGAAGCTTTGAAACCCGGCACATTCTTCTATTGGCATGAGCCCCCCCAGGATGCGGCTTTTTCGCGTCGTCCATGGAAGCCCTTGAGTTACGACGACATTCTGATGCTCTGGAAGCGCTTGCGCGGAAGCCTGCGCTCCGAGGAACGCGCATATCGTGCCCTGGAGCTCTTGTTACACGCCGTCGCCGAGCTGGATGCGGAGGATTTAGAAATCCTGCTGCGGCTAGCGGAGCGCCTCATTCGGCGGAAACATGAACAGAGGAGACAGGGCAAATAGCGGGGCACACTCCGTTCCTGCTTGCATTTCATCCACGCCACAACGCGACTGCACGGTTTCATCGCTTCTTTCCTCGCCTTGGTTCCTACGCTAATTGCGGCCGGCACTGTTTCACGTGAAACAAGCGCAGGAGTTCAATGATGGGTCCGTTTGACCGTACCTTTGATGTCATCGTCGTCGGCGCAGGCCACGCTGGCATCGAAGCTGCGCTCGCAGCGGTGCGTTTGGGGGCGGATGTGCTTTTGCTGACGCTCAATCTCGACCACATCGGCCAGATGTCCTGCAACCCAGCCATCGGCGGCATTGGCAAAGGCCATTTAGTGAAAGAGATCGACGCCCTCGGTGGGGAGATGGCTAAGGCGATCGACGAGACCGGAATTCAATTCCGCCAGCTCAACACCAAAAAGGGCCCAGCGGTCCGCGCCTCACGGGCACAGGCTGACAAGGCCTCGTACCGGCAACGCATGAAAGCCCGCCTGGAAAATACTCCTGGGCTCACGCTGTACCAGGCCAGCGTGGAGCGGTTGTTGTTGCACGGAAGCAGCGTGGTCGGTGTGCAAACGCAAATGGGTGAGCAAATCGAGGGCCGAACCGTAGTGCTTACCACGGGAACATTCCTCAATGGCCTTATTCACGTGGGAGAGCGGCAGATGTCCGCAGGCCGGGCGGGGGACTTTGCGGCTCATGGCTTAAGCGAGCAGCTCGCTTCGTTGGGCTTCACTGTAGGACGTCTAAAGACCGGCACTTGCCCCCGGCTCGATCGCCGCACGATTGATTTTTCCCGCCTCGAACCGCAGTACGGGGACGATCCCCCCAAGCCTTTTTCCTTCTCCACGACAGCCATCACCCAGCCACAGGTGCCTTGTTTCATCACCTACACGACTGCGCGCACGCATGAAATCATTCGTGGGGCGCTCCACCGTTCACCCCTGTTTTCAGGCCAAATCCGTGGACGAGGGCCCCGGTATTGTCCTTCGATTGAGGACAAGGTTGTGCGTTTTGCCGACAAGGAGCGGCATCAAATTTTTCTCGAGCCTGAGGGGCGAGACACGGTGGAAATCTACCCGAACGGACTCTCCACGAGTCTCCCGCTCGACGTACAATTAGCCATGGTGCGTTCGATCCCCGGCCTCGAGGAGGCCAGAATCATGCGCCCAGGGTATGCCATTGAATACGATTTCGTCGATCCAACTCAGCTCTTCCCGTGGTTGGAGACGAAACTGATTCAGGGCCTGTTTCATGCCGGACAAATCAACGGGACGACGGGCTACGAGGAAGCAGCCGCCCAAGGACTCTTGGCCGGGATCAACGCCGCATTGAAAGTGCAGGGTCGGGAACCGTTCGTGTTGCGCCGGAACCAGGCTTATATGGGCGTTCTCGTCGATGACCTTGTAACGAAAGGCGTTGGCGGCGAGCCCTACCGGATGTTTACCTCGCGGGCCGAGTACCGTTTGCTTCTGCGCGAGGACAATGCCGACACGCGACTCGCGCCTCTCGGCCGGGACATTGGCGTGGTGGGCGACGAGGAGTGGCGGCGCGTGGAAGCGAAGCGCTGTGCCGTGGAGCGCGAGATCGAGCGACTGGAACAAACGATCCTTTACCCCACACGGGAGACCAATGAGCGATTGCGGGCTTTGGGAACGGCGGAAATCGTCAATCCGACAACCCTTGCCCAACTGCTCCGGCGCCCAGAGTTGTCCTACGAATCCGTGTGCCAACTCGCGCCGCCCCTTGCGGAACTTCCACCGGACGCGGTCGCTCAAGTAGAGGTTGACATCAAGTACGCCGGGTACGTGCGTCGCCAAGAGGAACAAATCGAGCGACTGCGTAAAATGGAGGAAACACCCATCCCGGCGGACCTGGATTTCACCACGATCCCCGGTCTTTCCCGCGAGGTTCAAGAAAAACTCTCGCGCGTGCGCCCGCGCTCGTTGGGCCAAGCGGCGCGGGTACCCGGCCTCACACCGGCCGCATTAGCACTGCTGTCCGTACACCTACGAAGGGCTGGCGTTGCGTGAACAGGGCGAGATTCAAACCGCGATAGCGGAACTCCTCCAGCATTGCGCAACCGAGGGGCTACGCTTACCGCCCGAGGCTGCCGCCCAATTCGAAAAGTATGTCGCACTCCTGCTGTTGTGGAACGAGCGGATCTCCCTCACGGGAGCAAAGACGGCTGAAGAAATTTCCTTGCACCATATATTCGACTCGTTGCACGTCCTCCCTTTGCTGGCCGAGGGGCAGCGCGTCACGGACGTCGGCAGCGGCGCCGGGTTTCCTGGCATTCCTCTCGCGATCGCTCGCCCCGATTGTGGGTTCGCTCTGATCGAACCCCGCCGCAAGCGCGCAAACTTCCTCCGCCATTGCACACGCGAACTCGGACTGGTCTGGGTGCACGTTGAAGAAGCGCGTGTCGAGGACCTGCAGGCGCGACTCGAGTCCGCATTCGACGTGGTTCTGTCGCGGGCTTTAGCTGACCTCGCCACCTTTGTCCGCTTGGCGGCCCCGCTAGTCGCACCCACTGGGAAGCTCGTGGCGATGAAAGGACCGCATCCAGAGCCCGAGCTTCGCGACATCCCGGAAGGATTCAAGGTTCTGGAAGTGCGCCGCTACCAGTTGCCGCGACAATGGGGCGAACGGACCTTGGTGGTCCTCGAACGAGCCCCTGAAGGATCGATCGAGCGCCAGCACGAAGCCCGCAGTCGAGGACCCAAAGTCCACAGTTGATCAATCAGCACGTACAGTGCGCAGACTGCCTACTCCGCCGCCTTGGTCCACAGCAAGGGGGGCCGACCAAGGTCGAGGCGCCCTCCATGCTTGGCGCCAAGACGAGTTCTGGATCGGGTCCAGTGTTTCACGTGAAACACTTTCCAGGGAATGTCTTGCGTGGTAAGAGCGGAGTACCTTTTGCAGGGCGGTAGCTTAGGCTTGGGCCGGATTGTTTGCATTGCCAACCAAAAAGGCGGAGTGGGCAAAACCACGACTGCGGTCAATCTGGCAGCATGCTTGGCCACACGCGGTTTGCGCACCCTGGTGGTCGACCTCGACCCCCAAGCGAGCGCAACCAGCGCTTTGGGGGTCACTGCCCAAGTAGGCCAGGCGTCGAGTTACGAAGTCTTGTTGCAGGAACAGCCTATCGCTGGTGCGGCTGTTTCGGTTCCGGGAGCAGATCTCTTGCAGGTCGTGCCGGCTTCCCGCGACTTGGTTGGAGCGGAAATCGAGCTTGTGCCGTTGCTCGCCCGAGAGCATCGCCTCAGCGAGGCGCTGCGTCCGATTCGCGACCAGTTTGCGTTCATCCTCGTCGACTGCCCACCATCCCTGGGCTTGCTCACATTGAACGGCCTCACCGCGGCAGATTCGGTATTGATCCCCGTTCAGTGTGAGTACTTTGCTTTGGAGGGACTGAGTAGCTTGCAACACACAATCGCGCTGGTCCGGCGCCGCCTCAACCCTGGCCTGAAAATTGAGGGCCTGCTTCTCACCATGTTCGACACCCGAAACACGCTTTCACACCAAGTGGCCGAGGAAGTACGCCAGCATTTCCCCGGGCAGGTCTATGCGACGGTGATTCCGCGCAATGTCCGCCTCAGCGAAGCGCCGAGTCATGGTCAGCCAATTATCGTGTACGATCCGAGCTCGAAGGGGGCGGTTGCCTACCAACAGTTCTGTGAGGAGTTCCTCGGAGGGCAGGGTGCAGAGGAGCTCCCAGCCGGTGGAACGGAGAGGAGGGAGTGAGCGATGGATGGCTCGATCAAACGGCGGGCATTGGGGCGGGGACTGGACGCGCTGATTCCAGCTGCCGCTGGGTCAGCGCGGGGCACCGAATTGGGGGCTGCAGGTTCGCTGCTGCGCATCCCGATCGACCAGATTCGTCCGAACCCGTTTCAACCCCGGCAGAACTTTTCGGCGGAAGAACTCGAGGCTTTGGCTGAGTCAATCCGCGAGCAGGGCCTGCTGCAGCCTGTGGTCGTGCGCCCGGCCGGCAGCGGTTACGAGCTGGTGGCAGGCGAGCGCCGCTTGCGAGCTGCGCAGCGCGCTGGGCTCACTGAAATCCCAGCCACGGTTCGCGAGGTGGACGATCGTACAGCGCTCGAACTAGCGCTGATCGAAAACCTGCAGCGCGCGGACCTCGACCCGATCGAGGAAGCGCAGGCGTACGAGCGCCTGCGCACGCAGTTTGGTTTGACTCAGGACGAAATTGCCAGTCGGGTGGGGAAGCATCGCTCGACAGTAGCCAACGCCTTGCGCTTGTTGCGCCTGCCCGAGGACATTCAGCGCGAGATCTCCGCTGGCCGACTCACGGCCGGTCACGCTCGGGCGTTGCTCGCCGTCCGTTCTCCAGAGGAGCAGCGCCGCCTAGCGCGCGAGTTCCTGCAGCAGGGCGTGAGCGTGCGCGACGCGGAACGGCGCTCACAACCCACGGCGCGAACAGGGTTGGACGCAGATTGGCAGGCGGTGGAAGACCAGCTTCGCCGGCTCCTCGGCACGAAGGTCCGGCTGCTGCCGCGCCGCACCGGCGGAGGCAAACTTGAAATCGAGTACTACTCCCTCGAACAGCTTCACGCCTTACTGTTTCGTCTAGGACTGCGCGTCGAGTGACCAACGCCTAGGGGCTGCGTACTGGCCCTGAGTCTTCCCCAGGAAAAAGCATCAGTCAGCGTCACGGGCCAGTCGCGGAGCCGCTGCGCGCGCGGAGGTCCAGGAGTCGTTGCTGCGCCTCGGCAGCGACCGAACTCCCCAGGGGGGCCAGGCGGCGCGCGCGCTCGTAATCGCTGAGCGCCTGTTCCTTCTCTCCGCTTCGCTCCTGGGAGATCCCGCGCTCGAGATAGCCAGGGGCGAAGTTCGGGGCCCTTCCCAGCCAGGCCGTGGCCATTTCGATCACTGCCTGCTCACCCCGCGCCAAGCGCAGCGCCTCGGCGTAACGCCGAAACGGAAAGTCCGCCTCGGGCCGTGCCTCAGCCGCCAGCCGAAAGTAGCGAGCAGCGTCCTCCCAACGGCCTTCGCGGCGGAAGTGCAACCCCAAGTTGAAATTGGCAAGAAACCCGCGCGGATCCCGCTCGCGCACGTGCAGCCAAAAGGAGAGATTGTCGCGCCAATGCCATGCCTCGTGCCACGATAGAATCGCCAGCCCTACCGCGAGACCGAGAGCAACCACGCGAACCCCTGTTCGGTACCATGTCCTTGCGGCTTGCAGGGCGACCGCAAGAGCCACCCCGGCGCCGAGCATGGACAAATAGAGGAAGTGGTCGGCAACGAACGCGTACGTAAAGAAGTTGAAAGGAACGATGCCGAGCACAGGTAGGAGGCCAAGGCAAAAGTGAACGAGGCCCCACCACATCCACGGTGGCACGCGGTTCCGCCACAACCACAAGGCCGCCAACGCCAGCGACAAGCCTACCGGAGCTAACCACCAGCCGAGATTGTCGGTCGATAATTCCCATTTCGGATAAATCGGCGATAAATCCGCGGGCCACAGGATGGTGCGTAGATAAGACAGCAAGGCGTTGGTCGCGATCAGGAATCGCTCTGCCCCTGTGTACGGCAACGGTGGCCAGCGGTCATGCTCGAAGTGGACGGTAATCAGCGCCATGACAGCACTCGCGGCAAAGAACGGCAACAGGTACAGCACGCCATCGCGCCAGAAAGACCACGCAACGCGCCGGCCGCGGCAACGAGCCGCAGCCCACTCGGCAATAAGAAACGACAGGGGCAGCGCGACTCCCTGCGTCTTGCTCAGGAGGCTTGCCACAAAACTCGCAAAGCTCGCCACATACCATCCTGGCCGACGCCGTTCCGCCCGCCAGTAGCTCGTGAACGCCAGCAGCAAGAAAAATCCGCTGAGAACATTTTTCCGCTCGGAAATCCAGGCCACGGAAGCAACTTGTACCGGGTGCAGGGCAAACACGGCTGCGGCAGAAAATGCGGTGACAGTAGCGAAACCCCACTGCCGGACGAGGCAAAATGCCAGCGCCGTGTTGGCAGCATGTAGCGCCGCGTTTACCGCATGGTAGCCGCGCGCATCGAGCCCCCAGAGGCGGTACTCGAGCCAGTAGCTGGAAAACACCAAGGGATAGAATTGTGGTGTCCGCCGCTCCGTCGGGTTCCAAAACGCCTTCCAACCGGAGGGCTCGCGAAGGAGTTCGTTCTCAAACACGTAAAACTGGTCGTCCCAACGGACGAAATCGCCGCCGAGCGCCGGCCAGTAGGCCACGAGCACCAAAGCCAAAAGCACAAATAGCCACGGCCAAGCTCGGCTTCGCTCCGAAGCTGAAGGCTGACCGGCAGGCGTTAACGGAGTAGGCTCCTGAGCATGCGAGGTTTCGCGGACTGCCTGGCGGTTTTTGCGCGAATGAGGCTTTTGCCTCCGTGGCGTTGCCAAGTGCGGACTCCTGTCCCGGCAAGAGATTGATTTCCGAGCGATTGCATAAGGGCATCTCCGAATGCAACCGAGACTCACAGTCCACGAGCTGGAGGCCGTTAGTCAACTTACCTCTTCCCCTACCGCTCGCTGCCCTCTTGCCTAACCCGCACTGCCCACCCGAGCATCCCTCAACCGCAGCTAATGCCACACCCATCCTCAGCGGTGGCAACCGCATTAAATATCGCTCTACGAGTTGTAATTTTTGACCGCGTCCGCCCAGGAGACACGACGCTCTCTTGTCTGGCGGGGTAAAGGGCAACAGCAGGTAAGGTTGCCGCTCCGCCGAGCACACTCCTGCACCGTGGTACCGCCGGCGGCGCGCAACGGAACCGGCATGTCGGCAGGAATCTCCCGCCATGATTTGACAGCATGAGAATTTTGAGCACTGCTTGCAGATCAAACGGTTATCCACACAAGACCGTAAGGGAATTCTGTTGGTCCCACAGCACGGACATTTACTTCCGCACAGCGAAAAGGCACGGGGCAGCGGTGGTGGCCGGGATGCATTGCCAGCACCGGTGCGTTCAATGCACGAACGTCGTAGGAGCCAGAGGAACTACCGTTGTGGAACCCTTGGAGGGAACGATGACCGAGTAGACAAGTATGAGCGACTACATCCTCGAAGCCCGCACCGACGTTTGGACCGGTGACGCCGACCGACGCGGAGATCGCACAATTACGACCGGCCTGCTCGGATCCATCCGGTGGTGGTTCGAAGTGCTGGTACGCGGATTAGGCGGAACGGCGTGCGACCCCACAGGCCGCCAGTCTCAGCGTAACTCGCATTGCGTCGTCTGCGAGCTGTTCGGCTGCACCGGCTGGGCGCGGAAGTTTCGCTTGGAGGTTCTCAACGAAAGCAGGCGGGTCAAAGCCGCGCGGATCAAGCAAGGCGACACGTTCACCCTACGTTTCACCGAGCTCCGCCCGATGGCTCGCGAGGAGTGGGCCCTGCTCGACCTGACGTTGCGTTTCGTCGCCGAGTACGGTGCACTCGGCGGGAAGACGGTGCTCAAACCGAGCAATGAAGTGAGCCGCACCAACGCTGCTCATCACCGCGATTACGGGCTGATAAACATCTCGGACTTTCCGGAAGACCTGTGGTCCTGCCACCGGGAGCTACTGCAGGGTTAAGTCCGCCAACAACGCTGGCACAGTCCAGCTCTCGACGGCTTTGCCTGGGCATCGCTGGGGGACTTTTGGTGCGTCAGAGGGCGTTATCTTGCGCGTCAGGATGCGAAAACGAGCATCTTTAACCGCATCATCGCCAGGCCAGAGAAAAAGCAAAATTCACACCACGGGGATTCGTGGCTAGCCGGACGGCACGCACGCAGAGGGGCCGACCCGGAGCCTTCGGAGGGCAACAAGGTGTTCAGCTTCAAGGAGCCCGAAACCGCCCGCCGCGCGTTCGGCTTTGTATACCCTGACTCACTCACGCTGGAAGAGATGCGTCAGCGATTGAAGGATGTTTGGCCAAATCTGAAGGATGAGGAGTTTCTTACGGGCGCTGCCATCCGGGAGCGTATTCTCGCGGGCGGGGGAGGGGACAAACCATGACGTTCGACTTCTACGCCGACCTCGCGTCTATTTAGGCCTGCCCCACGGACGGACCGCTTCACTCCGGTCTCGCTTGGGGCTTCGTGGACGGCTGCGCGGTCTGGAGCACTAAAGGCAACAGCCAGAAGAACTAGGCCCGCAACTCTTACGTCAAACCAGCGGCTCAAAAAACGCTCTGCCTCCCAGCCGATCTCCAACTCGACCGGTGGCCACCGCAGGTCCTCCATAGCACGTGGCTCGCTCTCGAGGCCGAGTTCGAGCTGCTCACACACTGGTACTCGAAGGACGACCGAATCTTCCACGTGCTCGACAATCCCGTGCGCAAGGATCGCGTGTTCGGCTTGCCGTACATGTCCGCAGCAAGCTGGAAGGGGATGCTATGCTGGGCTTGCCGCATGCAGGCACGACTGCGGGAACACTTGGCACAAGGCAAGCGCTTCGACGACTGGACCGACCCTGCCTGGATCCTGCACCTCTTCGGCAGCGAGTACGGTGACAGGAACGACTTCAAACATGGCGCCCTAGTCTTTCACCCGACGTGGTTCGACAAGATCGACTTCGAGGTGATCAACCCGCACGACCGCAGCCATCGGACGGGTAGGCAGCCGATTTATTACGAGGTTGTGCCCGGCCGTCGGCCCCGGCCTGCGGGCCAAGATGGATAGGAGGAGGGCGCAAAAGGCGCGCTTCGTTTGCTGTACGCCCCCTGGCCAGGAATGAAAGCCGCACCGGAACCCAAGGAACTGTTGCCCCCCACTGCTGAAAGCTATTGAGGAGATGCTGACTGCTTACGGCGTCTCAGCCAAGCGCACCGTGGGGTGGGGGCACGGCGGAAATTAAGAGCTGGCAGGCCTTGCGGAGAGATCATCCCATCCAGGCGACCGATCGACAGAGCTTGCGCGACCAGCTCTTTCCAGCCGCTGGAGGCTCGCCATGAACGACAGCGCCCAAATGCTCCAGATTCTCCACAGCCACCGGCCGCTGCTCCTGGCCTGCGAGGCCATCGGCTGGTTTCACATGACGGGCAAGGCGTACCCGGACTTTTTAAAAGCGCACGGAGGCACCGGAGTTCAGTACGAGGATCTTCGTTGGCACGAGCGCGAGCACCCGCCCTTTCCTTGGAGCGACAAATTGAAGAAGCTGACGGACCGTTCCTGAGGCCTCATCCTGCAGGACAAGTGGCCTTCTTCGCTGACGGCGTTTTTGACCGAGCACAGCAAGTACGGAGGCGGTCCTCTCGGCCTGCTCCAAGCCGCCCACCGCATGGCGCCGGGAATCGAGAAAAATATCCCCGCGTCCACGTTGAAGTACTTCAACCAAGCCGCGCCCCATATGTGGCTCACGTCCCCGTTCGGCCATCCGGCGCGCAACCTGATCAGCGATCCACCGGCACTTCTGCAGGCCGGAGGTCGGCGCGGGTTGCTCGACCGAATCGAAAAGCTTCTCGTCGATCTGCAAGCGCCCGGCAATCCGACCCCACCTGATACTGCCGACGACCTGGATGGCTGGTGGCAATGGCCCGAAGACGCGTTTGGTCCGAAGGGCTGGCTGCGACAGGCGTTCCTGTCCACACTCGCCGAGACGCGCGTCCCGAACGATCACGTGACCCTGTGGGACCAGTCCTACTTGGCTGCGGCACTCTTCAAGTCAGCCGTAGCCGGCGCGGTGGTCGCAGGAACGTCTTTCAGCTGGGATGACAAACTCAAACAGCAGAGCTGCTGGCGTGTGCTCACGGTCCGCGCCGGCACCGCCATTACGAGGCGCGGGCGGTCAAGATCGGCGACTGGACCGGTGCGCGACGCGAGATCGAGAGGTTCTTCGAGCAGGTGCGCAGGCTGATCGAGGTGGACCTCGCAGTCGGCTCGCTCGTCTACCGCGACGACGAAACGTTGGCCTTCACCTTCCCTGGCCAGCGTGCCGACGGAAGCGGCGGCCTCGATTGTGCGTGCGCAGCCAAGCTCAAAGATGCCATCGCACAGGAAGTCGATCGTCTCGCTCGCGACAAGGAGCTCGAAACGCCACCTTGCGTTGCCCTGTCCGATTCAACCCGGTCGTTCGTGCCGATGGTCGCCGAGCTGCGAAGCAGCCGACAACTACTGGTCCTGCCGGTCCATCGCAAATGGGTCGTCGGCAACGCCGCCACCGCGCCATCATCGGGCGGACGCCACGTCTGTCCGGTATGCCTGGTTCGCTTTAGCGAGCCGCCGCCAAGTGCAAGAACCGATAACGCCCGCAAAAGCTACCCGTGCGCGTCCGCCGCGATCGGCGCCGGGGCAGGTTGGATGCCTGGCTCGAGGGCGAGGAAGACACAATCTGGATCTCCGAAGTCGCCGCCGACAACGACCGGGTCGCGCTGCTCACGCTGAGCTTCGATCTCGATCCATGGCTCGAAGGGAACCACGTGGACTCTCTTCGAGCGCAGAGCATCGCCGACTGGCGTCGGTTCACTCCGGTGGCGGGCGGTCGGGACAACCCGGTAGCAAATGTTCGGCCTTTCGAATCACTACGCCAGTACGCTCTAGGGAAACTGGACTCCTTCGACAGTAACGACCCGGTACTCGGCAGCCTGCAGGACGGCTATCGCCACGAAAAAGATTGGCCGAATTTCTTCTCGAAGGTCGTCGAGGGTCGCGCCGATGCACCCAAGTGGAATAAGCTGACCGATCGGGAGCGTGCCGACTGGCTCACACACCAGCTCTTCCGCAAGCTTCCCTTTCCCGGGCGAGTTCACCGCTTCTGGCGCACGTGCGAAACGTTCTTCGACGAGCTGCTTGGGCAGTTTCGCGAGATCGCGAGCGCGCACCCGAACCGTTGGCGCATCCGTCGCCTGCTGCTGTGAAACCGGAGGACGGCGACGCCTCGGTTTGGGAGGATCGGGAAACGTACCTGGGCCGGTTCCGCGACGCACCTTTCGAGGTGGTGTAGCTCGAAGATCGCAAGGCCTTCGTCACGATCGCCAACCTCGCCCACTGCTTGAGACCCGAGGAACGGGAAGAGGCGATCGAAAAAGAAAGCCAAGCGCGGCCGCTCGAGCTAAAAGGAGACGATGGGCAGATCCGCCGGCTTCGCGTCAAAGCCGTATCGACCCCGGAGCGTCTCGGGGCTTACTACGCCGCTCATCGTCTTGGACCGCAGCCCAGAGCGATTCCGGGTGCTGGTGCCGCTCAACCGAGCCACGGGCTGCAGCGAGGCCGCGATCGCGAACTGGCGCGAGGCGTTCGCGCAGGTGTGGGACCGGATGCCGCTCCGGATCGGGATCGCTGCGTTTCCCCGACTGACGCCGTTCCAGGTGGTCGTCGAGGCGGCGCGCAACCTCGAAGCGGCCCTGCGCCGCGAAGAGGCAGGCGCCTGGAGGCTGCTCGAATGCCGCACGCGCGACAGCATCACAGCCCCGTCGCTGGGACACGACCGGGGCCCGGAGCTCGTCCCTGGTTCACGCGCGACTTCCGGACAGCCGCGACGATGTCTTCTACCCCTTTGTCCAGGTGGAGGACCGACAGCTACGCGGGCCCCGGGATTTCGTCCAGCCAAACGGACGGGTGTACCGCGACATGGCCGACCTCCGGCCGGGCGACGGAGTGGTCGTCCAACCGAGCGGTGTGGCAGCGGTGTTCCTGGACTCGACAGCTCGCCGCTTCGAACAATTGGACGTTCGACCGCTGGGCGATTTCGAACGGATGCGAGCGGTCTGGCAATTGCTTGCGCGACACGCTTCGAGTCTGGCCGCGTTGCGCGGCGCGTGGTCCGAAGTCGAGGAGCGGTCACTGAATTGGCGCGACTTTGACGGGCGTTGGCTCCCCGGGGCGGACGTCCAGTGGCTCGAACTCGCGTGGACAATCCTTCGCGATCGCCTCGGCATCTCCGGCGCAGCGCTCGAGCTCCTCGTCGAGGCAGCGCAGCGCGGAACCTTGACGCGGGCGCTCGAGTGACACCTCAGCTGGCCCAAAGAAGACTTGGAAGGGGTATGAAGATGAGCAAGAGCTACGAAAAGTTCACCGTGGTCGGGATGGCGATCGACCCCATCCAGGTGGGCACCGGGGGAGCCCGACTGGGCAGGGTAGATCTCACCATCGTCCGCGCTCCGGTGACGTGCGTGCCCAAGATCCCCGGCTGGAGTCTCGCGGGTGTTTGCCGAGCATACGCGGCCATGGCGCAGTAAGAGGCGAACCCGAGTAGTCAAATCAATGGCCAGCCCAAACCCTCCTATCCTGATTGCGCCGGGCAGGGCCAGCCGGACAAGGGCGGGAAAGGCGGGCACTGCGACCAGGCGGACTGCCCGGTCTGCACCGTGTTCGGATTCGCCCGCGGCTCGGGCGGCGGGTTTGCGGGCCTCGCTGCTTTCAGCGACGCGCACGTGCTACTGTTCCCGGTCGCCATCAGGGAGGGACCGGTGTGGGTCACCTACCCCGATGCGCTGCGCAGGATCGGCCAAGAGATCAAAGGGGAGCTGGACAACGCTGTGTATCAACAGAACCCTGCGGCGCAGCCACTTGACCCGGGCTGGCTCCTGCTCGAACGCAAAACCAAACTGCCAAACAACACACAGTGGCCGACTCTGAACAACGGCATCCCCGCCTACATCGCGCAGCGGTTCGTTATCGTGTCTGACAAGCTCTTTTCGCACATCCTCAACAGCAATCTGGAGGTGCGCACGTCCGTGTCGATCGATCCGGAGACCGGAGCCGCCGAAGAAGGTGCCCGGTTTAGCTAAGAAGCACTGCCGCGCTCTACGGTGCTCGTCTGGGACGTCTCGTGTGCAAGAACCCGCAACACTTCTAGGTTGGAGGACAGGCAACGAGCGCACAAATCGGCGGCGAACCGCTGGACGCACCGCAGAAGGTCTTCGTCGTTGTCAAGACCGCACATCCTTATCTGGAGCACCCCGGCATCGGCGGCATGGGAACGCGAGGCATGGGACGCCTACGGCTGCTCCCCGCTGCGGTTCAATGCAGTGGGACCTCCTCTGCTCAGGCCCAGGGGAGTAAGTCCCAAGAGGATAAATCGGAGCAACCCTCCGTAGGAGGTTCGTGATGCAGAATCTCGATCTGGAAAGCGCGAAACTGGGTCACAAGCTGGCCGGCACCAAAGTGAACGGCAAGCCCGCAGGGGAGAAGCTCTTCACCAACGCGCTCGGCGTGCTGGAGGAACAGGCGCGTTACGCCTGTTTCTTATGTCTTCAGGCGCGCGAGGGCCATGCGGACGCGCTATTACCCAGCAAGCAAAGGAGTTCCTAGGAAAGTTTTTCGATGAGAACAAAAACGCCGAGAAACCGCTCGAGTTTCTTCAGGCGCTAGCTTCGGATCTCGACCGGCTTCTCTTCGCCCGGGACCTCCTCCCGCAAGCGTTCGTGTACGCCCGCTACCACGCCAAGGAGCGGGCAAGTGCAGGAGGGGGGAAATGACTTGGTCGCTTTTCCGCCGGACGTGGCTGCTCGAGGCGCCGCTCTGCGTGGGAATACCGCCGGCTGGCAGCCTCAACCGGTGCCGCCCCTATGTGCCGGCGCGCGCGGTCTGGGGCGCGGTGACCGCGGAAATCGCCGGGCTACAGCTGCTGCCAGTTCCTTTCCTTCCTGCGAGCAGGTCGTGCAGCACCTGCAACGACACGTGCGGTTCACCTATCTCTTCCTTCCCGGCCGAGCGGGCCCATAACGTCTAGCGTGCCTGGCTCCCTCCGTACAAGCCAGGGGAGGGATTGACCTGGGAACGCGACGGCCTGCCAGTAAAGGCCTCTCGGACCGCGAATTCCGGAACAGCTTGCTTTCCTCACGCCCATCCGCTGCAATCGATCCAACCTCCGACACCGCCGCCGAGGGATCGTTCGAGAGACGGAATGCATCAACACTCGCTGGCGGGAGCACGGAGACCTTCAGTCCGGTCCCGTAGGTCTCGTGGGCTATGTGCTCGTCCATGAGAGCCTGCCGAAGCTGATCTGGGATAGGGCTTGCACAGCTGGACTCTCTCACAGTGGGTGGGGACACTCGCTACGGCCTGGGCTCGCTGCGCCGGCTGAAGAGGCTGAAAGAAGCAACAGAGGTATTCGGTGGCAAGCAGTCTCTGGACATAGGCGATCCGGAGGTCGAGACAAAACGCCTCCTTGCCCACGCCCACCTCAATCGCGGAGAAGCGGAGGTGCCGTGGGGGCCCTAGAAGTTCTGCGTGGCTGGCATCACGACACGCGCGATTGCCAAATCTCTGAAGAACCGATGTGGGTGCCTGGTCCGGACTGCCGGTCGGCGGCGCGTTGGCATATCGAACAATCGGGATATTGGTCACTCGTAAAGTAATCGCTGGGCCCCAACCCGAGGGAGCGCGGAGGCACAAGGCCGGCCCCAGTGTGCAACGGCGGACAAGCCATTGGTCCCCGGCGGGGTTCCCGCAAGAGGTTCACCAGGCGCGATCACCAAAAGACCAGTGCGCGGGTGTGGCCTTCTCAACCCCAAGCTCAACGGTGCGGGGCCTCCCGACGATCTCGCTGAGAACCTCTATGGTTCGCGACCCCTGCCCCCTCACGTGCAGTTTGGCGCGCTGACAACGACAGCGGCGCCAGCGGCCAGCGCGGGATCATGTGATAAGACGAGCGGCCACGTCCGGTGTGGCACCGCACTCCACGCGGCCCGCATTTCGATCGAAAGCCTCCTTCGGGGCGTGGCGGCATGGTACGACGACACTAGCGTCGGCGGAAAGCGCCGCCAGCCCTACGGATGGCCCTTTCCATTCCCCATTCGCGATTCGCCACTCTCCTTCCATCGCAGCCGCCGTGCACGCGAACCGGCACCACGGGCGACGCATGCGTCGCCCCTACGACCGCATTGGTGCAGGGTACCAAAGTGGCAACGCACGTTGCACCGGTCGCAACGCCATGCCCAAGCAAGCTGATGCGCATTCCGCATTCGCCTGTCGCGGTTTCCCAGCACTCGCTACTCCCCGATGCATTCGCCATTCACCGCGCTAGGCTATTCGCCACTCACCAATGGCCGGCACATGGTCGCGTTGCCCCACGGCGACAGCGTGGGCCACCGCTGCTGTCGCTCCCGAGCGCTTTCGCTCGGAGAACCTCCGTGTTCTCTGTGTGAAAGGGGACAGCGCATATGCGCGTTCGCTGAAACCTCGACTGCCTCGACTGATGGTTGGGCGAGGGAATTGCTGCGCAACGCCTTCATGTCGTTCGCCGGCGTTACCCCTGCAATGGTGCTCGCTGCGGGATTGTTAGCGGGGGACGGAATTGCCGCGTTGTCGCCTTGCACCTTGCCGCCCTGGGCAGTGAGCACCTATGCGGCTAGCGCCTTTCTTCTTTCGCGCGCGCCGCCACCGATCTCGCTCTTCGCCTATGCGGCGGCTGCGTTCCTCGTCGGGTTTATGCGGGCAAACGCCGTGTACAACCCAGGCAGCTTTCCCGCGGGGCATGTGGCCTCATGGGCGCTCCCCAGTGCGTACGAAGTGGAGGCGCGTGTGCGCTCCGGCAATCTTGTCGCCGGCGGGAAAACCGCGCTGGTTATCGACGTTCTTCGGGTGCGGCACGGAGGCACATGGCGAACGGCGAGCGGCCGTGTGCGTGTGAGTGTCTACCGGAGCACGCGGGTATGGGCTGAGGGGCAGGTGTTCCGGGCGTTTCTCAAGTTGCGGCGCCCGCGAAACTTCGGCAATCCGGGTGAATTCTCCTATGTCTCGTACCTGGCGCGTCAAGGAATTTACGTGACTGCTGCCGCAGAGAGCGACCAGTCCTGGCAGTTGGTGGGCCAGGAGCGGCCCTGGAGGGGCGCGCTGGCACGTTGGCGTCGCCGGGTGGCCGCACTGTTCGAGCGGGAAGCTCCCCCCAGAAGCGCGGCGGTGTTGCGTGCACTGATTGTCGGAGATCAAAGCGGAATTTCGCCCGACCTGCGGGACGCATTTAGCCGCGTTGGCGTCGGCCATGTACTCTCCATCTCCGGTTTGCATGTCGCTCTCGTAGCCGGAGCAGGCTACGCTGCTGCCCGCTTTGCTCTATCGGGCAGCGAGGCAGTGTTACTCCGCTTAAACGTACCTAAGGTTGCGGGTGCGCTGTCGCTGGTACCGGTGGGCTTTTACGCAGCGATTGCTGGCGAAAGCGTGGCCACGCAGCGTGCCATCCTCATGTTGGCGGTGGTCCTCGGTGGGTTGCTCAGTAATCGCGAGGCGTACTTCCTCAACGTGCTTGCCGTTGCCGCTGTTGGGGTGGTTTTCGCTGACCCGGGGGTAACGGCGGATGTCTCGTTCCAACTGAGCTTTGTGGCGGTGTGGGCGTTAGTAATTGCCGCCGGAGTATTCCGCACCCGCTGGCCTACACGAATCGACGAGGCAAATAGCAACAGTGCTTGGCGGCGCTATTTGCTGAGTGGAGCGCGGTATCTCGCGGCTTCGTTGTGGCTTTCGTTCGCTGCCGGCGCCGCAACGGCCCCGTTTACCGCCTGGCACTTTTTCCAAGTTCCTCTGATTGGCCCGCTAGCGAACCTTGTGCTCGTACCGCTTCTCGGGTCGCTGGCGGTGCTGCTCGGGCTGTGTGCGGCGTTTGCGGAACCCTGGTGTTCGGCGGTTGCCGCCGTTTTTGCCCGCGCGGGCGGTCTCGCGGTGGAGGCTGGTTGTGCGCTGTTGCAACAGTTCGATCGCTTCCCCTACGCGGCCTTGCGGGGCATTGCCTTGAACGGCCTCGAGGTGGCCGCAGTCCTTGCGTTCCTCGCCCTCATCGCCCACGGGCGTGGCAAACTCCGTGTCGTGGGAGTGGGGCTCGCCGTCTGCCTCGTGGCTCTGGGCACCGCCTCGCGGGTCGGTAGCGCGCTCGGGGAGGGCAAGCTGCGCTTGGTGGTAATCAGCGTCGGGCAAGCCAACGCAATGTTGGTGCAATTTCCCGACAATGTCCGTTGGTTGATCGACGGTGGGGGCATTGGCACCGGCAGCTTCGATGTCGGGGCCCGCGTGATCGGTCCGCTGCTGTGGAAGCAAGGCATCCGCGAGCTGGACGCGGTCCTGCTCAGCCATCCGCAGTTCGATCACTTCGGGGCGCTGGCGTCGATCCTTCCCCTGTTCCGCCCATCGCTGTTCTTCCACAACGGGCAAGCTGGCAACGGCCTTGCGTATCGAAAGTTGGAGCAGGCGCTGAAAACAAACGGCGCAACGCCAGTGGCCTTGTATCGCGGCTTCGAGCGTTGTCTTGCCGGCGTGCACGTTGCGGTTTGGCACCCTGCGAGCCAAGCTGTGCTCCACAATCCCAACCATGGCTCGATGGTTTTATCCTTACACTTTGCCGGGCGTACGGTTTTGTTGCCGGGCGACATCGAAGCACCTCAAGAGCGAGAGCTGCTGACGCTGCAGGATTGGGGGCCCGTGGATCTTCTCCTGGTTCCCCACCACGGCAGCCGCACGTCGAGCACGTGGGAGTTCGTCAGCACCCTGCGCCCCCGCTTGGCGATCGTATCCGCAGGTTGGCACAACCGCTTCCGTTTTCCCCACCGCGAGGTGCAGCGCCGGTATGCCCAGGTGGGCACTACCTTGTTGCGTACCGATTGGGACGGCGCCATCGAGGTCACCATCGACCCCCTTGGCACGATGCGCTGGCGCACCACCCTTCCGCCGTGGAACCAATGGCGGGAAGAACCACTTGTGGGCCCGCTGCGAACGATGAAATTCGTTGACTCGACATGCGGCCAGGGGTAAGCGAAGCTCCGCTTTGCGATGCACGCCACATTTAAGCAAATGATGAACGAAGTCGTCGCTTATGGGAGCTGCTGCGAGTGCGGCAGTTGCGTGCTGGTCTGCCCCCATAATGTCATCGACTACGTGGACGGGAAACCGAAGCAAGTGGCCAAAGCCACGCTGCCATTCGACTACTGCGGAATCAGCGAGGGCATCGGGTGCGACTGCTGCGCCCAAGTCTGCCCGCGCTTGGGCGAGCGCGAACACCATCTCGTTTCCAAGGCCTTCCCTGATGACGGCGAGGTCCACCGCGACGTGTTCGGGCCGTACCGCCACATCGTAGCCGCGCGGAGCACGCTGCCGGAGGTGCTCGAGCGCTGCGAGGACGGTGGCGTGGTCACGACCTTGTTGGTGTGGGGCTTACGGAGCGGCCGCTTCGATGGCGCCGTTGTATCGGCAACCGATGCGACCAAGCCCTGCGCCCCGTATCCCAAGGCAATCACCACGCCCGAAGAAGCGGTAGCAGCGGCAAGCTCCTGGTACACGTACTGTCCGAACAACCTCGCCTTAGCCGATGCCGAGAAGCTCGGGCTGCAACGGGTGGCGTTTGTCGGTGTGCCTTGTCAAATCACTCCGGTGCGCAAAATGCAGCTTGTCGACCCAAGCTTCCTCGACAATGGGCGCAAAAAGGACAAGATCATCGAAAAGCAGCGACACTTCCTCAAAGGATTCGGTGAGCGGGTGGCGTTGAACATTGGGCTCCTGTGCAGCGAAGTGTTCGATTTTCGCGAGCTCATGCTGGAGACCATCGAAGGCAAGTTGGGGATTCCCCTATCGGAGGTTCGCCAATTCAATGTGAAGGGCAAGATCCAGATCTTCAAAAAGAACGGCGAACTCGTCGAATATCCGCTGCGTGCCGCGCAAGAATCCGCCCGCCCCGAGTGCCACCACTGTGCCGACTTCTCTGCAGAACTTGCTGACATTTCGTGTGGCGGTGTGGGGGCCACGGGGTGGACGATCACGATTGTGCGCACCCCGTTGGGCGAAGAGGTGTTCTCTACCCTCGAGCGCGAAGGCTTGGTTACGACTCGCTCCATGAACGAATTCGAGAACTCCATGAAGGTGCTGCGCCGCTTGGCCAAGAAGCAGCGGCAGCGCGTCCCAGTGCCGCCCGGTCGCAGCGAGAGCTGGATTCGCCCCCCGGAGTTTGCGGCGCCCAAGCCGCAATCCTAAGGTTACTCTGTCTCAATGGCCGACACAGCGCGCCCCCCGAAGTTCCCTCCTCACTACCTCGAGCAGTTGATCGAAAGCTCGCCCGACATCGTGATTGCCGTGGATCGCAGCGGCACCATCGTTTTTTACAACGATGGTGCCGAAAAGGTGCTCGGCTATACCGCGGCGGAAATTCTCGGTGAGAAGGTCACCAAGGTCTACCCGTCGATGGCCGAAGCACGGCGGGTCATGGCCGCCATGCGGAGCGACGAATACGGCGGCCCTGGCAAGCTGAAGAACTTCGAAACCACCTTTGTCGATCGCTGGGGAGAACAAATCCCAGTGGCGATCTCCGGGGCGATCCTGTGCGACGAAGCCGGGTTCGAGATCGGCTCCATTGGCTTTGCCAAAGACCTGCGGGACATCCGCCGGAAGGACCGCCTTGCCACCCTCGGTGAAGTCGCCGTGGCCGTGTGCCATGAGATCAACAACCCACTCGAAGCGATCGTGAATCAAGTCGAGTTGCTCGGGCAGTTTGTGCGGGAAGCAGCCTCGGACGAACGTGCCGTGGTCGAAGAAGAACGCATCGAGGCCGTGCGGCGGGAGATTGCCAAGATCCAAAACGCCGTCAATCGCTTGGTGGAGCTCGCCCAGGGGGAGGCTTACCAAACGCGCGAGTATCATGGCGGCGTGCAAATGACCGACCTCGAGTGGACAACAAAAGCGCGCAAGTCGATCGCCTCACCCCTCAAGGGTCTGCGCGTGCTGGTAGTGGATGACGATGTCGGCGTGTGCCATTCGCTGCGCGATTTACTGCGGCAAGAAGGCTGCGAAGTGATCGAGGCACATGACGGGCTCGACGCGTTGCGCGTGCTCGACGTGACCCCGGTGGACATCGTCATTAGCGACGTCGTCATGCCAGACTTGGATGGATACGACCTCTACATGGAGGTCCGTCGCCGCGGCTCTACCCCGGTGATTTTGATGACCGGTTACTACTACGATCGCGATCACGTGATCAAACGCAGCCGCCTCCAGGGATTACAGGGCGTGTTGTTCAAGAAGCCGGTCGATCCAGAGCGGTTGAAGCGCCTGATCTTGGAGTTGACACGGCCCCGGCAGGAGAACGAGCGCGCGGCGCCCGCGGCGTAGCCGTAGGCTTGGGCATCGTTGGGGTGCGCGTGGGGGTTGCCGCGGGTGCCACCCACAAGGTGACCTCGCCCTGAGACGTGTTGAACACCGCATGTTCGCCGCCGACGCGAACCACTAATCCAAGACCTGGAATTTCCTCACCTTGGCGGAACAACCCGTGGCGCCCGTCGGGTAGTTCGACCACAGCGTAAAGCTGCCCAGCGTTTTCCGCCACCCCGGCGAGGCGATATCCCCGCGGCATCTCGGGCGTGATGCCCGTCACGATCCTCGTGGGCGATGCTGTCGCCGTCGGGACGACAACGGCGGGTGTCGCCAGGGGATGGGAAGCGGGGCTTGCCCGGAACCAGCCGGCAAGCCACAGTAGCGCGGCTACAATGAGCGCCGTGAGCATGCCGGCCAAGAAGGCCCAAACCCGCTGATCCATTCTCTTCCCCTATCGCCTTATGAATGTACCTGCCATGCAGCCGCCGCCAGAGTCCACGCCGAGCATGGTTTACCACTGGCTCCACTGGTTACGATACTGGGCGGTCGTGGGCCTATGGATGGCCTGCATCTCAGCGCTTTCTACTGACCCCTTCTCGGCACAGAACACCCATCGATACATCGATCCGGTGTTGCGCTGGCTGTTTCCTGACCTTAGCCCGCGTGGATTTGTGTTGGCTCACACAGTGATCCGAAAGACAGCCCATTTCGTTGAGTTTTTCATCTTGGGCTTATTGGTGTACTGGGCCACCCGGCGCGGCCGCGCGCCGCGTTGGCGCTTAAGCTGGAGCTTGCAGGCGGTCACCTTCTCCGGAGTGTGGGCGTTGCTCGATGAGTTGCACCAAGCCTTCGTGATCACGCGCACGGCCTCTCTTTGGGACAGCGCCATCGACACCCTCGGCGCTGCGGCGGGCCAAGCCGCCATTTATTTCCGGAGTCGGTACGGACGGAAGGGGCGCCGCAATCACGGTGCTCGCTTGGCTTCCCCTCCCCCATGTGATTAAACCCGCGCCGCTGTGGGCGCGGAGCGACGAAGGCGGCGGATGCGCGAGCTCTTGCAAGTTGAGCGCTCCCTGTGGGCGCAAGGGGTGCAGCTTGTGGGCGGGTGCGACGAGGTGGGCGTGGGCCCGCTTGCCGGTCCGGTCGTGGCTGCCGTCGTGGTGATCCCCCCTGAGATCGAACTCGAAGGAGTGAACGACTCAAAGCTCTTGACCCCCCTGCAACGCGAGCGCTTGGCGGATTCGCTCGAACGGCTCGCCCTGGCGGTGGGCATTGGTATCGTGGAAGCGGAGGAAGTCGATCGCATGAACGTGTTGCGGGCGAGCTTGGAGGCCATGCGCCGAGCCGTGCGAGCGACAAGGGTAAAGCCAGAACACTTGCTGGTCGACGCCCGCACGGTGCCCGACATCGACATTCCCCAAACTGCAATTGTTGACGGCGACGCCATTAGCTATGCCGTGGCAGCCGCGAGCATCGTGGCTAAGGTGAAGCGCGACGCGATTATGCGGCAGTGGCACGAAACCTACCCCCAGTACGGCTTCGCACGCAACATGGGCTACGGCACCCCGGAACATTTGCGTGCTCTCGCACAGTACGGCCCCTGCCCGCTCCACCGGCGCTCCTTCGCTCCCGTACGGCAGCTTGGTTTGTTCCAAAGCAAGTGAGCGGCAGGCAAGAAGATCGCCGAGGGCTGCGGGTGTAACACCGATTGCTCGGCTCTGGCGCAGGGTGTCGCCGTGGCGCAGCGGCCGGCTCCTCGCTAGCTAGCTCCGCGCATGGAATTTCGCGCAGTGATTTTTGACATCGGTGGAGTGGTCGTGGGCTCACCACTACAGGCTATTGCCGCATTCGAACGGAGCCACGGCATTCCGCCGGGCTGGATCAACTTCCACATTGCCGGCAGCGGGGAACACGGGGCTTGGGCACGCTTGGAGCGCGGTGAGGTGAGTTTGCAAGAATTTATTCCCCTCTTCGAGCAAGAGTGCCGTGCGGCGGGGCAAACTCTGGACGCGACGGCATTGATGCTCGCAGTGCAAGCCGCCACCGTGCCACGCCCGGAAATGATTCGCGCCATCGAGGTGATTCGTGCGAACGGTTTGCGCACCGGAGCAATCACCAACAACTGGCGGGACGAAGCGGAAACTCAACGGCCGCTGGTCGCGCTGTTCGATGCTTTTATCGAGTCAGCACGGTTGGGCTTGCGCAAGCCAGACCCACGCATTTTCACCTACGCCTGCGAGCAACTCCAGGTGGCCCCGCCCCAGGCGGTGTTTTTGGACGACATCGGCCGTAACCTGAAAACCGCTCGGGCACTGGGGATGGCCACGATCAAAGTCGAAGAACCCACCGCCGCATTGAGCGAGCTCGAGCGCTTGTTAGGCTTCGCCTTGCGATAAGCGGGGACGTTGAGTTTTTTCTTCAGACGGCGCATAAGGCTCTGCCGGGAGGTAATGCGTATGGCCGTCACGGTAAAACAAGTCACCTTGTGGCGTAAAGAAGCGCAGCACGCTCCTGGGGTACTGGCCGAAGTTCTGGAGCCGCTCGCCGCCAGCGGTGCGAATTTGCGCGTAGTAATGGGCTATGCCCTTGGGGATACTGGCCGCGCAGCAATCGAGGTGTTCCCTGTGAGCGGCAAGAAAAGCACGACCGCGGCATCGCAAGCCGGGCTCGCTCCCGCACAGGTGAGCGCCCTGTTTGTCGAGGGGGATGACCGTCCTGGCCTCGGTGCCGCGATGGCGCGAGCGATTGCCAACGCGGGCGTAAACATCGAGTTCCTGGTGGCGCAAACGGTAGGGAAAAAGTTTTCCGCTGTATTCGGCTTCCGTAGCCCCGAGGATGCTCGAAGCGCGGCCAAGGCAATCAAAGCCGCAGCAAAGCCTGCTCGGCCGACGAAAGCACGTGCAAAACGTTGAGCGGCCCTAGCAGCGCGCGATCGGCGGTGCAGTCTGCCCACTAGCACATGCCTTACATTTCTTCGGGCTCGTTGCGGCGCTGCGAGTCTTCGCTCCGGGTCCGCAGGGGGCAGGACCCGAGCCTCAACCACTGGGCTGTTTCCGTTTCATCCCGAGCGCAGAGGTGCCTTCGTGGCGGGCGCCAGCAGTCGGCACTTGAAGCCAAACGAGCACACAGCCCAGCGCAGGAGGTCGTCAGACCCAAATCAGCCCTTCGCTGGGCTCTCCAAACGCGCGCGCTTCTCCTCGAAGATGCCGCCAACCGCTCCACCACGCCAGGGCAGCATCGACTTCGTGCCACGATGTCACCGGTTCGGCAGCCGTGCATGGGAGGACCCGCGCACAGCGCGCCAGATACTCGGGCGGAGAGGCGCTGCGGTAGCCGGCGATGCCCTGCTCTTCGAGTAGCCGCGCGGCGGCGTGCGGGTACACTTCGTACACCGGCAACGTGATCCGCCGACAGAGGCGCATGGCCCGCGCCGTAAGCCCACCGAGGAACATGGGGGACATGGCCGACAGGTCACGGTCACAGCACCGGTAGAGGAAATCGGTCCCTCGTTCGAAGTAGGCCGCGGGCAGGCTCAGCGGGGCGTCGATATAGACGGCCTGGGGTTGGCTCTTACGCAGGAACGCTTCCAGGAATTCGTCGGCATCCTGTTTCTGCGGGACGCGCAAGAACCGCAGTTGCGAGCCGACATCGAAGCAAATCACCGTGGTACCCGCCCACCGAGCTCCGAAGTCGACACCTGCAATCATCGCTAGGGCTTTAACGCGGCCGGGCGCGGTGCGCCCGCGGTGACTTTGCTTGCTTCCGTTTGCTCGACGCTCGCGAGGTTGCCGCGAGAGTTTGCGACGGTTGCGGTCGTGCCTCGGGCTGCAGGCGACGGTGGAGGGCCAGCAACGTGTCCCCGTAGCTGCGCGAGCGATTGTAGTGCCACAGGGCTTGTCGCTGCTCGTCTGAGGTTGCTCCCATCGTCCAGCCGTGGGCTCGCAAATATTCCGCCGCCGAGAGTGCTGCATCCGCCGGGTCGAACAAATCCACGCGACCGTCGCTATTCCCGTCGCGCCCAAACCGGAGCACGCTGCTCGGGAGGAACTGCGGCCAACCAAGGGCGCCTGCCGTCGAGCCGCGCAGCTCCAAAGGGTCCACCCGCCAGCGTCGCGCCAACTCCAAGGTGGCGCGGACTTCAGGGTAAAAGGTGTCTTCGAGATACCGGGCTCTGGACGCGAGCTTTGCGGCAAGATCGTCTGCTGCCCGTCGCGGTCCGTCCAGCCAGAGCGCAAGGTTCCAGCGCAGGTTGTTCGGCTCACCGGCCATCGCCAAGCGCGCCAAACGGAATAGGATCCGATGTCCGCCGGTGTTCTGGCCACAGCGACTCTCTACATGGAGGAGCGATACCAGCAGCGTTCCTGGCACGCCGGTCCGGCGTTCAGCCGCCTCAATTTCTGCTCGATACGTGTACCAACACTGGCGCAATTGGGCGACGCTTTGTGGGCGCAAAAACCCACGGTACAATCCCGCGGGTTCTGGCCGGCGCTCCGGGGCAAATTCCAGCTTCTGGAAGGGCGGCATGCGGGGATCGGTGAAAATCGCTTCGATCTCGCTGCGCGGTTCCCCGTCACGAATCAGGCGCTCGAGCAGATAGTCCCAACCACCCCGCGCACGCGCGGGGCACGGTGTGGTGAAGATCTGCAGCCCTGCGAGCACGCAAACAAACAGCCGAAGCGTTGGCGTGTTCCCCATGCTACCAACCAAATCGTTTCCAGTGTGGCATACTGTGTCTGAGCAAATCAGTACCCGCAAGCTAGCAAAAAGGATCTCGACTTTGCCTGTACATTCCCGCACCGTAACTCGATCGATGCGAATTCGGTTTTTTGCGTTCTTCTTGGTTGCTCTCGTGGCCAGCCGCGGCGATGGGCTGCCAAAGCCCCGGGTTGTGAACGGCTCCGCCACTTTTGCCCAGCCTGCGGTTGCGATGCTAGCGTTTTACGCCGATGCCGGGCACAGCGACTTAACGAGCTTGTGCTCCGGCACTTTGGTTGGTTGCCACTCCGTGGTCACGGCTGCGCACTGCTTATGCCCGGAAAACAGCGACAATTTCGCGGAGTGCCAAAGCCAGGGGATCGCCGACCCGCGGACGATTCTGGTGTTCCTGCCGAACGTCGGTGTGCTTACCGTCGAGGCCGTGGCGGTACACCCGAACTACGAGTTCGGCGCTGGTTACGACGTCGGTCTGTTACGATTGGCGGAGCCGGCGGACGGCGTGCCGCCTTTGAGCTTGGCGAGAGCGAAGCCTGCACCCGATTCGGCAGGCACCGTTGTGGGTTATGGAACCACCCGCGCCGGTTTTCGCAGCGTCGATGATACCGGAATCAAACGCGAGGGCCCGGTGGTCTTTGGCGCGTGTCCGGCGGACGTTCCCGCCGATCTGCACGTGTGCTGGTCTTTTACCGGCACGGGCTCCAACACCTGCTCCGGCGACTCCGGAGGTGCCGTGATGGCAAAAGAGGACGGCAGCGAGGTGCTCGTGGGAGTGGTGTCTGGCGGCTCAACGGTCGACTGCCTCGCACCGGATCAGTCTTTCGCCACCGATGTGACAACCGTACGCAACTGGATCGAGGGGACAGCCGGAGAGGATGTGGGTGTTACGTGCAACACCGTTGGGCACGTTGACGACGGACGAACGCTAGTGCGCACGTTCTCAGCGAGTTTAAGCGTTGCTAACCCACGGGTTCAGGAGCAGATCGAAATCGACACGCAAGCGGCTGAGTTGCGAGTGTCTTTCAATGGGCAAACTGGAAGTAATTCGGGTTTTCTAAACCAAGACAACGACTTCGACTTACTAGTCGGCCACACCGAGGGCAACAACATTACCTGGGTGTGCCGCGATGAACGGCCGGAAAATTGGGGCGCGTGCCGCATCGAGCGTCCTCAGCCTGGTCTTTGGACCATCGAACTCCGCCGCATTGCGGGAACCGGCCCGGCGCAAGTTACGGCCACGGTGTTTCGGGCTACCTCTCCATGCGCGGGTGATTGCAACGGTGATGCGACGGTAGAGATCAGCGAAATCGTCACTGCTGTGAATATTGCCTTGGGTGCCGAAGGTGGAGATCTTTGTCCGGCGGCGGACGACGACGGCGACGGAGCGGTAACGGTGGACGAGATCATCCTAGCGGTGAACGGCGCGCTGAACGGGTGCAGCACCAGCATCCCGTGAATGAAACTGCTCCCTCACCCGATCTCCCACTCCACTGGCGGGCGAGCGGGAGATTTTTGTTCGCACGAGCATCTGATTACCTCGACTGCGGTCGCTCCGCGATATGTAGCCCCCGGCGGCGTGAGTAGCGAGTTGCGAGTGGTTGGGGGCGCATGGTGAATAGAAGGCGAGTAGCGAGTGCTGCCGGGGAATTGGCAAAAAGGGGATTGTACGGGCGACCGGCAGTCGCCCTTGGGTAGGGAACATTTGCAACCAGCGGCAAGCTGGGAAAGCGGGCTGCTGGCCAAACGCGAATGTCAGTAGGTTGCCTTCCTCTCGGCAAACCGCATCTCCCACGGCTGACCGCCCGCCCCGCGGAACTGGAGCTCACCCGCGACACTTGAGGCTACGATCCACCAGGCACTCGTCGCCGTCACGTTGCCACCGGTGTTTCCCGTGTGTTACAGGCCCACAACTGGTGCCGGGCGGCGCCGTTAGGTGTTTGGGAGAAGGAGCATTAGCGTATGACCGAGTACCTCCAGCAAGGCATCGACATATTTTTACACCTGGATGCCCACTTGAACTCCCTAGCTGCGCAGCTCGGGCCTGCGCTGTATGCTTTGCTCTTTCTCATTATCTTCTGTGAAACGGGTTTGGTGGTGACTCCTTTCTTGCCGGGGGACTCGCTTCTCTTCGCCGTGGGTGCGCTCGCCGCCGTGCAAGGGGCGGTCATTGACGTGCATACGGTGGCCGTGCTGCTCATCATTGCCGGCGTGTTGGGGGACGCAGCAAACTACAGTATCGGTGCCTATGTCGGCCCGGCGGTTTTCAAGAGCGAAACCTCACGCTGGCTGAACAAGCAGCACTTGCAACGCACACACGATTTTTATGAGCGCCACGGTGGCAAGACCATCATTTTGGCACGCTTCATTCCCATCATCCGCACTTTTGCGCCGTTTGTCGCTGGCATCGGCCGCATGGGGTATCCGCGCTTTGCGGCTTACAACATCATCGGTGCGATCTTGTGGGTGTGCAGCTTTGTGTACGCCGGCTACCTGTTCGGCAACGTGCCCGTAGTTAAACGGAATTTTCACTTCGTCATTGTCGCGATCATTGTGATTTCCCTCATGCCACCAGCGATCGAATATTTGCGCAGCCGGCGTGAAGCGCGCCTGGCCGCGCGGCCAGTGGTGGACTGAGGTCGCACACTCCGAGCCGTGGAGGAGAGCGGGATGACGCTGGAGCCCCTCAAATGGTCCCTTGTCGAATTATGCGCCGCGCTGCGGCGCGGAGAGTTTTCGCCGCGCGACTTGTTGCGCTGGACGTGGGACCGTATCGATGCCACGCACGAGAAACTCAATGCGGTCGTGGCGCGATTCGATTTCGACCGTTTGGATGAACAAGCGCGCCACGCAGAGGAGCGCCTACGCAGAGGAGAAGCAAGGCCTCTGGAAGGGATTCCGTTAGGGGTGAAGGATTTGGAGGACGTTGCCGGCTTACCGACAACTTATGGCTCCCTCCCCTTTCGCGGCAATGTTGCGCAGCGCGACTCGGTGCAAGTGGAGCGGTTGAAACGCGCAGGCGCGATCGTGGTGGGGAAAACCAACGCTCCGGAGTTCGGTTACACGGCCATCACGAAAAATTTGGTTTACGGCGTCACCCGCTCGCCTTGGAACCTGGAGCGCACGCCGGGTGGTTCCAGCGGTGGATCCGCAGCCGCACTGGCGGGATGTGTGCTCCCGCTGGTCACTGCCAGCGACGGGGGTGGGTCCATCCGCATCCCCGCAAGTTTTACCGGCTGCTTCGGCCTCAAGGTTTCGTTTGGCCGCGTGCCGCGTGGCCCCTCGGAGTATTGGGAGTACCAAGACACGGCGGTGTACGGCCCACTGACAAAAACGGTAGAAGACGCCGCTTTGTTTCTCGATCAAGTAGTCGGTCCCTCCCCGTGGGACCCCAATAGTTTGCCCCACCCTGGGATTTCTTATTTCGAGTGCGTGCGCGGCGAGCTCCCGCGCGGGCTGCGCATCGCCTTTTCTCCCGATCTCGGTTACGCGGTGGTGCAATCCGACATCGCCGCCGCGGTGGAGGACGGCGTGCGGGTATTCGAGCAGCTCGGCCACCGGGTGGAACGCATCCATGGCGGGCCCCCGCAGCTCGGGCGCGAGTGGGCCGTGCTTGGCGCCTTCGAACTCGCCGCTCATCTTCATCACTTGATTGCGGACAAGGAGAAGGACTTTGGCCGCACATTTTTGAGCGGCGTCAAACTCGGTTGGGAAATGCGGCCGGAAACGTGGGGCGAGGCAGCCAAGCTGCGCCAGCAGCTCAATGCGTGGTGCGCCGAGTTGTTTTCGGAGTTCGATGCCTTGGTCACCCCCACCGTTCCCTACGACCCGCCGCCCGCTGGCGGACCATTCCCTCAAGAAACCGAGGGGCGCCCGCAAATTATCGCGGGCGTGGCCTCGTTCACGATTCCGTTCAACCTTTCGTGGCATCCGGCGGCCACCGTGCGGATCGGCCTTTCACGCGCCGGGCTGCCGATGGGGATGCAAATTGTCGGGCCGCGCCATCGTGACGACTTGGTGTTGCAGCTCGCCCGTGCGTTCGAGCGCGAGCGCCCGTGGCATCCGACTTGGCCCGATCGGTTCTGACGGTGAGCGTGGTTAGTCCTACAACATCCACGATCGATCCGTTTGCACCCGGTCAGCTCGGTCCCCTCACGTTGAAAAATCGCTTCATCAAGGCGGCGACATTCGAAGGGCGCGCCCGTGGCGGGGTGGTGACCGATGCCCTGGTGAGCTTCCATCGCGCGTTTGCCGAAGGCGGCGTGGCGATGACCACATTGGCTTACTGCGCGGTGAGCGACGATGGCCGTGGAGCACCGAACGAAATCGTCGTGCACCGCCAAAGCCTGTCTGGCCTCCGCCACTTTGTGGAGGAGATGCACCGTGCAGGCGCCGCCGTGTCCATTCAACTTGGGCACGCGGGTCCGGTGGGCGTCACCGTGGGACAAGGTCTGGCACCGTCGCGCCGTTGGGTGGGGCGCGCCTTACGCTTTTTGCGACAAGCCAGCGAGGAGGACTTGCGTCGCATCATCGGCGACTTTGGCGAAGCCGCAACCGTGGCACGCGAGGCGGGCTTCGATGCGATCGAATTGCACTTCGGTCACGGCTACCTGGTCAGCGCATTCTTGAGCCCGCGTTTGAATCAGCGGCGCGACGCCTGGGGTGGGGGCTTGGAAAAACGGGCACGACTGGCGCGAGAAATTGCTGCGGCAGTGCGCACGCGTGTGGGCAGCACCGTCGCCGTTACTGCGAAACTCAACATGACCGATGGCGTGCGGGGCGGCCTGACGGTCGAGGACAGCATTGCTGTGGCCCGTCTCCTAGAAGCGGACGGCCACCTCGATGGTTTGGAACTCACCGGTGGCAGTTCGTTCGAAAATCCTATGTTTCTTTTCCGTGGCGACGTACCGCTTGCGGAAATGGCGGCGGCGTTTCCACCGTGGCTGCGTTTGCCATTTCGCTTGCTCGGGCGCCGCTTTCTGCGTACTTATCCATTCGAGGAGTTGTTCTTCCTGCCTCTCGCACGACGCTTTCGGGCAGAGCTCAAAATGCCGTTGATTCTCCTCGGCGGCATCAATCGTTTGGCGAGTGCCCGCAGCGCGCTGCAGGAAGGTTTCGAGTTCGTCGCGCTCGGGCGCGCGCTGCTCCGCGAACCGAACTTGATCGCGCGTTGGGCTCGTGGCGACAAACGCGACGGAGCTTGCATTCACTGCAACAAGTGCATGGCCACGATTTACCGTGGCACGCACTGCGTGCTCGTTGATCCGAGCGAGCGGCCCGGCTTTCCTCTCTGACGGTGCTGCAGAATGGCCGGGCACGCCCGCTGGAACCACGTTATCTTCGACCTCGACGGCACCCTGGTCGACACGGTCGGAGACATCGCCGCTGCTCTGAACTACGCTCTTGGTTGCTTTGGTTTCCCCCAGTACACGATCAAGGAAGTGCGCCAAATGGTTGGCGAAGGAGCGCGGCGGCTGGTGGAGCAGGCGCTTGCTGGCAGGGGTGGCGATGAACCTGAGGTCGAACGTGTTCTAGCCGTGTTTCTCGCGGAGTACCGGGCTCACCCGGTCGACCGTAGCCGCGCCTATCCTGGCGTAGAGGAACTCCTGCGCGGACTGCGCGAGGCGGGTGTGGTGGCTACGGTGCTCACCAATAAACCCGCGGGTCTCAGCGAGGAGATTTTGAGCCGTTTGGGTTTGCGGCCGTTCATTGCTGCCTTATGCGGGGGAGACACGCTGCCGCAACGAAAGCCTGATCCGAGCGGTGTGTTTTTCCTGTGCACTACAGTGGGCGTGCCGCCCCCGCGCACGTTGCTCGTGGGCGACGCGGGGATCGACCGCGCCACCGCCGCCACCGCTGGTGTGGCGTTCTGCGGGGCGCTGTGGGGCTATCGGAGCCACGAAGTTGCCAGCGCTGAGCTCACCGTCGCACGGTCCCTCGAGGTGTTGCCGCTCGTGCTCGCGAGCTGACTGCTGCACGCTAAACTGCCGAGTGTGGTGCACGGTTCTCTTGTGCGGCGTCTCTCCAGGCTGGCTGGGATTGGGTTTGGGGTTGTGCTTACAGTGACGGCCGTGGCTCAAGCTGGCGCCCCTCGTTGCGGTAAAGAATTCTGCAACAGCACGGGCCCGCGTCCGTTCCCAGGCGTGGGGGAAATGCTCAGCTTCTTTGCCCGCAAGGCCTGGACTTCGCTTAACCCCCGCAGGGGCGGGGCGCCCTGGGTGCCGTACGATCGCAACATGATTGCACACAACCCGAGTGTGACTTGGATCGGCCATTCAACGTTTCTCGTGCGTATGGAGGGAGTGACTTTTCTCACCGATCCCATTTTCTCCTCGCGGGCAAGCCCGGTGTCCTTTGCCGGACCACGCCGCCTGCAACCTCCAGGGATTCCGCTCAAGGAGCTACCGCCGGTCGACTTCGTCACCATCTCCCACGACCACTACGACCACGCCGACCTGCCCACGTGGAAGGAGCTGGCACGGCGCAACGTGTTGTTCCTCGTGCCGCTGAACATGGGGGAGTTGGTCCATAGCCTGGGAGGGCGGTTCGTGGCCCTGGATTGGTGGCAATCCGTCGAGGTCAAGAACGTGCGCGTGCACTGCGTGCCCGCACAGCATTTTTCCGGGCGCGGCCTCACCGATCAACACCGCCGGTTGTGGGCAGGCTGGGTAGTGGAGGGGAAGCACCGGAAGTTTTATCACGCCGGGGATACGGGTTACTTTCCGGGGTTCAAGGAGATCGGAGAGCGACTCGGTCCCATCGATCTGGCGGCCGTCCCCATCGGCGCCTACGATCCTCCGTCGATCATGCGCTTTGTGCACATGAACCCAGAGGAAGCGGTGCAAGCGGCGCGCGACCTGGATGCACGGCGCGTTCTCGCGATGCACTGGGGCACGTTCGATTTGACCGACGAGCCATTGGAGGAGCCACCCCAGCGTTTTCGTGCAGCTGCAGTCCGCCTCGGTTACCGTGCGGAAGACGCATGGGTACTGGCGGTGGGCGAAACGCGCCGCTGGTAACCTCGGGCAATGGGTTTCACCGGAGCAAGCGCTCTGGCCGAAACCAGGAGAGTTCGTCCGCTGCTTCACCGAGCACAGCGCTTGCCGCAAGCCGTCCCACTGCCGCGCTCGTGGTCATACCGTGTCCGCCGAGGCCCGCAACCCAAACAAAGCCGCCGATCGCCGGGTCGGGTCCGATGACGAAGCGCTCGTCCGCAGCGAACGTGCGCAAGCAGGCCCATGCGGAAACCAGGGCCAATTCAGCCAAGCGTGGAAAAGCACGGGTGAGTTTTTCCGCGAGAAGCACCTTCGCAGAATCGTCGATCGCTGGTTCTGCTGCTGGGTGCGGAGTGGCATCGCACGGGCTCAGCAAAAGCCCCGCACCTTCGGGCCGGAAGTAGGTATCGACGTCGGCATGCCAAACGAAAGGCCATTGCGAATTGATGGGCGTAGATGTCTGCCCGAGAAACAAATGCCGTCGCCGCGGTTCCAGTGTGGGCATCGGCGAGCCTGCCAGCCTGGCGACTTCACTAGCCCACGCGCCTGCAGCATCCACAAGAACACCGCATCCCCACGAACCCGCCCGGGTGTGCACGGCCACAACGCGGTTGTGGCGGACCTCGATCCGTTCGACCGGTGCGTTGTAGACGATCTCCGCTCCAAAACTGCGAGCTTCACGCAAGTAGACCTGCAGCAAAGCGTGGATGTCGACCACGCCATCATCCGCACTCCACAACGCCCCGCAGATCTCCGCGCCCTCGAGTACCGGAACAGCGGCAACCGCAGCGTTCCGATCCCACCACGCGAACCCCATGCCCTTCGTTCGAGCCATGGCTTGCAGGCGCGCGGCTGTGGAGGATTCCCCTGCGACCAACAGCGAGCCACAAGGGCGGAAAATGCTCCGACCGGCCAGCGCGCTGGCCTCTTCGCGAATGAAGGCGAGTCCGGCTCGCGCCAGCGCAGCCGCCTCCGGCTCATCGATGGACGTAAAGCCGAGAGCCGCGTTGCGTCCTGAGGCGTGGTAGCCCGGGATGGCTTCACGTTCCAACACGACCACGCGCCGCACACCGCGACGAGTTAAGTGAAATGCAGTGGCAGCGCCGGCAAAACCGGCGCCGACAATCACAACGTCTACAGAGTGCATCGCTCCAGCAATCCTGTTGCTTCGCGCCAGAGGGCAAAAGATCGAAGGTGAGGGTCCATGCGCTTACGGAGTTTCTTGGCGTCAACTTGTTTACCCTTGGTCGCGGTGGATTGCACGCACACGGAAGCCAAGGTGGCGGTGGGAGCGGTTCGCGAGAGAACCACAGGACGGTGATGAAGACGGTGCTCCAACAAAGCGCCCGAGCCGTCCGGAAAGCAGCGCGCCGCCTTTGGCGGCGCAGTGGCGGCCAAGAGCATTGCTGAATGGAACCAGCAGTATTGCAGTGGTTCTGGTTACCTGCGCTCTCGCTTATTGACACCAGCTACCCGTTCTGATTGGGTGGGGGCCCCAGGAAAAATTTCCGGGGCAAGCCAGTTGGTTCCTCAGGGGTGGCCGTCGCCCCTTAGGACGAAGCAGCATAACGGCCGTGGGCGCGACACGCAGTTCGCGCGGAAGTCAGCAAGGAGGAACCAATGGGTATCCACGCAGGAAATCGCGTTGCGATTGAGTACACGTTGCGGCTCGAAGATGGGAGCATCATCGAGAGCAACGTGGGTGAAGAGGCATTCGAGTACACGCAGGGGAACGAAGAAATCATTCCTGGACTGGAGCAGGGTCTCGAGGGGCTCGAGGAAGGCGACGTCAAAGAAATCCGCATCCCGCCGGAACTCGCATACGGCGAGGTGCTGCCCGAAGCGTTCTACGAGGTGGACAAGAATCTCGTGCCGCCGGCGGCGCGAGTGGTTGGTACCGAACTCGTGGCACGCGATGCGAACGGCCGGGAGCGCCACGTGCGCGTACACGAGGTGCACGACGAAACCATCGTGATCGATGCCAACCATCCCTTGGCAGGAAAAACCCTGATTTTCGACGTTCGCGTGCTGTCCGTGCGTTAGGCTGCGTACCCGGCGCGCTATGCCCCTGACAACAGCGAGGGGTGCAACGGCCGGTTGTTTGCGCTCCCCTGTTGCTTACGGTCGCAGGAGAGCCGAGCAGCAACCGCACGCAGTGCTGCTTCTAGTCGCAGCACTTGGCCGGTGTTGTCGTTCGGCGGAGTTGGTGCCGCGCCTACTGATCGGCCTCGAGTGCGAGGTGCAGCGCGGCTTGCTCCGTGAGTTGTTTGCCAATCTCACCACACGGCAATTTCAGCCGTCGCCGAGCGGGCGATCCAGGGGCATCTCGCGAATGAGGGTGAAGGCGAAGACAGCGAGCGTGTCTTCGGGATCGTAAAAGCGGGTCTCCACCGCGCGGGTGCGCCCGCGCGCTTTGACGAGCTTGCTTTCGACCAAAAACTGCGGGCCAACGATGGGTTCGAAGTAATCGAGTCGCATACTCGTGGTGGCCAGCCAAGTTTTCCAGCCGTCGCGCGGTTGCCCAGCACGCACGGTGAGGAGGGCGATCAGATCGACGTAAGTTGGGGTGAAGCCGCCAAAGAGTTGCCCGCGCGGATTTTTCACGTGCGCAGGCAAGTGAGCACGCACGCGCAGCAGCCCAGGGGCTTCTTCTAGCAGTTCCCAGCGGTATGCCTCGAGAAAGTCTCCTGCCGGATGCCCGCGGCCAATGAGGCGGCCTGGCTCCCTCTGGAGCCAAGGACGCGGAAACGGTGGCGTGCTGGAATTTGCTTCTCCCATGGACTGCTTTTGCTATATGCAGGGCTCACGGGTACTGCAACTCGATTGCCATCTCGAGGCGGCTAGGGCAGGAACGGTGGCGGCTGTCGAGGCCAACGCAGTGCGCCGGTCAGTAACAGAATGAAGGGAGGAGTTCGAAAGCCATGGCAGACGACTTTGAACTACCACGATTAGAACCGAAGCCGGAAGACGAGAAGTTGGCCTTGCAGCTCAAGCACCTCGCTGAAGATGCCATCTTGCGCGGCAAGCCGAACGGCGAGGAACGCTGCCGCAATTGTTATTACTACCTGAACCCTGACGAGGACATTTCCTACTGTTGGCACCCGAAGCTTCGCATCCTGGTGGGGGAGAATTGGTGGTGCCAATGGTGGGAGCCGCTCGAGGAGGCGGAGCAAGCGTCGGCCGCCGGTAAGTAAACCACGTCCGCAGTTTGACCAGATGGCGGGTTGCGGCGCGCTGGCGGAGCTGTGCTAGGCTCCCGGCCATGCCGAAACGAAAGCCGGCCGGTGCCGAGGCCGATCTCTTTGCGCGTCAGGGCAGTGTGGCTCGCCAAGAACATGCCCCACTGGCCGAGCGCATGCGGCCGCGCTCTTTGCAGGAGTTCGTGGGCCAGCAGCACTTGCTCGGCAGCGGGCGGTTTCTTGCCGAGCTTGTGCAAAGTGGCCAGCTCCCGTCGTTGATTTTGTGGGGCCCGCCCGGTTGCGGGAAGACGACCCTCGCGCTGCTCCTGTCGCAGCACGTACGAGCCGACTTTGTGCAATTCTCCGCAGTGCTGTCGGGGGTGAAGGAGTTGCGGGCAATCATCGACCGGGCACGCGAAAACCAGCGCTTGTACGGTCGGCAAACGGTGCTGTTTGTGGACGAGATCCACCGCTTTAACAAAGCCCAACAAGATGCATTCTTGCCCTACGTTGAAGACGGCACCATCACCCTCATTGGCGCGACGACCGAAAACCCGTCGTTCGAAATCATCGCCCCCTTGCTATCGCGCTGCCGCGTGCTCGTGCTCGAGCCTTTGAGTGGCGCAGATATCAAAATTTTGTTGCGCCGTGCCCTGGGGGACAGAGCGCGCGGCCTCGGCGACCGTGGCCTCTCGCTCGCGCCCGAAGCCCTCGATTTCATCGCGGAGCAAGCGCACGGTGACGCACGTGTTGCGTACAACGTCTTGGAATCCGCGGCCGAACTGGCCAAGGTGCGCGGCCTAAAGACGATCGACCTCGCACTCGCTGAGGAAGCTGCCCAGCATCGCGCCCTCCTGTACGACAAAGCGGGCGAGGAGCACTACAACGTCATTTCCGCATTCATCAAAAGCTTGCGGGGGAGCGATCCGGATGCGGCTGTGTACTGGATGATGCGCATGCTGGAGGCTGGGGAAGATCCGTTGTTCATTGCCCGCCGCATGGTGATTTTTGCGGCTGAGGATATTGGCAACGCCGATCCACGCGCGTTGCTGCTCGCGGTTGCAGCGAAAGAAGCGGTGCACTTTGTCGGGCTGCCAGAGGGGCGCATTCCCCTGGCGCAAGCGGCTACATTTTTGGCCACCGCACCGAAGTCGAACGCCGCCTACCGGGCCATGCTGGCCGCCAGCGCAGATGTGCGAGAGCACGGGCCCCTGCCGGTGCCGCTGCACTTGCGCAATGCCCCCACGCAGTTGATGCGCGACTTGGGTTACGGTCGAGGTTACGAGTACGCCCACGACCTTCCCGAACATTTTACCGATCAGCCGCATCTTCCTGACTTGCTGCGCGATCGCACGTACTACCTTCCCAGCGACCAAGGCGAAGAGAAACTCATTGCCGAGCGTTTGGCAGGCTGGCGGGAGCGACGGAGAAAGAGGGCAAAGAATGGCGAGTAAACGGGGTCAGGTGGCAGTTCCGATCCTCATTGGCGTGGCGGCCATCCTACTCGTGGTCGTCCTGCCGTTGTTGCTGCACTTCGGGCAGAAGCGGCATAACCGTTTGTCGTTCAACGTCGAGCAACAATTTCCTGCCGATCGCAGCATCGTCAGCGGCGAAGTATTCGCGACAACCGTGGCGGCGTTGGTGCGGCACGAACTCGAGGGTTGGACCGGTTGGCGTCCGAACGATTTTGTCCTGTGGGGGCCAGCCCTGTGGGCCGACAACAATGCGAATCGCCAACTTGGGATCTTGCAGGCCGTACGCGAGAGCATGCGCGTGTTCAAGGATCACCTCACCAAGGTGTCGAGCGATCAGTTCGATCCCAATCTCGTGCGGGCGGACACTGCCTTCCGTAACGAACTCACCAAGTTCTGGTTCCCCTCGGCAGAGTCCAAGTTGCGCGAAGGCGTACGCGCTCTGGAAGCGTATGTGGACGGGCTCCACGCGACACCACCGCGCTCCCGCCCGATTAACTTGCGCAACGTCGAGCTAATTCGCCTATTCCAGGCGTGGACCGATTTGCTTGGCGACGCGCACGCCCGTTTGTACCGGGCCGACGTCGGGCTTTTCCACACCGACGACGAGTTTTACTTCGCCCAAGGCGTCGCTCACTCGCTGCACTACTTGGTCTTGGCCGTAGGGCGCGAGTACCGTGAAGCCTTTGCCGGTCGGACGGTGCTCGTCACCTTGCTCAACGAAGTCGCCGAGCCTCTCGGACGAGCGGCCACACTCAAACCTTTGCTGGTGCTCGATGGGGCACCTGATGGGCTGTGCGCCAATCACCGGCGCAATCTCGATGCGTTCATCACCGAAGCCCGGCAGAAAATGTACTCCATCCGCGAGGAGCTGGAAAAATAAAGCCAGGCTGCGCCCCGGCCAGTCCGTTGTGCAACCGGCTACTCTGACCTTCTCCTTTTCTCGCCGTCTGGCTTCGTTGCTCCCTGCGTGTCGGCGCGCCCTGCTTTCCAACCCAGCGCGCAACCACAGCGCCGCAACGGAAAGGCGAGTGGTTGCAACTTGGGGACGACGCCTGCGTCGCCCGCGCTGCCGCTCCGCTTGCAAGGGGGCTGCAATGGAAGGCGAGTGGCGACTGGTCGGGGCGACCAGTCGGTTGCCGGTGTTGCCGTCGTGATACGGCTCTAGCGCCACGGGTCGCGATTGAGACCCAACGCCAGGGCGAGAACGTCGGCAACCCTGCACCGCCCGCTCGGCCCCACCGCGGTTGGCCACCTCATGGCGCCGCCCTGGTGCAGCGGCGCAAACCCTGGCCGAGGCGCTTTGCCGAACCCGGTCATCTCGTCGTCGTTTGCGCACGCACCCCACGTGCGTTTCGTCTACGCGGCAAGATATCGGAAGGACGCGAAACGCGGCTTCGCCCGTCGCACCACCGCCGGCGTCGCGACGTTGGGGCAACTGCCCAGTTCCGCCTCGCCGACCCCGGCGCTCACACCTGCAGGCCGCTCGTGAGGTGCGGCATCATGACTTGCAGTAAATCAATTTCCGCATTGAGCTGTTTGCCGATGCCGCTCAGCAAGCCCATCACTCGCAGCACAAGGAGAATATCGGAGGGCGCTTCCACGATCGGGTTCTCGCGCAGTACGCGCACGAGATTTTCGCGAATCGCTTCGACGAGCTCACGCTCGGCGTAGGCTTTACCGCTGCGCGCCACCTGGCCGAGGAACGCGTCGCCCAAGGCGAGCAAGGTGCCGGGATCGTCGTTTTTCGTGCGGAACCCGAGCATTCGAAACGCATCCACGGCGGCCGTGCGATTTTGCATGAGGATGGCGGCGGCAAGCTGCACTAGGCCGACCTGGAAGTTCGCTGGCAGGGTTTTCGCCAGGCCGAAGTCCAGCAGGACAATGCGAGGGCCTGGTTGAACCAGGATGTTTCCCGGGTGCGGGTCGGCGTGAAAAAAGCCGTCGCGCAAAATTTGTTGGCAAAACACATCGCTGAGCAGCCGGGCCACAGCGTTGCGGTCGATACCCGCGCGGTCGAGCTCCTGCACCTGCGTGACTTTGATGCCTTCGACATACTCGAGCACGAGCACGCGCCGAGTGCTGTATTCCCAAACCACCCGGGGCACGATGACGTCGCTGCGGTGGGCTAGATTTCTGCCGATGCGCTCGGCATTCCGCGCTTCGTTCTGGAAATCCAACTCGAGCGGTACATGGTGCTGAATTTCGCGCAGGATGATGCGGAGGTCGAAGTTCCGTTCGAGCCGCGCCAGCACGCCGAACAGGAAACGGAGATTGGCGAGATCGGCTTCGACGAGGTGCGCAATTTCTGGATATTGGATCTTGAGGACGACGTCCCGACCGTCGCGCAAGCGGGCGCGATGCACTTGCGCGAGGGAGGCCGCAGCGAGTGGCTTCGGGTCCCAATCGGCAAAGACTTCACCCAGCGGCCGTTTGAGTTCCCGCTCCACCAGGGGAGCGAGAACGTCGGCAAAGGAGCGCGGTGGGACACGATCTTGCAATTGCGAGAGAGTCTCGATGTATTCATGCGGAAGGATATCGGCACGCGTGCCCAGGAATTGGCAGGCTTTAATGAGTAAGCCCTCGAGCCGCACGGCGGTGTGGTAGATCGACTGAGCGGCGGTGGCATGCTGCCGCCGATAGAGCCACCGCACGCGCTCCGAGCCGAGCAACTTCTCGACTACCTGGATCGTTTTGTAACCCGCGTAAATTTGCCCGACGGTGCCCGCAACCACAGCAAAACGCCGGCTGCGTCGCTGCGGGGCCCGTCGCAGGCCAGTAGGAGGCGAATCGTTTGCAGGGACTCGGGGTTTGGACCCCACGGCTTCTGTAAGCTCGAGCATCACCGCTGCTCCTTACCGCATGCAGCTGCCAAGGCAACACTGGACACCCCAAGGCATCCGATTGGCCGTTGGCCTCAAGATTGGACGAGAACGAGGCAGCCGTCAGCGCTCCGCCGTAGCGACCCCTTATGCCAGCAACACGGCCAAGATTCCGGTGAGAAAGATGCCGTCAAACGTTCCCGCGCCTCCGATGGAAGCGATGGGAGCGCCCAGGCCGGCCACTTTGCGCAGGTTGAGCAAGTCCGCCCCGATCAGCGTTCCGAGCGTGCCGGAGATGTACGCAATTGCTGGCTCGTGTTCACGTGACAGGAGAATCCCCACCACCGCGGCAAGCACTGGCGGCACGAGCATGGGCATCGCGATCCCCAACCCAGGAATCGGTCGCGCGAGGCGATGGACCACCGCGCTCACCACGGCCGTGCCAACGGCGGCAGCCAGCAGCTCACCGGTTTGCGCGAGTAAGTACAGCGACAAGAGTACAGGCACGACGGCGCCACCGACGTTTACAGCGATCACCGTCTGCGGCACGATGGCTCGTGGCACGACGTACGTGACGCCGAAACGCCGAATGGTGACGGCCTCGATCATGCGCTCTCCTGCCGGAACTCGCGCCACGGGAATATTCAAGTAACTGCCCAGCAGCGAGAGCAGAAGCAGGGAGAACAGGTGCTCTGGCGGAACACCGAGCTTCTCGTAAGCGATCGAGATGAGCCCGATTTGCAGCAGCGCCAGCAGGAGAAAGACGATGAGGAAAAATGCCAGGACGAAGGGCAAGGCGAGAGGGAAAAATAAGAGACTGCTGCGCTGCATCGGTTGTTCAGTCCGCTTGGGCTTTTTGGCAAGCCGGCCGCTCGAGCAGTCGCTGTACGTATGCTGCCAGCGTGGGCTGGTCGCCGAGCAAGCCCATCAACTGAGCCCACACGAGGGTGGAGCCGATCATAATATCGGCCGCAGAAAACTTGTTGCCCACAAGGAACTGTTTCCCCTCCAGGGCATCGCTGAGTACGCGGGCGACTTCCCGGAACTTCTCCTGTCCTTCCTGCAGTGCCTTGGGGGAGCGCTCGCTTTCAGGCAGGTTCATCGTGTGTTGAAAGATCTGGATGAGCGGCGGCTCCAACGTGGCGACGGCATAGACCATCCACTGGTAATACAGTCCCCGCTCTTGCGTTCCCGGAGCAGGCGCCAGGCCTTTATCCGCAAATTTGTCCGCCAAGTACATGCAAATTGCGCTCGACTCCATGAGTGCGAGATTACCGTCGACGAGTGCCGGCACCGTGCCGTGGGGGTGGATGGCGAGGTACTCGGGGCGTTTATGTTCCTTTTGACCGAGGTCGAGCCGCACGAGTTCATAGGGCACGCCCAATTCCTCGAGAAGCCAGCGAGGCCGAACCGATCGCGTTCGCGGTGCATGGTAAAGTTTGATCATCGCGTCCCTCCGCAACGAATTTGCAGATGATTGTGCCTGAAGGTGTGCGCAACGTCGATAGGGCCCAAGAAGGAAGCGACGCCGCATGCAACGCACGAACGGATCCCAAAGTTCGGGCCAAGCGTCCTGTGAGGGTGGCCTGCCAGCCACCCTCACAGGATGCCTAACTAGGCGTGCGCGTCGCTCGGGGAGTGCGCGTGGGAGTCGGCGTGGGCGGCAACGGCGTGTGCGTTGCGGTCGGCGCCGGCCCACAGGAGGCGAGCGCGAATGTGCACGCTGGAGAGCATCCCAGTGGCCCACCGCTCAGTCCAAACGCCGCACAACTAGGTTGCTGGCAGGGGTTGACGAACACCGGGCCTGAGGGAGCGCGCGGGCAATCATTGTTGTCGCGGCACGGGTGCAGTTCCGGCAAACGATCGAGACAAAAACTGCCGAGGTTGATGCCGTCGCAAGTCTCCGGCTGTTGTGCAGCGAAGCTCGCTACAAAGCCGTCACCACAGCGCGCCACAACGCAGGTGCTCAAGCAGTCATCGTCGTCCGCGAGATTGCCGTCGTCACATTGTTCGCCAGGATCCAGCACCCCGTTGCCACACAGCGCAAAGCCCCGGGTACCATCGCCATTGCCACACCCAGAGCCGAGCGAGGTCACGGCCAGCGCCGCCACAAGGAACGCGAGGCACAGGAAGGCTTTACCGAACCGTGGGCCGTGGGGAGAGGGCTCGTGCAGACGCATGGTCACTCCAAGTCCAAAACCACCTGGCAGGAGACTCCCTCGACGTCGAACCCTCCGCCGTCCGAGGCTTGACGGACAACGCAGGTAAATTCGTCCTCGGTTGGCGCGGCAACACCCACGCAGTCAAACATGACCTCCAAGAGCGGCCCGGCGGCAATTTGCCCCACTGTAAGATAGGACGCCCGCAAGGTACTCGCGGGCCCGCCATCGGACTCAATGACCTGCACATCGAAGAAGCCGCCCGCATCGCTGACATCGATCACGCGCTCGTCGATTTCGCCGGTCGGCAGATCAGCACGATCGCTGGGGTAGCTCAATTCGAGAGTCAGACCCGCAAGGCTTGGGACTTCGTTTGCGTCAAAGTTCACAACAATGGTCGCAATCGCGTTCGTGCAATACGCTTGCTGAGGGCAGCCGGTGAGGGCGTGGTTCACTCCGGCGATGATTTCCTCGATGGTGATCTCGCCGTCGCCGTTGCCGTCACCGGCTGTACAGGTACTCAGGGGCTGTGCGCCTAGGGCGATGTTCACCATTGTGACCAACTCATCGATCGTCACTTCTTGGTCCCGGTTGCAGTCTCCTACACAGGCAAATGTGGCACCGGCTGTTAGGGAAGCGAAGATGCTTGCTGCAACCATTGGAAGCGCAACTCGGCGTAAGCTTTCTCGTTTCATTGGTTTCCTCCTTGCTATTCTGCCTCACCTCGTTGGTGTCGTGCGTGGTCACGGTAAGGCGACGGAGCAGGTCACTCCGGCCACCGGCTGGAAGCTGACGTCGTTCGCCTCGAGAACCCGACACCGGTAAGCAGAGGCGGGCGGCGCTGTGGCATCACGACAACGGTCAAACTGAATGCGGAACAGTTGCGTGCCGCTAATCGCCCGTGTGCCTGCCAGGCCCACGCGTAACGCGTAATCGAAGTCAAAAACCGTTGTCAGGAATCCGCTGGGGCGACTGAGCACGCGGGCTCCAACGCTGCTGTCGTCTCCGGTGCCTGGAATTTGCACGGTCCCGTCCGGGTACTCGACGAGGACAGCAACTGAGGCAAGGCCGCGCGGGCTTGCGAACTGGACAGACACTTCGACCCGCTCGCCGGAGGGAGAACAAGTCACGATTGTGCAATCGGCTGGGCAAGTGTCGTTAGGAGGAGACGTGATCGCGTTGCCGTCGTCACAAGTCTCAGGCGGCTCGACGACCCCGTTCCCGCATACAGCCGGGGCTACCGTGAAGGTCGGTGTTGCCGTTGGTGTGGTCGACGGGGTTGCCGTTGCTTCGGGCGAGGTGGGCGAGGGCGTCTGCGTGCTCGTCGGTTGGACAGTGGGAGTTGGCGTGGCCTCCGAGGTGTAAGTGGGCAGCGGCGTGAATGTGGAAGAAGCGGTCGGCGTGGGTGTTTGCGTCACCGCAGCGGTGGGCGTCGGAGGGCAGCCGTTGGCGAAGGTGAGGATGGCGTCGATGGCGATGAGCAGGTCACCGACTTCGAGCCGTGTGTTCCCGTTAAGATCGCCGGCAGCGCACGCCCGCGGAACAGCGGTACAGCCCATGGGCTCTCCATCACAACGCAAAATCAGCGCGACCAAGCGGGTGAGGTCCGCGGCAGTGAGCGCTCCATCCGCATTGCAGTCTCCCGGGCACGCGGCGAAGAGCGGCGCGCGCCAGGTCAGGAAAGCGACCAACAGCAAGAGTGGGATTCGCATTTCGCCGAGCATGTGGCCTCCGAAGCTCAAAATGCGTAGGTCATGCTGAACGAGACCTTGACTCCGGTGGTGAACCGTTTCTGGACAAGGTCTGCTTGAGTGAAGACGTACTGATCGTTGAGGAGGTTTTCCGCGGTAACTTTCAGTTGCAGCGGCACCGTGAACACGTGCACCTTGCTCAGGTACGCTGCATCGAGCTGGTCGCGCCGCTCCTCGTAAACCTCCGGAATCAGCGGGCGACTGGTGCCGGGTGCCACATCCGGTGGGGCTGCCGCTTCCACCCGGCGGCCCGCCGTATTGTAAAGCAGGCGTACTTCCCCCCAGCGAGTGTGCCGATAACTCAGCCCGGTGTTCACGATGAACGGCGCTTGCCCTTGAAGGGCGCGGGAGCGGAGCAGCCCGGACTCTTGCAGAATCTTGGCTTCTGAATCGACCCAAGTCAGGTTGCCTAAGAACGATAACCCATCGAGCCGACTCCAAGCCCGGCGTAAGGCAAGGCGCGCCTCAAATTCGGCACCCAGCACCTTCGCACTTAAAGCATTGCGCGGTTTGAAGACGCGGTTTGCTCCCTCGTAAAAAATCACCTGTTCAATTGGATCGGTAAATTCCTTGTAAAACGCGCTGGCGGAGAGGAGCTCTTCATCGCTGGGAAACCACTCGCAACGAACGTCGTAGTTGCGGATCGCAGCCGTCTTCAGTGTTGGATCGCCAGCCTTGGTCTCCAAGGAGCCCTGCTCGGGGTACTGTGTCGGGGACAGTTCGCGCAAATCTGGCCGCGTGCGTGTTTCGCTCCATGAAAGCCGCAAGTTGAAATTCTCGAAGGGCCGGTAACGCAACCCCAGAGCTGGGAGCGGATCGACCTCCGTTTTGCTCAGCGGCACACGTTTGCCGTTGGCACCAAAAAACCTCTCGTTGAGGTGCCAGTACTCCGCCCGCGCACCGCCGTACAGCACGACTTCGTGCCTTTGAGGCGCGGATTGGAACACCGGTAACTCGAGCGCCCCATAACCTGCGAGCAGTTCCTCGCTAGCCCTAAATGAGTCACGGGGTTTACTTTCCTCGCGAAAGCCCACCCCGCGGTTGAACGGGTTAGGGCCGAGGTTTTGTGCCGCAAAAATTTGCTCCGCAGGCAGAGATTGAAGTTCAGGAACATCCTTCACATCGAAGATAAATTGCCTTAGCCCTTGCTCACGCTCGCGGAACGTGTAGGCGGGTCCGAAGCGAACAATCGGTTCACCAGGGGAAAGGCTGCGCGGTTGGGGCAAGCGGAGCTCGAAGTCGACGGCGGAGTCCGTAAGCCGTTCTTCGAGGAAGCCAAACAGCCTCCGCCCCCCAAAATTGTTGTTAATGAAAATGTTTCCTTCAGTGAGGTCGCGGGTTTGCAGCCGTCCGTCAGGCTGGTCTTGAGTGGTGTAACCGTAAGCGGTGCGCCAGTTGCTCTTTAGCGTGCCTATCCGGTGTTCACCGCCGAGCTGGCCAAAGGCGAGTGTGTCTACCGTGTAGCGAAAGCGCGTAAAGGCCAAGGTATGCCCCGTAGAGTCTTCGACACCGATCGACCGTCGGGTTTCATCGGAGGCATTACGATTGACCAGTGCGCGAAAGAAAATGTTGTGCTCCTCGTTAAAGCGGTAGGCTGAGTTCAGCAACCCGCCGAGGCGCACGTCGAAGGCGCTCACCCGGTTATCGAACCGGTCAGCAAATTCTGGCTTGTCGCCAGCGAACAGTACGTTGGACGTGAGCAAGTTTTGCCGCTTGTATTCGGTCCGATACAATCCGGCGAGGCTGATCCCGACAGGGCCGAACGTGCCCCCACCGGAGAAATTGAAGCCTAGATTGGGTGGAGCGGAAATGCGCGATGGCTCCCAAATGTTGTCGAACGCTCGAGCAAACGCTTGGGCGCGCGCCGGCGTGCGGTTCACTTCCGCAGCAGTGTCGGGGATGAGATCGGGCAGGCGGCGGAAATGCTCGCCGAGTCCGAAATAATCGGCTGGACCCGCGGCCCTGTAGGTATCGAAGGTCCGGAACGTCGAATTCGTGTTTGCCCCGGTTTGTACGCCAAAGTTGAACGAGGGTCGTTCAGGGAACGATTTCAGGAAGATGTCGGCAAGAGCACCGGAGAAATCGCCTGGAAGATCAGGCTGAAAGGTTTTCACCAGCGAGATCGCTTCAATGAACTCTGCAGGAAACAAGTCGAGCGGGACCACGCGACGCTCCGGGTCCGTACTCGGTAGCCGGCTGCCTTGCAGGCGAGCGGTGGAGTAACGCTCGTTGAGTCCGCGAACATTCATATATTTGTCGTCTTTGACCACCACTGCAGGCAAGCGCTGCACAATCTCGCCCGCATCGCTGTCGGGACTGGTGCGAATTTCCTGTGCGCTGATGTTCTCCGTGACGGAAGCCGCTTCCTTTCGGAGTGCGAGTTGTACCCGCGCGCTGCCACGGTCAGCCCGAGCAACCACTTCCACCGTTTCTGTTGCAGCGGCGGTCTCCGGGGGGAGTTCGACGGTCGTTTCGGTCTTTTGCCCGGCGGTCACGACTAAGTTCTGAATGCGTACGCTGCGGTAAAAAGGCGCGAACACCCGAACTTCGTACCGCCCTTCGGGTAGAGTGAAGGAGAAGCGGCCGTCGAGGTCCGTGCGCGTTTGCTTGCCCGCGCCTACGATTTCGACGCCAGCGTCGATAATCGCCTCTTTAGTTTTCTGATCGCGAACGACGCCAGAAAGTTGCCCGCTTGCACCTTGCGCCCGCGCTTGCACGCCCCACACCGAGGCGCAGAGCGCGATGGGCAAGAGAAACCATGCTGGGTGCGGAGGGCCAGCGAGATTTTCTGAAGGAATCTGGTTCGACCTGATCACGGGGAGCGATCGAAGCACCGCTGTGTTGGTTGGTCGTTACAGGCACGTGAAGGGTTCGTGAAACTTGCGGGCGGGTTTTCTCGAAAACTTCGCGGTTTCGTGACCGAGCCTTCACGTTCTCCCGATAGACTTGCGCTCGACGTAACAAGTTGTGGGCCCGCAGAGGACGACGCAACGTGACCAGCATGCGCAAGCAAGGAGGGAGAAACGATGAAGGGATTAGCGGTTTGTGCGCGGGACCGGCCGCGCAACCCCTAAGATCAGGACCATTGGCTGAGAAGAGAACGCATCCGCGGGAGAGAACGAAAGAACGACAGGAGGAATCATTCATGAGGAGAAGGTTACGCAGACAGAAAACAGTTGGTTGGAAACAACCGTGGTTCGTGCTTGCCCCGGTGGTGTGCTCGCTCGTCTGGCATCCCGTTGGGGGCCAGGCGCAAGACGCGCCCAAGTGCTACGCGGCGATGGGCGCAGAGACGCGCACGCTTGGGAAGACTGCCGCGTTGGGACAGGAAAAATGTCATGCTCTGGCGCAAAAGTTCGATGTTCCGGGGGGCTTGTGTAACAACGTCGAGGGGTTCCCATTCACCATCATCGACGGGGGCAAGTACGCCCAGGCGGAACAAAAGTTCCTCGCCAAGTTGCACGGGAGCTCAGGCAAGTGCCCGCAGCCGGCAGCCGCAGCGGCCACGGATTTGCTGCCGGGCGACAATGCGGAAAACAAGTTGCCGTCCTTACGTGCCTTGGTGAACGAGCGTGCCAGCAAGTTGCTCGGCAATGCGTCGTTGGGGAAGGATCCCGCGAAAATCAAGTGCTTCAAGGTGATTTCCTCAGCGCGGCGGGCGATCGCCGACAAGATGATGAACACGGCAATTCAGTGTCAAAAGGTGCAAGCCCCCGGCACGCCCCTGAACTCTGCGTGTCTGAATGATGCGCCTCTGCAGAGTTTCGTCAACGGCCGCAAGACAGCAATCCAGGCTGCCTGCAGCGCTTTCACGGGTGCGCAGGTTGGCAGCTGTGATCCCTTGCCAGACTGCGTTGTGGAGGCGGCGCTAGCGGAGGGTAAGAATTTAGCGAGCCTCGCGTACCCCGGGGAGAATTGCACCAAAGGTTCGCTCACTGCCAACGCCCGCACGGTGAACGTCAATTTGCAGACGCCGATTCCACTCGGAGGCGTGACTGTTTTGGTGCGGTATCCCCGCTTCGATGCAGGCATCGATGAGAACGGCGCGAACATCGACCCTGCCCGCATCACTTCCAGTGCTGCGTTTGTGGCTGCCTTCGACCTCGATGATGCCTTGCGATTGTCCGTCCTCGATGGTGGTGGCATTTCTTCCGGCCTGCTAGCGAGCGTCAAGTTCGACGTGTGTCGGCCCGCGCTGCCGCTTGGTTTGTGCAGCGTGACTACCAGTCAAGCGTGTTCGTCATCCAATCATTGCCGCGCTCCGTTGTGCGCCGGGTGTGCGCCGGCAAACAAGTGCACGGGCGACGGAACGACCACCTGCACCTCCGATGCCCAGTGTGTGGGCAATGGAACGTGCGGCGAGAAGTGTGTTGCCCAAGGGCGCTCGTGCAGCGTGAGTCAGTGGCTGAATTGCGTTACCGACGCTGACTGCCCGGCAACCGAAAGCTGCTTATCCCAATTTGCTCTGACGACTTGCGAGGTGGAGTCGGCAGCCGATCCGTTCGGCAACCCAGTCGAAGGCGTGAGCTGCTCCGTCACGATCACGGAGCCGTAACCATGACGAACGAAACCGGAGACCAAGACCAAAAGGAGCATCAAAAGATGAAGACGCGGAAATTCTTCTCAAAAGTGAGTGCCACGATCGGTTTAGCCGCGGCTTTGGCGGCACCCATGAATTCGGCCTCCGCGGCCTGCACAGGCGACCCCAACGGCGGCGGCATTAGCTTGGCCGACGTGTCGTTGATGCTGACTTGCATCAACAACCCCGCGGCCCCGGCCTGCGCCTCCGCTTGTGGCGGCCAAGGAATTCTCGATTGTGCCGACGTGAACTTGGACGGAACGTTGAACATCAACGACGCGGTCATTGTGCTCAACCAAACCAGCCCCGGATGCAACCGCAACGTCGTTCCCATGTGTTCGAGTCCTGGGCCAGTGCTCCCCTGCGGGACCACGATTTCTCAGGACATTACCAGCAACGTCGTATTAGGAAGCTGCGAGTACTTTCTTGACGGCACTGTGTTTGTGCAGCCGGGAAGTGTTGTCACGATCCGCCCCGGAGCGGTGATCAAAGGACGGAAGGTGTCGTCGGACGGCAGCCCTTCTGCGTTGGTGTTCCTGCAAGGAAACTGTAGCACGGGGAATCCGTTCTCTGCGCGCATCAACGCCGCGGGAACTCCTAGCTCCCCCATCGTGTTCACCTCAGACCAGCCCGTGGGCTCCCGGCAAGCTGGCGACTGGGGTGGGGTTTCGTTCCAAGGCTGTTCCGTGGTCAACCTGCCCGGTGGCAGCGGAACGCCTGAGGGCTTGGTAGGGGTGGTCTTCGGTGGCGGCGCCACGCCCATCTTGAACGAGAGCAGCGGGCTTGCACGTTATGTGCGGGCGGAATTCGCGGGCCGCGAGCTGTCACCGGACAACGAACTCAACGTCTGGACCATGAACGCACTCGGAAGTTGTACGCAATTTGACTGGATCCAGGCCCATATGGGCAAGGATGATGGCCTCGAGTGGTTCGGCGGGACGGTCAATCACAAGTACTTAGTCGCGACCGCGAACGCCGATGACCAGTTGGACTGGCAATTGGGCACGTTGTCGAAGGTCCAGTTCGCTCTTGGAGCGCAGTACGCGGGAAACCTCGACACCGTGGGGAGTCATGGCTTCGAGTCCGACAACAATGAGAACAACTTCTCAGCCACCCCCATTTCCGACCCGCGTTTCTGCAACGTCACCCTCATCGGTGCAGACAAGCAAAGCGGCCATCCCGCGGGCGACTTCTTCGCCCTCTTCCACCGCCGGGGCACAGGTGGGCAACTGGCCAATGTGCTGGTCACGGCATTCCAAGACGCTGCCTTGCAGCTTCGCGATGCAGAGACCGGCGCCCACGCTTGCGGTGGGACTTGCTTGGTCGCCGGAAATCCTCGCACCAACGGCGTAGCCACCTGTGACGGCTCGCCCTTCAGCCTTACGGGCGCAGCAGCACCGATCCTCCGCCACCACAAGCTCTTGCTGTTTGACAACGGCACAGGCGGCACCGAGCTTTGCCGCAACAAAACTGGCTCGGGAAACACCGGCGCGCGTTGTAACTCCTGCGAGTACATGAGCTTGCTGCAGGCGGCAGGCGAGGTTTCCACAGCTAACCCGGGCTTGATAACGGCCGGTGCCTTCCCCTCACCGGCAGTCGTCGATCCGCGCCCAGGCAACCCAGCGGCGGTTGCCGGAGGCGTGGACTGCGGGGCTCTGTTTAGTGACCCATTCTTCGATTCGGCCACGTACATTGGGGCCTTTGACCCGTCGGGCACAAACTGGCTGGTGACACCGGGAGGGTGGATCAGCCTCGTCACTCAGTGATCTCTTCCCAAGCGGAACGCCCACCTGTTGGGGGCGGCCGCAGCGGCCGCCCCCAACACGTTTTTCTCAATCATGGAGGAGAAAATGGAGGAATGTTCTCGCACTACGCAACAACTGGTGGGGGCACTCTTGTTTGGACTCGTGTCAGCAATTGTCGCGTCGGGCTGTAGTCGTTCCGATGCCGGCACCGCCGCTCAGCCAGTTGCTTCGACTCCACTCGGCCAGCGCTTCGACTTAGCTGCCCGAGCACTGTTGGAGAAAGTCGCGCACGCCATGTGCCGCCAAGACCGCTCTGCCCTCGAGCAACTCTTGGTCTCCGATGAAGAGTACCAAGAAGTGATTTTGCCGGGCTCAGGCTCTCCCGGAGAACCTGCAGCCCGCATGCCCGGAAACAAGGCTCAATTTTTCACGCGCATGCACAAGACAAAAAACCAGTACGCGCTACAAACTTTATTGGCCGCTTGTTCTCTCGGGAACTTACGCTTGCAGGCGGTGGAGCTCCCAAGTGTGCCAGAGCAGCGGGCCGGTTACACGTTGTACCGGGAGCCGAAACTTCGCTTTCTCGATGCTGAGGGCAACGCGGTGGAGTTGCGCCCGGGTAGTGTTGTGGAGTTTGGGGGACGGGTGAAAATGCTGTCGTATTTTGTCGACTGAGCGGCGGTCGGCCCGCCTGTGACCGGAGCGATCCGGAACCTGGCCTTGATCTTTTCAAGCTTGGGTAACGCGCTCTTCACCATCTCGTAATCCTTTTTTGCCACACTGGTGCACGTGAATACAGGGAGATTGCTGGTGGCTAGGACGGCTTCGCTACCCTCGTGGGGCTACAACTTTGAGGCCGGCCCGCGCAAACAATGGTGGCCGGCAGTAGGGCTCGCGCTGCTCGTGTACGCCTCACTGTTGTGGCTTGCAGTGCGTCTGCCCTCCTCCCCAGCGCCGAGACGGGAGGCCGAACAGCCCCAGGAAGTCACGTTTCGAGAGTTCGTGGAGGTGAAGCCGCCACCCACCGTCCCGGCCGTCGCCGAACCGCCCGTGGCTGCGCCAGCTCCTGTAATTCCGCAGCGCTTGAAAGTGCGAAAGGTGGACTCAGCTCCGCCACCAAAGCCCTTAGTTGCACCGCGAGAGATGCCAAAAGACGCCCCGCGGGAGGCGGACCCCGCTGAGGATCGCGGCGTTGCTGTGGTCGGGGATCCACAGTTGGGCGGCGACCCTGCGGGCCGCGAAGGCGGAGTGGCGGGGGCCCGCCACGAAGAGCCCATTGCGCTGCCAGAGACGGCGGATCCCCCTGCTCCGCTGCCGAGCAACCGCCCGCCTACGTACCCGGAAGAAGCGCGGAGCGAGGGTCGGACGGGCATGGTGGTATTGAAAGTGGTCATTGCGGTCGACGGATCGGTCAGCAGCGTGGAGGTGCTGCGTGGGGAAGAGCCATTTGTCTCGGCAGCCGTGGCGGCCGTAAGGCAGTGGCGATACCGCCCTGCGATGTACGAAGGCCGGCCCATCACGGTGTACCGGATTATTCAAATTCCATTCAAATTGGCGTGAACGAGGAGGTGTCATGCAGTTTACTTGGCAAGAGCTTTGGCAACACATGGGAGTGCCCGCGCTCCTTGTTGCGGGCACGCTATTGGTCATGGGCTTTGCATCGCTCGCTGTTTTCTTCGAGCGGGTGTTGATGCTCGCTTGGTCGCGAGCGGCAACGCGGCGTTTTCTGCTTGGGATCAGCCGCCTGCGGTCAAGCGGGGACTTGGCGGGCATCGCGCAGAAAAGCAAGGGCTTCCCGCGCTCGTTTCTCGCGCGGGTGATCGGCGTAGGGGTGGAAACGTATCTGCACGCCATCGAGCATCATGCTGGGGGACTGGCACCATTAGAGAAAACCCAGCGCCACATGGAGCGCTACTTGGAGCAGATCGGGGCTGAGTTGCGGCGCGGCTTCACAGTGCTGGCTGCGGTGGGCTCTATTGCTCCGTTCGTCGGTCTGCTCGGAACGGTTGTCGGCATCATTTCTGCGTTTCAAGGCATCGCGGACACAGGCAGTGGAGGTCTGTCGGCTGTGGCGGGCGGCATTTCTGAGGCGTTGGTGGAGACCGCACTGGGCCTGACCGTGGCCATTCCCGCGGTGTTGGCCTACCAGTTCCTGTCCGCCAAGGCCAACGCTGAGGAAATGGCTTTGAAGAACGCTGTTGGCGAGCTGTTGGACCAGATTGAGGATTGGGAAGAGTCGGGCAAACTAGCACCGATTGTAGAAGGAAAGCCGACAGCAGCGCACGCGAATGAGGTTGGCCCAGCAAACGGCACCCCCAAGCTGGTGATTGGCATGGCTGGAGGCGCTGCATGAGAGGTAAGCCCGTCCGAGGCCACTACGCTGCTGTGGAGCCGGAGATCAACGTCACGCCGCTCGTCGATGTGGTCCTCGTACTCCTGATCATTTTCATGGTCGTCGTTCCCCAAATGCAACAACAGCGGCCCGTGGAGCCCCCCCAAGTTGTCAATGCGGATCCAGAGCAAAAACAAGCTCTAGAACCGTGGTCGGTCACAGTAGTGCGTTCAGGAGAAGTGTTTGTCGACGACGCTCCAGTGGACGCGGAAAGCTTGAAGGATGTCTTGTCGAACTTACGGCAGAGCGACCCGAATCGGCGCCTGGTCATTCGAGCCGATTCTGCTCTAGCGTGGGCCGAAGTTCGAGCAGTGTTGGCTGGTGTGCAACAGGCGGGCTACCCAGGAGCGTCATTGCTGGTCCACCAGCGCAAAGCCGTGGACCACGACGGTAGCAGGGGGTGATAAACCATGGCGGTACAATTGGGCGGAACCAGCGGCCGGCGGCCGGCACCGACAATCAATGTGACGCCGTTGGTCGACGTGGTCCTGGTCCTGTTGATCATCTTCATGGTCGTAACGCCGCTGTTAGACCGCAAGTTTTGGGTCCACACCCCAAAACAAGAAAAGACCGCGGTGCAGCAACTGGAGCAATCGGATACTCCCCTCGTGTTACGAATCGGCGCGGACGGCAGCCTGGAGATTAACGGTACGGTCCTTCGCCGCGACGAGTTGGGCGAGCGGTTGCCGAGAATGTTTGCCGCGCGAGATGACCATGTGCTGTTTATTGCTGCCGCTGACAGTGTGCCGTACGGCACTGTGGTGGAAACGATGGACGCTGCCCGAGAGGCTGGTGCGGTGACGATTGCACCGCTCACCCAGCCGTTCGGCGGTGACGGTTCGTGAGAGCACTATGCGGCGCGGACCAGTTGAAGGTTGGAGCGTGCACGCGACCGGGAGGCCATCTCGGGGTGTGCTGCAGTGCGGCGACATCCGCCTGGACCTGGATGCGTACGAGGTGTCCGTTGCCGGGGAGCCGGTCCAGCTCTACTTGCGCGAACTGGAAATCCTGGAATTGTTGCTGCGGAACCCGAACCGCGTGCTCCGTCGTGAGGAAATCATTGCGGCTGTTTGGGGAAGTCCAAACGCCGTGGAGGAACGAACGATCGATGTGCACATCCGCCGACTGCGCCAGCACCTCGGGGGCAAGCGAGGCGCCGGGGAAGCGATCGTGACTGTACGCGGTGTGGGCTACAAGCTCGACGCCCGCCGATGCCCGGCGGCAGGGCGAACGCCGCACCGGGTGGATTCATGAAGCTATCTGCGGTGCCCGGTTTTTTCTTCGATTTGTAACATATTCGTTACCGGCCCTTCACGTTCTCGCAGTAGTTTTGCCGACATGTTGTCTTACATGTCGGAAAGGAAAATGTGATGGGCCGTTCGAGAATGTGGATTGTAGGCGCAATTGGCTTGTTGCTGGGCGCACAGGGTGCTCGTGCGGGAACACTTTGTGACGTGTTGGAGGCAAGGGGCGTGCTGAACCCTGAGGAGGCAGCGAAATGCCGCGAAGAACTGTCCTCCCGCCCCGGCGCGGAAGCGACGACAACTGCTGCCTCAGTGAAGACTGCACCGCCAAGCGGCGTGGCGTACAAAGTCGGCTCGGGTTTTGTCTGGAACAGTGCGGAGAAAGGGCCAGCGGGTTTCGGCGACGCTACGGAAAAGCCACGCTTTTCTGTAACCCTGGGGAATCGGCTGCAGGTCCGATACACGTACTTGGATCAGGATGTGGCTGGCTCGAGCGCTAGCTCCCTCTTCCGCATTCGGCGCTTCAAGTTCTTTCTCAATGGCAATGCCTTCTATCCCTGGCTGAAGTACAAGTTGCAGGCAGATTGGGTCGGTGGGCATGACAGTGCGGCAAATACGCAGCGCCCGGAGTTGGACGACGCCTATGTGGACGTTGCGTACTTTCCCTTTGCTGCACTGCAGGTCGGCCAGTTCAAGGTGCCGTTTAACCGCTCAGAGCTCACTTCCTCCGGGTCGCTGCAGTTCGTCGACCGTGCGATTACCAACACTCGTTTTTCACTTGTTCGCGACCAAGGAGTGAGTTTGCATGGTGTCCTCGGCGAGGTGGAAAAGCCTTGGCTCGAGTATGCGGCGGGAGTCTTTAACGGCAACGGGCGCAATCGTGCGGACAAAGACAATTCGGATCACATGGGAGCAGCACGAATTTATTGGACCCCGCTTGGCACGCTGAAGTACAGTGAGTCTGACCTCGACAACTCACCGCGGCCGCTGTTGGGAATTGGTGCCGCCTACGTCTTCAACGTGGTGCAGAGCCGAAACACCAGCACGACCGCACTCACCCGGACGTTCCCGGACCCGACGAATCCCGAGCAGTTGCTGACGACGCAAATCGGGCAACGAACCACCGTGGTCAATAGTAGCGCGGACTATCATCGGGCCACCGCTGACATCCACGCCAAGTGGCGTGGGGCGTCGCTACTGGCCGATTACTTTTTCGAAACCCGGGACGACAAAACCCCGCGGGTGACCACCACCGATACATTGTTCGGTCAGCCACCGACTATCATGTCTTCGCTGGGGGTGCCCAAAGGCACTACGCATACCCACGGCCTTAACGTGCAAGCCGGTTACTTCGTGATCCCGTCGACCTTGGAACTCGCCATCCGCTACGCTCAAGTGAACCCGGATGGGCCGGCAAATCGACAAGAAGAATACCGTGTCGGGGTGGGCTGGTTCATTTGGCAGCACGCCCTCAAGCTACAAGCAGACGTTGGATCGCTGGTGTACGAGCAAGCCAAAGGGCCGAAGCGCGAAGACTTAGAACTTCGCACTCAGCTACAGGTGATTTTCTAATATGAATGAGTTCGGGAAGGAGTGAGTCATGCAAAGCATTCTGTGGTTGTGCCTGCTGTCGCTTTGCTCTGCGGTGGTGCGCGCCGAAGAAGCGGTGAAAGTCGACCCGGCCTTGCCGGTGTATGAGCGGGTCAGCGGCGTTTCTGGCACGTTGAACAGCGTCGGCAGCGACACAATGAACAATCTCATGACCCTCTGGGCAGAGGGGTTCGCCAAAATTTACCCAAACGTGAAGGTGCAGGTGGAAGGCAAGGGCTCGAGCACAGCGCCAGCAGCATTGATTGCACGTACAGCGCAGCTCGGCCCAATGTCTCGGCCTATGAAGGATACTGAACGAGATCAGTTCGAAGCCAAGTTCGGTTACAAGCCGACCGAGATCCGCACGGCAGTCGATGCGGTCGCGGTTTACGTTCACAAAGACAATCCGCTCGCGGCGCTCACTCTCCCTCAGGTGGACGCCATCTTTTCTAAAACCCGACGTCTGGGTTACCCGCATTCGATCGACTCGTGGGGGCAACTAGGTCTGAAGGGAGCCTGGGAAAATCGGCGCATCAGTATGTATGGCCGCAATTCCGCTTCGGGCACCTACGGGTTCTTTAAGGAACACGCTTTGGGCGGCGGCGATTTCAAAGATGAGGTGAAGGAACAACCGGGTTCCGCTTCGGTTGTCCAGGGGGTGAGCGAAGATGCGGCAGGCGTCGGCTACAGCGGCATCGGATACCGAACTTCAGGGGTCAAAGCTCTCGCGCTCTCGCCGAAGGAGGGCGCACCGGCAGTGGAGCCGGTTGCCGGAAACGTGTACAACGGCACCTACCCACTGGCTCGCTTCCTGTTCGTGTATATCAACAAAGAGCCGGGCAAGCCTTTAGATCCCTTAGTGCGGGAATTCCTCAAGTTCGTTCTCTCGAAGGAGGGGCAGGAAATCGTGGTGAAAGATGGGTATTTGCCGCTCCCTGCAAAGGTTGTGAAGGAGGAGCGCGCCAAGCTCGAGTGAGCAACCAGCACACGCCGACACCAGGGACTTAGCCATGCATCCCGGCAGGACACCGGCAGCCTTGTGGGCAGCCCGGGCTGCGCGCCGCCGATGGAGCGACGCGGCGGCCAAGTACGTGGTGGCCTCCGGTGGTATGGCCACCGTGCTGAGCATCGTCGCCATGCTAGCATTTTTGTCAGCGGAGACATGGCCGTTGCTTCGCGGAGCAAGAATCGTCGGCGTAGATCGGACGCGGGTGCCAGAGGGCGCACGAGTTACCGCTCTGGCGCTTGACGAATACCGCCAATTCGCGCAGCTTCTCCGCGCGGACGGAACCCTGATCTTGCTACGCCCGACTGACGGGGAAGTTGCGCAACAACTCCAACTGGAAGGTACCGGGGGGCGCCTGATTCGCTCTGCACAGAGGGTCGACCCCGACCAAGTGTTCGCCTGGCTCGATGACGGTCGATTGCTCGCAGCCCGTGCGCGTGTGGAACCAGTGTATGAGCCTACCGGACGCCGCTTGGTTGGCACAGTGACTGGCTTAGGCCATTGGCAGGTGGTCCCACCCAACGAGGTTCCCTCCCGCTTTGCCGCATCGCGCTTTCGCGATGGGACCCTCACTCTGGCATGGATTGCCGGTGCGGATCGCATCGCCTTGTGGTCGCGCCAGGTACGAACGAGCTTATTTGGAGACGAAGAGGCAACGGAGACCCGAGGAGCCGTGCCCACTCACGAGCCCACGGTGCTCGCGCTTGACCGGCGCGGGAGCCACCTTTTGGTCGGCCGGCGCGATGGAACACTTCAGCTCTGGGATGTCGGGAACCCCGCGCAACCTGCGCTGCTCGAAGAACGAGTAGCCGCGACGCCAACTGCCCCAATTTCCGCGCTCGCGTATCTCCTTGGAGACCAAGCCTTCGTGGTTGGTGACGAGCGCGGGCGGGTTTCCGTGTGGCAGCCCATTCGTAACGCAGGGGACTCTAACTGGCGGCTGGTGCAAATGCACTCTTTCGGAAGCCACGCGGCTGCCGTGATCGCGGTGGTTGCCTCGCAGCGCGATAAGGGCTTCGTCACCCTCGATGCCCAAGGGGGCTTAGCCTTACGTCACTCCACCTCGGGGCAGACGTTGCTCGAACTCGCCATGACTGAACCGACTTCAGCCGGGCTCGTGGCGCTCGCCCCGAAGGGAGACGGAGTGGTGGCACTGAGCGATCGAGGGGCGCTGACGAGTTGGGCAGTGGACAACCCCCACCCGGAAATCACCTTGCGGACGTTGTTTGGCAAGGTGTGGTACGAGGGTTACGCAGCGCCCGCGTTTGTCTGGCAGTCTACCGGCGGAACCGACGACTTCGAGCCCAAGTTCAGTTTGGTGCCGCTGCTGTTCGGCACGGCAAAAGGCACTTTCTACGCCTTACTCTTTGCTGTTCCCCTGGCCGTTCTGGCAGCTCTGTACACTGCACTTTTTAGCCCCCCAAGGCTGCGCAATCTGGTGAAACCCACAGTGGAGGTCATGGCTGCGCTCCCTAGCGTGGTGCTCGGCTTCGTTGCCGGCTTGGTTTTGGCTCCTGCACTGGAGCGCCACATGCCTGGTTTTCTTGTGGCTTTGCTTGCTGCACCTCTCACGGTCGCGAGCTTGGGCGTACTGTGGTTCTTCTGGCCCTGGAAGGGGCTAGTGCCGCGCGGGGTTGAAGTGCTGATGACTCTTGTCGTCCTGTGCCTCGTAGGCTGGTTTTTTTGGTCGGCCAGTGGATGGCTGGAACGGACGCTGTTTGGCGGCGATTTCCGCCACTGGCTCAGCGCCGCACTGGATGTGCGGTTCGATCAGCGGAACTGCGTGGTGGTGGGTTTAGCGATGGGCTTCGCTGTCATTCCTTTGATCTTTTCGATCACCGAGGAAGCGCTATCGAACGTGCCGCAGCGCTTGATCTCCGCCTCGCTCGCGCTGGGAGCAACTCCGTGGCAAACAGCCGTGCGGGTCGTACTGCCAGCCGCGAGCCCCGGAATTTTCTCCGCCGTGATGATTGGCTTCGGCCGTGCCGTGGGCGAGACCATGATCGTACTGATGGCCACAGGCAACACACCAGTGATGGAGTGGAATATCTTTACCGGGATGCGGACCCTATCTGCGAACATCGCAGTAGAAATTCCCGAGGCTCCGTACGCCAGCACGCTGTACCGGGTGCTGTTCGTTGCTGCACTGCTCCTTTTCGTCGTCACGTTTATGGCCAACACGGCGGCGGAAATTGTCCGCCAGCGGTTGCGGGAGCGTTACCAGCAAATGTGAACCATGAGCCCGATCGTTCGCCGTTTGTGGAAAACTGGAGATCCATTTGTCTGGCTAACCGCCGGGGCTCTGGCGACAGCCATCTTGATGATTGGCGGCCTGATTTTCTTGATTTGCACTCAGGCTCTAGGGGTGTTTTGGCCGCGGGCGGTGGCCAAAATCGAGCTTGCCGATGGCCGCGTGGTGGTGGGGCCGATCCGAGATGAAGAGATCATCCCTGACGCCGAAGGAGGTTTCGGAACTCGGAAGCGGCTCCTGGTGCAAGTCGGCAACCGCGATCTGTTCGGTGCCGATTTCCGTTGGCTCGATGGGGAGCAGGTGCGGAACATCGGGTACCCGGCCGAGCTCGTCACCCTGGAGCGCGAAGAATGGGGAAATTTCTATGGCTGGCTGGACGCGTTGCAGGTCGGAGGGGAAACCGTCGCGCAGGGAAGCGAGGCCACCTGGCATGCCTTGGTCGAGCGACTCCCAGCAGCGCGGAAACTGGCTGCGAGAATCCTTCGGCTCGAACGTAAAGAGATGGGCGACATTAACCAGTCGATCGAAGAGGAGCGGCTGCAACTGCGCCGCTTGGAGTACCGCGGCGCGCCTCCCTCTGCGATCGCGGCCGTGCATCGGCGGCTCGCCGAATTGCAGCAAGGTTATGAGCAGTTGCACAAGGAGCTCGAGGAGTTGCGGGCCGCTGTCGAGCGCGAGCGCGTGGTGCTGCGCGCGGCCGATGGCAAAACCAAGGAGTTACCGCTGGCGGTCATTGTCCGTGCCTACCGGGCAAACACGCCGTCGTTGGCAGGAAAGGTGAGGATCTACTTGAGCAAGCTGTGGGAATTTGTCAGCGGCGATCCGCGGGAATCGAACACTGAAGGTGGGGTGTTTCCGGCAATCTTTGGCACCGTACTCATGGTGCTCATCATGAGTGTGGCGGTAGTTCCGTTCGGCGTCCTCGCCGCTTTGTACCTCCGCGAGTACGCTCGCCCGGGCTCTTGGTTACGCCTCGTGCGCATTGCCGTGAACAATCTTGCTGGCGTGCCATCGATCGTGTTTGGAGTGTTCGGCTTGGGATTTTTCGTTTACTTCGTCGGCGGAACCATTGACTCCCTGTTTTACCCCGAACGATTGCCAGCGCCGACGTTTGGCACCGGAGGCATCCTGTGGGCGTCTCTGACGCTGGCGCTCCTCACCGTGCCGGTGGTCATCGTAGCAACCGAGGAGGGGCTAGCTGCGGTTCCGCGCGAGCTGCGCGAGGGTTCCTACGCGCTCGGGGCAACGAAATTTGAGACGATCAAGAACGTCGTCCTTCCAGCAGCCTTACCAGGGATACTCACCGGCCTAATCTTGGCGATGGCCCGCGGAGCGGGCGAAGTGGCACCCCTGATGATCACCGGAGTGGTCAAGCTCGCACCCACGCTACCGCTCGATACTCACTGGCCGTTTTTGCACTTGGAACGGAAGTTCATGCACCTTGGCTTCCACATTTACGATGTCGGTTTTCAGTCGCCCAACGTGGAAGCGGCGAAGCCTATGGTGTATGCAACCACGCTGTTACTGGTGGGAATCGTGATGATGCTGAATCTCACGGCCATCTTACTGCGCGCCCGGGTGCGCCGGCGGCTCTCCGGGGGCGTATTTTGAGGAAGCAAAATGACGCGGCCAGTTCCTAGCGCTCCGTTGACGTTGCCTTTCAGTTCGGCGTTGCGTGCGAGCAAGTCTGACATCGATGCGCTGGCCGAGCAACGCGTCGAAGAGCCCACTGCTCGCGATGCCGTATTGAGCATTCGCGATTTGGCTTTGAGTTACGATGGGCACCACTGGGTGCTGCAAGACATCAGCTTGGAGATTGCCCGACACCAAGTGACGGCATTTATCGGCCCCTCAGGGTGCGGGAAGTCCACGCTGCTCCGCTGCTTCAATCGCTTGAACGACTTAATCGACGGGGTGACCATCCGCGGCACGATCAAGCTCGACGGGGTGGATATTTACGATCCGCGGTTGGACGTAACCGCCCTGCGCAAGCGAGTGGGCATGGTGTTCCAAAAATCCAACCCATTTCCCAAGTCGATCTACGAAAACGTCGCCTACGGGCCACGGATTGCTGGGACGCGGAATCGCCGGCAACTGGACGAAATTGTCGAGCGGAGCTTGCAACAGGCCGCCTTGTGGGACGAGGTGAAGGACCGCTTGCATGAAAGCGCCCTAGGCCTCTCCGGTGGTCAACAGCAGCGCTTGTGCATCGCCCGCGCGTTGGCAGTAGAGCCGGAGGTGTTGTTGATGGACGAACCTTGTTCAGCCCTCGATCCGATCGCCACTGCAAAAATCGAGGCCCTGATCCACGAACTCAGGGGGCGCTATACGGTGGTCATCGTCACCCACAACATGCAACAGGCCGCCCGCGTTTCGGATTTCACCGCGTTTTTGTACATGGGCCGACTGGTAGAATACGGGCCCACGGCGCAGATTTTTACCAACCCCGAGCAAAAGGAGACTGAGGATTACATTACCGGCCGCTTCGGCTGAGCAGCGAAAGGGCGCAGAATTGGAACGGCGGACGCACACGGATCGTCACTTTGATGAGGAACTGCGGCAGCTTCACCACAAGTTGCTCGAGATGGGCGGGCTTGTGGAGAAACAAATTGCTAGCGCCACCGAGGCGCTGGTCCAGCGGGACGACGCGCTGGCCCGTGCTACGATCGAGCGCGATCACACAGTCAATCGGCTGGATGTCGAGATTGACGAACTATGCCTCCGCCTGCTCGCACTCCACCAGCCAGCCGCCCGCGATTTGCGCCTGATTACGACCGCGTTGAAAATCACCACCGACATGGAAAGGATCGGCGACATGGCGGTAAATATTTGCGAGCGCGCCTTGGAGCTGAATCAAGAGCCACCACTGAAGCCGTTTATCGACATTCCTCGAATGGTCGACATCGCTTTGGGAATGCTGCGCGAGTGCCTGAACGCGTTCGTGAACGAAGATGTCGACCTTGCGCTCAAGGTCTGCCGCGACGACGACCAAATCGACTCCATCACCCACCAAGTGTTTCGCGAGTTGTTGTCGTACATGGTCGAGGACCCGCATACGATCACCCGCGGGATTCGCCTGATGTTCGTGGCCAAATACATCGAGCGCATTGCCGACCACGCGACGAACATTGCAGAAATGGTGGTCTTCATGGTGCGCGGGAAAAGCATCCGCCATCTCGACATCGTGCCCCCTTCCGTATGATGAACGCAGCCTTGGGTTCTCTCCACACCACAGCGCTCATGGCCCCGACACCGCAAGGGCGGCGTGTCCTCGTCGTGGAAGATGACCCCGATATCTTGGAGCTCCTGCGGTTCAACTTGCAGCAGGAGGGATATGCGGTAACCACGGCCACCGACGGTGCGGCTGCGTTAGAGAAAGCCCGTAGGCAGACGCCGGATCTCGTCGTGCTCGACCTGGCTCTCCCCACTCTTCCCGGCCTGGAAGTTTGTCGCCGGTTGCGGGAAGACCCGGTGTTGCGGCGGGTGCCGGTGATTATGGTCACTGCCAAAGCGGATGAGGCTGACCGCATCGTTGGCTTGGAGCTCGGTGCCGACGATTACGTCACGAAGCCATTTAGCGTGCGCGAGCTGTTAGCCCGGGTACGCGCCGTGCTGCGGCGGAGCGGCGGCGCTGAGCCAGCACAGCGACCCGGTGAGGTGTATGAACGCGGGCGCTTGCGGGTCGATTTCGACCGTTACGAGGTGTTCGTGGAGGGGCGGCGGGTCGAACTGTCACGCAAGGAGTTCGAGCTTTTGCGCTTCTTCGTGCTTAATCCCAATCGTGTTTGGGATCGGCTGCAAATTCTCGACCTGGTGTGGGGCGAAGATACTCATGTGGAACCGCGCACCGTCGATGTCCATATTCGCCGCTTGCGCAAGCAAATCGAAATTGATGACAGCGACCCAAAGCTCATCGTGACTGTGCGAGGCGTTGGCTACAAATTCGATGAGCGGGCGTTGGATGAAAAGGCGTGAGCAAGACGGAATGGCGGCAAGCAGTTGACTTACGGCTGGCCGCCACGGAGCACTCATGTGGGGCACGCTCTGCGTCGTGCTGGTAAGCACGTGCATCCTTGCTGGTACTGTTGGCCTCTGGGTTGTTCGCCAACGCTTGCGCGAGCTTCGGGATACGATTGATGGCTTGTCCGAAGCTGGAGCAAAAACCGCTACCGGGATCATTCCAACCACGAGTGCGCTGTTCGGCGATGTCGAGCGTGCCGTGTTCGCGCTCGCCAACCGCTATCACCGTCGGTTCGCTCAAGCCGAAGAAGAACGCGCCCTTCTCGCCGCCACATTGAGCAGCATGCACGAAGGCGTGCTGGTCCTCGATGCTGAAGGTGAAGTGCGGCTCTGCAACGAAGAGGCTCAGCGTTGCTTCGGTGCGGGGGCGCCTTTGGTTGGAAAGCCGTTGGTCGCTGTTGCACGCCAACCCGAGCTGGTTGCCCTCGTGCGGCAGGCGAGTGCAACGCACAGCGCAGCCGAAGCGGAAATTCCCTTACCCAACGAGCGGGTGTTGCAAGTGCGGGTGGCACCGGTGGTACGGCCCACTGCCTCCGAAATGCTGCTGCTCGTGGTGGCCCGTGACGTTACGGAAACCAAACGGCTCGAGATGGCGCGGCGCGACTTTATTGCCAACGTCTCCCACGAACTTCGTACTCCGCTCACCTCGATCCGCGGGTATGCAGAAACGTTACTTGCAGGCGCATTGCAGAATCGCGAGCAAACCCGAGCGTTCCTGACTGTGATCGAGCGACATGCCGAGCGCTTGAGCCGCCTGGTCGACGACCTCTTGGTCTTGTCGAACCTTGAATTGGGCAAGGCGCCGTTGCAGATGGCTGCGGTAAATGCGGTCGACCTGGTGTCGCGGCTGCTGGAGGAGCTCGCCCCGCTGGCGCGTGCGAAGAACATCGAACTCCGCGCAGAACTTCCGTCGTACTTGCCGGCACTGATCGGCGACGCGGACAGGGTGGAGCAAGTGTTGGTGAACTTGGTCGACAACGCCATCAAGTACACCCCGGAAGGGGGGAGCGTCAGCGTACGCGCAACCCCCACAAACTTGGCTTGCGGCACGCATTTGCGCCCTCCGAATCCCGAGGGGAGTTGGATCGAACTTTGTGTGGCCGATACGGGCATCGGGATTCCAAGTCGCGATCTCCCACGGCTAACGGAGCGGTTTTATCGCGTCGATCGCGCCCGTTCGCGAGAATTGGGTGGCACCGGCCTCGGGCTCGCGATCGTCAAGCATATCTTGCAAGCACACGGCGGTGCGTTGCGCATTGAGAGCACCCTCGGGCAAGGGACGCGCGTGTATGCCTACTTCCCGGCCGAGCCCGTGCCCGTCAGCCCACAGGCAGCAGACTCACCATGAAAGGGCGTCCCCGCGTTCGAGCGCTTCCAAGTCATGTCGCGCTCGGGTGTAGCTGGGGTCGAACAGCAACACGTTCCGTAGTAGCGCAAGTGCTCCCGTCTGGTCGCCAGCGAGCGCTGTTCTCCGCGCTTGCATGTGCAAACTAAGAATCGTGTTGCGTTTCGCTTGTTCGGCGTTGCTGCGGGCGCGCGCCGCCGCCTGCGGCTGCCCGGATGCGTTGTACTGCGCGGCCAGGAAGCTCCACTGCTCCGGTGAGTCGGGATGGTAGTCGAGATAAATTTCCGTAAGCCGGATGGCTTCGTTCACCTGCCCGCTCGCTGCTGCAGCTTGTGCGGCGTCCCAATAAAGTTCGATGTCTCGCTCCTTCAGCGGCGAGGGCAGCAGCTCTTGCGCCTCTTTCCAGGCTTCGTTTGCCCACCCGAGTGCCAGGAGGATTCGCAGACGCAGCCGCCGCAACCGTAAGTCTTCTGGGCGGCGTTGGAGTCCCTTGTCTACTTGCGACAACGCGCGCGTGTGGTTTTGCGAGTCGTACTCTGCTTGCGCCAGCAGGTAACGCATGGCGTACGAATCCGGGAACGCGGACACAACCTGCCTGAGCTCCGTCACCAGGCGGTCGAGGGCTGCTGCACTTGCCTCCTGTTGCTCGAAATCCAGTTGGGCACGCACAGCACGGGCCAGTTCCTTGCCTCTGCCCTGCTGCTCTCTCTGGACCAGCGCCTCAGCCTGCGCGGCCGCTTCCCGTCGCAAGTAAGCCAATGCCAGCTCCGCCATGGCGGAACTATCCGCCTCAGGGAGCGAGCGGAGCCAAAACTCGGCAAGCTCTGAAGCGTGCGCATCGATCGCTTCCCAGTTCTCCGGCCCGGTGGGATCCGCGTACAAAGCGCGGGGGGCGGTGAGTTCGACGAACATATTGTCGTCGCTGTTGACTTTCGGAGCGCGCGCCGCCAGCGCGCGAATCGCGCCGGGCGTGAGGTAAAGAAGCGCCCGCACGTCTGCCTCATCGAATACACCAGCTCGTACCAAGTCCCGCCGCGCACCAGTGGGCAAGCTTTCCCAGGAGGGAAAAGCCGTGGGCTCAATCGGCTGCCGGCTCGCGACCAACAGGAGGTCAGTCTCTCCGTGCCCCGGAGCAAACCCGTAAACATGCGGGAACGTTTCCAGCAACGCTTGGAGCACAGCCGCCACCGCCTCTGGCGGCATGGCATACAGTTGTAGCCACTGCACCAATAGACCGTGCGGCCGCAGTGCACGCCCGGCCTGATGGAAGAATTCACGGGTGAACAAATTGGCCGGACCAGCCATCCACGGGTTCGACGGTTCGGAAAGAATCAAGTCGTAGGCTTCACGTTTCCCCGCAAGAAAGGCACGCGCGTCGTCGACAATCAAACGAACTGCGGGGTGCTCGAGCGGCCGGAGGTTGACGTGGTCGAACCAACGTGAGGCCGCAACCATGGCCGGCTCGATTTCGATGACGTCAATGCGCCGGGCACCGTACAACGTCGCGCTGCCTGCGGTGATGCCCGAGGCTAGGCCAACGATCGCGACATTCTGCGCGGCAGGGCGGAAGAAGTATCCGAGGTGGCCGAGCAACACTTGGGTAGGCAAGTCGCCGCGCGTACTCGCATCAGCCTTACCGTTTACCCGCAAACTCAACTCTCCGAGGATGCGATGGACGGACACGGTGGCATTCCAGCCGTCGTGGTAAAACAAGAGTTCCCCTTCTAACGGCCCGCGCAGCGCCACAGGGGCAACTCCGACGTCGATTTCCGCCAGCGGAAATCGGTAAACGCCACGGGTAAGCTCTTCAGGTTTCACGCGCGGGCCGGCCAGCCAAATACCCGCTACGAGTAGCGCAGCTGCGACGATGACCGCTGCGCGACGCCTTCCAACGTGGTCGCGCTGCCACACGGCGAGCACGCCCGCGAAGGCAGCAGTGAGGGACGAAAGAAGGCTGAGTGCGTTCTGCAGGCCCACCGCAGGCAACAATAAAAATCCGCCTGCAAAGGCTCCGAGGGCCGACCCGACCGTGTTCCACACATATGCTTGGCTCACCGACCAGCCGGCACTTTGTCCGGTACGCGCGATCAATGCCACCAGCAAGGGGAACAAGCTCCCGAGGATCGTCGTCGGTGGCAACATGGCCACGAGCGCGAGGAAGACAGTGCTCGTCATTGCCGCCTCGTACGTGCCTCCCAGGTAGACGAACGCCCAGGGAAACCAAGCCGGAAGCCAGAACAAGATCTTGAAGGTCGCAAGCGACGCCACACTGAGGGCCACGACGAGCACCGCGGCGACATAACCGGGACTTCGCAACGTGTCCGCCCGACGGCGCATCGCCCAACTGCCGAGCGCGATGCCGAGCAAAAAAGTTCCCAGCATCGTGCCGAAGGCGTAGCTGGACGACCCGAACACTGCCGCCAACGCCCGAGTCCAACACACCTCGTGCGCGAGGGCGACAAAGCCGATCCCGGCGTACACGGCGAGCAGCGGCCACAGGCGCGCCGGTAATTGTGCCGGTGCTGCCTTGGCCGCGAATTGCACACCAGGGTCAGAAGTAACGGGCGCTGCCGCTGGGCGCGTCGCACGTTCCCAGAGCAGCACGGCCACACCGAGCAGAAGATCCGTAAGCGCAGCCACGGTGTTGGCGCCAACGAGCCCGAAACGGGGCAGGAGGTAGAATGTCGCGGCGAACACGCCGGCAACAGCCCCAGCTGTGTTTGCCGCGTACAACAGGGCCGTCGTGCGGCCCACCCCGCCGGGGCCCCCGGCGGCGCTCACCGCCACGGGCAGCGTCGCTCCCATGGCCACCGTGGGAACGAGAAAGATGAGCTGGCTTGCGGCAAACCGTGTGGCTGCCGCAAGCCAGAAGTTCGTGTCTACAAGCCAACCGCCCATGGTTGCTGCGCCCTGCCGGCTCAGCCAAGGCACCGCCAAAGCGTACAACCCGACGATGATCTCGAGAGCAGCGTAAACCTGCAGCGCCCGTGAGGATCGGTTCGCGATGTTCCCGCCGAGCCACGCACCCGTCCCGAGGCCGAGCATGTAGGCCACGAGCACGGTACTGCTCGCGAGAGTCGTGGAGCCAAACGCCAAGCGGAGCTCGCGCATCCATACGACCTCGAGCGCAAGGCTCGCCGCGCCCGAAAAGGCGAGGCACAGGGCGAGCAACAGCGACACACGCGATTCCGCGATGGTCACCCGACGCGAGCGGCTGGCATTAGGAGCGGGGGAAAGACGCTTCGAGGAGGCGCTGCCTTTCATTTCGGGCATACGCCGCGTGCGGTTAACAGAGCCCGCAAGCGTGGGCCACGAGGCACCGCTCGGCATGGTTCAACCAACGCCCACGGGAGAAAATCCAGCCGCGGCACGTTTTCTTGAGTGTGAAGTCACGAGAGCGCCAGCATGGAACACGCCGGGCGCGCTTGACGTGGTCCAATTGGTGCTTACCTGCACTGCCGCTCGTTGCGAGCGAAATCAATCGAAGAGAAGGAGGGAACGGACATGGCACGTTGGGACCCATTCCAAGAAATCGAAGCATTACGGCGCGAGATCGATCGTGCCTTTGAAAGTGCGGGCTTGCGCTTCCCGTCGCTTTTGCGCACAGGCTTGTGGCCGGCGCGGGGAGAGCGCGGGTATCCGCCAGTAAACGTATACGAGGATAAGGATGCGTTTTACGTCGAGGTGCTCGTCCCGGGGGTCGACCCGAACTCGGTGACGATCACTGCTTTGCGCAACAGCGTGACGATAAGCGGCGAGAAACCGCGCACTGCCACCGGCAAGTCGGAAGCGATTCACCGCGAGGAGCGATCGTCGGGGAAGTTTTCCCGTCGGATCGAACTACCGGTCGAGGTCGACGAGGCCAAGGCCAAAGCGGAATATAAAAACGGTGTACTCCTAATCACCTTGCCGAAGGCCGAACAGGCCAAGCCCAAGGCGATTGCCGTACAGGTCGGGTGATGCCAGCGCGCAATTCAACAAGGAGGTGAAAACCATGGCAGAAAAGACCGTTGCAGCAACCACAGGGAGCGTGCAGCCAACGCCGAGCCGCGAAGCCACACGCGCTGAAGACCGTTACGTGGCTCCCGCTGTAGATATTTACGAAACGCCAGAAGAGCTCGTACTAGTGGCGGATCTACCGGGCGTGGGGAAGGACGACTTGGAGGTCCGTGTGGAAGAGGACGTCCTGACCATCCGCGGAACGCCGAGGCACGCAGCGCCGGGAGAGCCCGTGTGGCGCGAATTCGAATTGCCGAATTTCTTCCGGCAGTTCGAGTTGAGCGAAGTGATCGACCAAGAGAAAATCTCCGCTGACTTCAAGCACGGAGTGTTGACCTTGCATCTGCCCAAAGCGGAGAAGGCAAAACCGCGGAAGATCGAGGTGAAGGTCAGCTAAGGAACAGGCAGTGGGCAGCGCAGACTCCGCTGCCCACTGCGCTGGGCCCCGGACCCATGAACGGAGGAGGAGGGCATCATGGCAAACTGGCTGCCGGAAAAATGGCGCGAGACGCTCGGGCGCTTGTACGACGACGTGCAGCGAGCAATAACACGCTGGCGGCGCCGTCTTACTGGCGAGCTCGCTGTGGGTGGCGAAACCGTTGCGCTCCCCTCATGGGAGGGGTGGGGCCTTCCGGCTATTGAAGTGGCAGAATCCGCCGATGCCGTGGAAGTGACGGTCGAGCTTCCCGGGCTCAGCAAGGACGACTTTAGCCTGGAGGTCGTGGGCGACTACCTGGTCTTGCGCGGCGAGAAGAAGCGCGAGCGAGAGGAGAAACGCGAGGGCTATTGGTATTCCGAGTGCGCGTACGGCGCATTTACGCGGTGGATTCCCTTGCCAGTTCCGGTCGCTGCTGAGAAAGCCGAAGCCAAGTTTCGTCACGGCCGGTTGCACGTGAGACTGCCCAAGCGTGTCCCTGCGAAGAAGGTGCCGGTCGAATTCAAATAAACGACGGACAGGGCACGTACCGCAGTCGCAATTGGGGTGGCTAGTCGCGAGCGGCTCGTGTTAAGTAGCGCTGCCGCCGAGTGGCGGCACGGCAACGACAACACGAGCGGAGGCAACATGAGTTTTGGGGATCTATTTTGGTTGTTCTTCATTTTTTCGGCGCTACAGCCCGTACTGCGGCAGCGTTTGCTCGAAAACGCCCGGCAGCGCTTGATTGCGCGGATCGAGAAGCGGCGCGGTTCCCGCGTGATCCTGTTGGTTCACCGGCAAGAGACCATGAGCCTGCTGGGGTTTCCCGTGGTTCGTTACATCGACATCGAGGACGCTGAGGCAGTCATGCGGGCCTGTGAGCTCACCGACCCCGAGGTGCCCCTGGATATTGTTTTGCATACGCCCGGCGGGCTGGTGCTCGCCTCTCTGCAAATTGCCCGCGCGGTGCGGGAGCACAAAGGGAACGTGACCGTTTTTGTCCCCCACTACGCCATGTCCGGCGGCACTTTGATTGCGTTAGCGGCGGACGAAATCGTAATGTCGCCCCATGCGGTGCTGGGCCCGGTAGACCCTCAATTGGGACAGTATCCTGCGGCCTCGCTCCTGAAGGTGGTTCGGCAAAAGCCGGTAGCGGAAGTCGACGACCAAACGTTGATCCTCGCCGACGTTGCCGAAAAGGCCATTCATCAAGTGCGCGACGCCGTGGCCGAGCTCCTGACGCGCAGCCAAACCCCAGAAAATGCGCAACGCCTCGCGGAGCTGCTTTCCACTGGGACATGGACGCATGACTTCCCTATCACCGTGCAAAAGGCGCGCGAGCTGGGCCTCCCGGTGCGCAGCGATATCCCCACCGAGGTGTTAGAGCTGATGGAGTTATATCCACAACCGGTGCGTCGGGTGCCCTCGGTGGAATACCTCCCCGGCCCGCGTCGCGCTGTGGAACGCGGTGGCGGCGGCCGGGCGCATTAGCCGGAGTACGATCCGCGTGTTCTTTGACGATGGCCAGCGGCGATGGGTTGGCTTGAATACACGGTACTCGCGTTTACCACGCTCTTTGTCATCGTCGACCCTATTGCCGTTGTGCCAGCGTTTCTGGCGATGACCCCGGAGCAGACTCCGGAGGCCAGACTGCGCACGGCTCGCATCGCTTGCAGCGTGGCGGCAGCCGTTCTGGTGGTATTCACCCTCCTGGGCGAGAGCATTTTTCGCTATCTGCACGTGAGCCCTGGCGCATTTCAAATTGCTGGAAGCATTTTACTGCTGCGCATTGCGTTAGATATGTTGCATGGCCAGCGCTCGGCAGCACAGGAGACGAACGAAGAAGTTCTCGCTGGTGCTGCAAAAGAGGACATTGCGGTGAGCCCACTGGCGGTTCCGATGCTCGCCGGCCCAGGAGCAATTTCCACGTCCTTGATTTTGTTCCACCAGGCCGAGTCCGTGTGGCAGCGCGTGACCCTTTTTCTGGTCATCGGTCTAGTGGCGATTGCCAGCTACGGCATCTTTACCTTAGCAATCTACGGAATCCATCGGGTCAGCCCATTAGCTCTGAAGCTCATCAACCGGTTAATGGGGCTGCTGCTGGCCGCCGTTGCGGTTCAATTCGCACTCGACGGAGTGGCCCAAGTCGGCTGGTGTCGGACCTAAACTGGCGCGAGCATTCATTCGGAGGAGGTAGAGAACGTCATGAACGAACCGCAGGGAGCACAGGCGCAAGTTGTGCCGTTTACGTGGAATTTGGTGACCCGCGAGATGCACGGCCACCCGCTGCTGCGCAAGCAGTTGACCCGGCGCTTACAATCGTTGGAAAAACATTTGCGGGACTATCCGCCAGACGGGGTGCACCTGCACATCCTGTTGGAAAAAAACCCACACCGCACGTTGTACAATACCGCCCTCACGTTGCGCTTACCCAAGCACATCCTCCACACCGAAAAGAGCGCACGCGAGCCGATCTTGTCTCTCGATAAGGCATTCGACGCGTTAGTCCGCGAGGTCGAGCGGGTGAAAGGGCACCAGCGGAAGGAAGAAGAGTGGAAGCGGAAACTCCGCCGCCAGCGTCTACCGCTCCTTCGGGCCGGCAAATTTGCGCCAGAACCGTTGCCCGAGGGGGAAGGCCCACAAGAGCCACAGGCAGTGGTGGTCGATTTTCTCAAGCGGCACTACCGCCGCATGGTCGACCACGTGCGGCGCCACGTGCGGCACGACGAGTTCAGTGGGGAGTTGCCACCACACGCAGTAGACCCTCGTGGTGTCGTGGACACGGTGGTGCAAAAGGTGCTGGCTAAGTGGCGGGACAAGCCAGCATCAGTTGGTTGGCTTATTTGGGTGTACCGCTTGCTGCACGAGGAGTTGCGTCGCCGGCGGCGGTTTTTCCAACGCGCGGCTGCGGAGCGGGTGCCAGTGGATCAGGAGACCAAGCGGCCCGATGAAGAGGATCTTGCTGCCGGCTACGACGCGGAGCAGCCCTTGGACATTATCGTGCGCGAGTACGAGCCGGTGATTACCGAGCTCCGCGAGCTGGTGCCCGATCCGTTTGCTCCCAATCCCGAGGTGAGCGCGGAGCGCCGCGAGCTTTTGGAGGCTGTGCAGCATCTCGTGCAAACGTGGTCTCGCCCCGAGAAGGATGTTTTCGAACTCTACTTTGTCGAGGGCTTTAGCATTCCGGAGATCTCCATGGTCACCGGAATGGAGCCTCAGCGCGTGAAGGAACTTGTGGCCACGTTGCAAGAGCGACTGCGAGGTGCCTTGGCCGGGGTGCTGTAGGGTGCTTTCGCGAACGCTGGCTTGTCGCAAGGTTTTGCGGCAAACCAGCCAACTGTGACCCCGCCCCGCAGTCATCGCGGAACCGACGGCCCCGACCGTGCCAGCAGACGGGCGTCAGCACAGAGAGCCACGGAGGGTCCAGGCGATGGAATGGTGGCAGGATTTACGGGCGAGTTGGCAAGTCCAAAGCCTTTACCAGAGGTTCGAAACCGTGGTGGCCCTCGTGCTCACCGTGTTGGTGGCGTTGGTCATTGTCGTGGCCTTGTTTCGCCTCACGGTTGCGGTGGTCGGAAGCCTCTTGTTGCAAGCTTGGAATCCGCTCGATCATCGCGTGTTCCAAGCGGTGTTTGGCGATATCCTCACCCTGTCTCTTATACACATCT